>JAUYJC010000328.1 GCA_030688735.1 Deltaproteobacteria bacterium
GTTTCTTGTTGTACACCTCTTCGATGAAATGGGGAAGCCGTTGGGTGACATCATCAAAGGTTTCGTAGTTCGACAGATGCACCTCCTCGTACTTTAACGTCTTGAAGAACGATTCCATGTGGGCGTTGTCGTAGGGATTGGCGGTGCGCGACATACTGATCTTCATGTGAGCCCCTTCGAGCATGGCCACGTACTCATGACAAGCATACTGCACGCCGCGATCGGAGTGATGAATACATCCAGCCGACGGCTGCCGTTTGTCCAGGGCGCTTTTAAGAGCCGCCAAACACAACTCGGCATCAATGCGCTTGGAGATTGCCCAGCCAATCGCCTTGCGCGAATAACGATCCAGTAGAGCTGCGAGATAGACAAACCCCTTAAAGATTCGGATGTAGGTGATGTCGGCCACCCAGGCCTGGTTGGTGCCTGTCAGTGTCAGTTCGGCTAAAAGATTCGGATAGACCTTGTGCCCATGATTCGAATCGGTGGTGGTAATCTTAAAACTCTGCCAGCGTATGGGAAATAGCTGGTATTGTCGCTGCACACGGCGAATCCGTTTGTCGTTGACACAGATCCCTTCACGGCGAAGCTGCTTGCCCAGGCGCCGATAACCGTAGCCCACAAACTCTCCCTGTATCCGTTCGATATGATCCCGCAGCTCGGCGTCACTGCTGGCTTGTCCATCCACCCCGGTCTTGGGCTTGTAGTAATAACTGCTCGATGCCAGGTTCATGATTTGGGTCCCTTGGACAATCGAGCTAAACTCTCCGCGGTGATCACGGAGGTACTGACGCTTTTGTGCCGGCGTAGCCAATCCCCGAGTTTTTTTAAATGATCAACCTCCAGGTACAGCTCGGCCAATCTCTCCTTGAGCTCCCGGTTCTCCCGCTCTAGCAATCTCTCACGTGGCGAGGGCGCGGGATCGAGACCTCCTTGCCCTGCTTGTCGCCGCCAGCGATCGATCACGCTGCCCGAGATCTGGTGCTTGCGGCTGGCGGCGCTGACCGACAACAGACCCGAATCCACTTCCTGAACAATCTGCTGCTTGAACCCAGCTTCAAACTTCCGTCGTTGTTTTCCCATCGATCGACTCCTTCTGCGGGTCCATCCTACCCGCTGGTTGAGCCGATCACACCCACCCTCAAATTCTCAGATTTTCTCTCCAGTCAATGGGGCGCAGTCCACGGAAAAGACATACTCGTACAAGACCGATGAAATCACGCGACGTACTCTTGTCGAGGCGATGATCTCCGCTTTTCGCATCGAAGCCAACGAAAAGATGCGGAGCAGACTTGTAGACACGGGCAAGAGAGATCATGCGGCCGATGCTTTCATCGCAGCTCTCACTGGGTTGGTATTCCTGGGTGCGATAGACACCTGGACCGTAATCGAGCCTAAGAATGATCAGCTTGAAGATGCCTATGCGGAGGGATGGATCTTTTTTCCCGAGAAGGCTTCAGGCGTTGGCAACAGCTAACCCGGCGGTCTACTAAATGGACAAGTGATGCCAGAGGTTTCTAGATTCTTCGGAATTATCATTCGCATGTTCGTCGAGGCCGGAGGACCGCATCATATGCCTCACTTTCACGCGTACTATCAGACCCTATCAGACCATGTTGGAATCTACGATATCGGCAAGATCGAGCGTTTGGCTGGTTCCCTTCCGAGGCGTCAGGAGCGCCTCGTTTTGGCCTGGGCAGAGCTGCATCAGGAAGAGTTATTGTCGAACTGGCAGACGTTGCAACAGGACCGTCCGGCCATTAAGATTGAACCGTTAAAGTGAGGGCCCTATCTATGACTCATGAAATTTATCGGATTTCATCGTTCCGAAAAGTCGCGCCGTTTACGCTGCGCGTACATTTTGATGACGGTACGTCTCAAATCATCGATTTCCGTCCTGTCCTGAAAGGGGAACTGCACGGTCCTCTGCAAGAGCCCACACTTTTTGATCAGGTTCGCCTCGATTCAGAGGTCCACACGCTCGTATGGCCGAACGGTGCAGATTTTGACCCAGCGATGCTTCATAACTGGCCTGAGTCAGGACCTGCACTCAAAACTCTAGCGGAGCAGTGGGCCTCTGCAAAGCACAGCCTGACCGGGTCCGCCACATAACCCGCCGCTTAAGCTGGCGGCGCAGCTTAGCGGCATCGCGTTCGTCCTTTAGACAGCGTTCCAGTAATTGAGATTCAGGATAGGATCGAAGGTTTGCCGGGTAGTCTCTAAGCGGCTGCTTCCGCTTCTTTCGCCGGTTGCTTGCACCTTACCCTTCGGCTCTTCTTCGCGCCGCCCGATTTTCCCGCGGCGGCGGCTTCGTCGGCACCGGCCACCAGTTCGATCAAAGACAACTGCGCGGCGTTAGACGATCCGAGAAACTTCAGCTATACATGAAACGTGGCGGAACGAAAACTTCCCGACGATCCTCTATCTTTCGTTCGTGAGTGCATTCGCGGCGGTCGGATTTTTTGGACTTATCATGTTAATATGCGCCTTGGACAGAGAGTCATTTCCCGCGAGATGATCGTCCAGGCAGCCGACGGCTACGAGCTCGTCGAGGAGTATCCAGAAGACAAATACCTTCCGAGCTATCTGCTGGTGGGGCAACGAGGTGAAGAGCGGTTCCACGTCCTGTTTGGCGCGGATATGGATGGGCAGAACGTCAGAGTCGTCACGGCGTACTATCCAAGCGCGGAAGAGTGGGAAGCGGATCTAAAGACCCGAAGGAGGTCCCTATGAAGTGCACGGTATGCGGCGCTCGCATGGGTCCAATGACCACCGATTTGCCCTTTAAACTGTCAGAGGAGCGTATTGTGATTTTGAAGCAACTGCCAGTTTTGCAGTGCGGAGGATGCCGCGAGTACCTCATTGAAGATGCTGTCATGGCACGCATCGACATCCTACTCGCTCGAGCAGATCGTACTGCCGAGCTTGAGGTGATCCGTTATGCTGCCTGAGAGCTGCACCCAACCCAGCGCTAGAGGCTAATCGCAGCGCAACGATCGCCGAGCTGAAAGACGGGCCGCCGCTCCAGTAATTGAGATTCAGGACAGGATTGAAGGGTTGCCGAGTAATCCCTAAGCAGCTGCCTCCGCTTCTTTCGCCGCTTGCTGTCGCCTCGCCCTTCGGCTCTTCTTCGCGCCGCCTGATTTTCCTGCGGCGGCTTCGTCGGCACCGGCCACCAGTTCGATCAACGACATCTGCGCGGCGTCGCCGCGGCGCCAGCCGATCTTGATGATGCGGGTGTAGCCGCCGGGGCGTTCTTTGAACCGCGGTGCGATAGTGTCGAAGAGCTTGCGCACGACGGCCTTGTCCTGGACAATTCCCAAGACCTGGCGGCGGGCGTGCAGGCTCCCCGCTTTGCCGAGCGTGATCACGCGGTCGGCCCAACGGCGCAGCTCCTTCGCTTTCGGATCGGTGGTCTGGATCTTCTCTTCGCGCAGCAACGCGGTGATGAGATTGCGCATGAGCGCCCAGCGATGGCTTGAGTTGCGGCTGAGTTGTCTGCCCGATTTGCGGTGGCGCATGATTTAAGCCGGCTCCTTAACCGTGGCGCGCTTGCGCGCGTCGAGCTCGTCCCGCGCCGGAAAATGTTCGACTCTCATGCTCAGTTCGAGCCCCATTTCACGAAGAATTTCTTTGATCTCGTTGAGGGATTTGTGGCCAAAGTTCTTGGTCTTCAACATCTCCTGCTCGCTCTTCTGCACCAACTCGCCGATATACTTGATATCCGCGTTTTGCAGGCAGTTCTGCGAACGAACCGAAAACTCGAGTTCGTCAACGCTGCGGAACAGGTTGTCGTTCAACGCGACAGCGGGACCGTCATCGCGCTTTTCCGCCCGCGGCTCTTCCTGGAAATTGACGAAGATGCCAAGCTGGTCCTGGAGAATCTTCGCGGCGTAGGCCATGGCGTCGTCCGGCTTAACGCTGCCGTCGGTGTAAACATCGAACACCAGCCGGTCGTAGTCGGTGCGCTGACCGACGCGCGCGTTGGTGACCGTGAAGTTGACTTTCTGAACCGGCGAGAAGATGGCGTCGATATAAATCGTATCCACCGGCGTCCCTTCCTCCTTGTTTCGTTCCGCCGGCACGTAGCCGCGGCCGAGCTTGGCGGTCATTTCTATCTCAAGCTTGGCGTCCCGGGAAAGCGTAGCGATCTTGTGGTCTGAATTAAGGATTTCAACCGACGGCGGCACGATGATGTCCTTGGCTGTGACTGTGCCCGCGCCCTTCGCCTCGATCTTGAGCGTGTGCGGCTCACCGTCGCTCAGCCGCAGCCGCACTTCCTTAAGGTTTAGAATGATGTCGGCGACATCCTCCGTTACGCCCGGAATCGTCGAAAATTCGTGCAGAATCCCCTTGATGCGGACCGCAACGATGGACGCTCCCATGAGGGAGGAAAGCAGAACTCTGCGCAGCGCGTTGCCGACGGTTTGGCCAAAGCCGCGCTCGAAGGGTTCGGCGTAAAATTTTCCATAGTTAGGAGTCAGGGTTTTCTCTTCGACCTCCAATTGCTTGGGTCTAATTAAATCCGTCCAATGCCTGTACGTTGTCGACATAGCGTCTCCCAGGATTCGAAGATTACTTCGAATACAGCTCTACGATCAGTTTTTCGTTAATCGGCATCGTGACATCGCTGCGGGTGGGCAAGAGCCTGATTCTGCCGCTGCAAGTGTCCCGGTCCAATTCCGCCCACTCGGGCACTCCGCGCCGCTGCGCCCCTTCCATGGCCGTCAGCACACGGGCCATCTGGCGACTCCGTTCCCTTACCGACACCACATCGCCGGCCTGAACAATATAGGAGGGGATATTGACTTTTTTCCCATTGACCAAAATATGGCCGTGCCGCACCAGGGTTCTTGCCTCCGCCCGCGAACTGGCGAATCCGAGTCGGTAAGCAACGTTGTCGAGTCGCCGTTCGAGTAGCACCAACAGCGTCTCGCCGGTGATGCCTTTGGTGCGCGCCGCTTGCGCAAACGTGCGCCGGAATTGATTCTCCATGAGGCCGTACATGCGCTTGACTTTCTGCTTTTCGCGCAGCTGAATGCTGTATTCGGAAAATTTCGGCCGTCCCTGGCCATGCTCCCCGGGCGGATAGTTGCGCCGCTCAATGGCGCACTTATCCGTATAGCAACGCTCGCCCTTGAGAAAGAGCTTCAGGTTCTCGCGCCGGCAGAGACGGCAAACCGATTCGGTGTATCTAGCCAATCCTTCCTCCTTGGTTTGAGAATAGCAGATCGACGAGTGCGCATCGCGCTCTATCCTCTATTCTCGATCTTCGATCCTCGACCTTCACCGTCATACTCTCCTCCGCTTCGGCGGGCGGCATCCGTTGTGGGGAATCGGCGTGACATCCTTGATCAGGCTGATGTTGATCCCGGCGGATTGCAGCGCGCGCAATGCCGACTCCCGCCCAGCGCCCGGTCCTCGCACGAATATTTGCACGCTGCGCAGACCGTGGTCCATCGCCTTCCTGGCCGCGCTGTCCGCCGCCTGTTGGGCGGCGAAGGGCGTCCCTTTGCGCGACCCTTTGAAGCCCATCGCCCCTGCGCTGGACCACGAAATCACGTTACCCTGGTGATCGGTGATGGTAACGATCGTGTTGTTGAAGGTCGAGTGAATATGCACCACCCCTTCGGCGATATTCTTGCGCCCACGCTTCTTGCGCGCCGCTTTTTCCCCTGGCTTCTGCTCGGTCTGGCCTTCGGTTTTTTCTTCTGTAGCTTCTTCGCGTTTTGCCATCATGGTCTCCTAACAGCACTTAACCCTTAGAGGGCGCGGTCTTCTTGCCCGCCACGGTCTTGCGCGGCCCCTTGCGCGTGCGCGCGTTGGTGTGGGTCCTTTGCCCGCGTACCGGCAGATTTTTGCGGTGGCGCAACCCCCGATACGACCCCATGTCGAGATGGCGCTTGATATTAGCGGTAATGTCCCGCCTGAGATCGCCTTCGACCCTGTGCCCCTGGTCAAGGATCTGGCGGATTTTTACGACATCATCGTCGGAAAGATCGTCGCTCTTGAGATCGAAAGAGATGCCGGCTTGCCCGAGAATTTTCCGCGACGTGCTGCGCCCGATCCCATAGATATAGGTTAGCGCGACTTCCATTCTCTTGGCCCTCGGTAAATCTACCCCTGAAATACGTGCCATATGTCATCACTCCGTTCGGAATCCCAAATCTCACATCTCAAATTGGAGGCACCTTGAACTTTGAACCCTGGAACCTTGAACCTTTTACTACCCCTGCCTCTGCTTGTGCTTGGTGTTGACGCACAACACCCGCACGACGCCATTACGCCGAATGACCTTGCATTTATTACAAATCTTTTTGACCGACGCTCTAACTTTCACAACCGCTCCTCTTTTTCTTAGCGCTCCCGGAAAACGATTCTTCCCCGAGCCAAGTCGTAGGGAGACAACTCTATTTTGACCTTATCCCCCGGGAGGATTTTAATATAGTGCATGCGCATCTTGCCGGATATATGAGCCAGTACCTTGTGGCCGTTTTCCAACTCCACGCGAAACATCGCGTTGGGGAGCGTTTCCAAGACCTTACCGGTGACTTCGATGGCGTCTGCTTTTGGCATACGAGGTACAGCGATCTTATATAAGTCAGGGCTTCTAAAACCTAAACCTGGCTCAAAATATACGGACCATTCCTTGTTACAGCGACTGAGTGTTCGAAATGCGCCGCCAAGCTGCCGTCCTTGGTCACCGCCGTCCAACCGTCCTCTTTCATCGCGACTTCGTGGCTACCGGCGTTAACCATCGGCTCGATGGCTAGCACCATGCCCTCGCGCAGGCGCACGCCGCGGTCGGGCTCGCCGTAATTCGGCACCGGCGGCTCCTCGTGCAGTCTTTTGCCGATGCCATGCCCGACGAACGCGCGGACGACGGAAAAGCCCGCGCCCTCGGCAACCTGCTGCACCGCGGAACCCAAGTCGCCCAATCGTTTTCCGTCGTGCAACTGCTCAATGCCTTTGTAAAGGGCGCGCTCGGTGACCTCCATCAAGCGGCGAGCCTCCTCGCTCACCCGCCCGACACCAACGGTCAACGCAGCGTCACCATAAAAGCCGTTATAGAGGACCCCGAAGTCCAATCCAACGATGTCGCCTTCGCGCAGCGCTCGGTTTGTCGGAATTCCATGAACGATCTCTTCGTTAATCGATACGCACAGGCAGCGGGGAAAGACGCGTCCGGCCACCTCGTATCCCTTAAACGCGGATAGCGCCTTGTTTTTTAACGTCAGCTCTTCGGCGACGCTATCCAGCTCCAGGGTCGTCACTCCCGGAACGACCTTTTCTTTCAGTTCCTGCAATATCTCCGCAACAATGACGTTGGCGCGCCTCATGATCTCGATCTCTCGTTCCGATTTGAGCGAAATCACGCCGCGACATCCCCCAGTGCCTGAATCACCCGCTTGCCAATGTCTTCAACCTTCCCGACCCCGTCGATACTCTTTAACAAGCCCCGTTCCCGGTAATAGCTCACTAGCGGCGCCGTCTGATTATCGTAGACTTTGAGACGGTTGCTAATGGTCTCCGCGCGATCGTCATCGCGCTGAAGCAGCTCACCTCCACAACGATTACACGTTCCCGCCGCCTTCGGCGGATCAAAAACCACATGATAGAGCGCGCCGCAACCTTTACACGTGCGCCGTCCCGACAGCCGCTCGACGATTAATTCATGGGGCACCTGCAGCGAAAAAACACAATTGAGCGCCAGCCCCATTCTTTTCAATATTTCTTCGAGGCTCTGCGCTTGAGCGAGGGTTCTCGGAAAACCGTCCAGCACAAATCCCTTGTCGCAGTCTTTCTCCTTGAGCCGCTCGGCCACCAGGTCGATGATCAACTTGTCGGGAACCAATTCCCCGCGGTGAATATATTCAGAAGCCTGCTTGCCCAGGTCGCCCTGTTCGGCCACCGCCTTGCGCAGGATATCGCCCGTTGAAATTTGCGAGGCCGCGAACTTTTCCTCGAGCAACTTCCCTTGGGTCCCCTTACCCGCTCCCGGAGGTCCAAGCAATACCACGCGCGCGCCGGCCGCCAATCCTAGCCCCTTCTCCCGCGCAGCCGCCCTCGTTTCATGAAGCCTTCGTAGTTGCGGCTGATCAAATGGGTCTCCATCTGCGCTACCGTATCCAGGGCGACACCGACGACGATCAACAGCGCCGTCCCGCCAA
Source organism: Deltaproteobacteria bacterium (assembly GCA_030688735.1). GTDB lineage: Bacteria > Desulfobacterota > Binatia > UBA9968 > UBA9968 > JACPFE01. Next base: position 8,172 of record JAUYJC010000328.1, read on the forward strand.
AGTAAAAAGGCACGTTGAACTGGCCGACCAAAAGCGTCGGCAACAAGCAAACTATCGACAGATAAATCGCCCCGCTCAGAGTGATGCGCGAAAGCACGCGCTCGATGAACTCGGCGGTCTTTGGCCCCGGGCGGATGCCGGGAATGTAGCCGCCGAATTTTTTCATATTTTCAGCGACATCCACCGGATTGAACACTACGGCGGTGTAAAAGAACGCAAAAAAGATAATCAGGGCGACGAAGACGATATCGTGCAGCCATTGACCGGGAGCCAGCGAGCCAGCCACCGCCTGCACCCAGGTAAAGCTTGCGAATTGCGCCAGGGTGGCGGGAAAAATCAGCACTGACGAAGCGAAGATCGGCGGTATCACGTTGGCAGTATTGATCTTGAGCGGCAGATGAGAACTTTGGCCGCCGTACATTTTGCGCCCGACCACGCGCTTGGCATATTGCACCGGAATGCGCCGCTGGCCCCGTTCGACGAAAATAATAACGCCGACTACGACCACGGTCAATACCACTATGACCAGCGCAACGAGCACGCCGATTTCGCCTTCGCGCACGAACTGCAGTGTGGTGCCTGCCGCCGAGGGCAGCCGCGCGACGATGCCGGCAAAGATGATGAGAGATATGCCGTTACCGATGCCGCGTTCGGTGATTTGCTCGCCCAGCCACATGATGAAGGCCGTGCCCGAAGTCAACGTAATGACCGTCATTAGGCGGAAATTCCACCCGGGAGTGAGAACGAGGTTAAAGCCGCCCGGTCCCCGTGTCCCCTCCAGTCCGACGCTGATCATGATGCCTTGAATGATCGAAAGCACCACTGTGCCGTAGCGCGTGTACTGAGTGATTTTGCGCCGGCCCACCTCACCTTCCTTCGATAGCCTTTCCAAATAGGGGAAAACCACGGTGAGAAGCTGAAGAATGATCGACGCGCTGATGTAAGGCATGATGCCGAGGGAAAAAACCGAAAACTGCTCCAGTGCACCGCCGGAAAAAAGGTTTAGAAAACCCAAAAGGTTGCCCTTCTGCTGCTCGAAAAAAGCCGCCATGGCGTGGCGGTCGATGCCCGGCGTCGGCACATGGACACCGAGCCGGTAGACGGCGAGCATCGCGAGCGTGAAGAGCAATCGGCGCTTGAGTTCGGGCACCCGGGCCGCGTTCTGAAAACCGCTAAGCATGGACGGCTATCACCTCGGCCTTTCCCCCTGAAGCTTCGATCTTCGCTTTGGCTTGAGCGGAAAAACCATGCGCTTTGATCGTCAAAGGCTTGGACAACGAACCATCGCCAAGAATCTTAATCCGCGGGTTTTTCCCGCGCACTAAACCTTGCGCGCACAGCGATTCGGGTGTCACTTCGGCCCCTGAGGGAAACGATTCCAACTGCGTCAAATTGACCACCGACATTTCGATCCGGAACGGATTATGAAAGCCGCGCTTGGGTAGACGGCGTTGCAAGGGCATTTGCCCGCCTTCGAACCCTGGCTTGGTGCCGCCGCCCGACCGCGCTCCTTGCCCCTTGTGGCCGCGGCACGATGTCTTGCCATGGCCAGAGCCGTCTCCTCGCCCGACGCGCTTGCGTTTCCGATTCGAACCGGCCGCCGGTTTTAGGTCATCGAGTGTCATAGTCAGCGAATCTCCGCCAAGGCCTTTCCTCTGCGGTCCGCGATCTCTGCCGGGTCACGCAGGTCGCGCAACGCCTCAATGGTTGCCTTGACCATGTTATGAGGGTTGTTGGAGCCGATGCATTTGGTCAAAACATTCTGAATCCCCGACGCCTCCACCACCGCGCGTACCCCGCCACCCGCGATCACCCCGGTTCCATTGGACGCCGGCTTGAGGATGACGTAACCGGCGCCGTACTTGCCGGTCACTTCGAACGGGATTGTGCCTTCGGCAACCGGCACCCGGATCAGGCTTTTCTTGGCTTGCTCCAACCCCTTGCGGATCGCCTCGGGAACTTCCTTGGCTTTACCGAGTCCATAACCTACCAGCGAGTGATTATCCCCTACCACCACCAGCGCGCTAAAGCTGAAACGGCGGCCGCCCTTGACGACTTTCGCCACCCGGCTGATGTGCACGACCTTTTCCTTCAGCTCTAAACCTTGCGGATCGATTCGTTCCAAAACCACCTCACCCTTGTTGCGTCCGTTAGAATTCCAGTCCACCCTCACGCGCCCCATCCGCCACCGCTTTTACCTGCCCGTGGAAGAGAAACCCGTTGCGATCGAAAACTACCCGAGTGATCTTTTTTTCCTGGCAAATTTTTGCCAGCGCCAGCCCCACTTGCTTAGCCGCCTCGACCCCTTTGCCGATCTTGCCCTTTGCCGCGCCGGGCAACTGAGCGGAAAGCGTCGACGCCGACACCAGGGTCGTGCCGCAGTCATCCGAAATGACCTGAGCGTAAATATGTTTATTGCTGCGAAACACGCAGACCCGCGGGCGCGCGTCGGTCCCCAAGACTTTCTTGCGCACTCGCTCTTGACGCCGCCGCCGGCCGGTCTTTTTCTGATTGCTCGCCATCTTACTGCCTCAATTTTTACGCTCCGGCCGCTGAGCCTACGGCTTTTCCGGCCTTGCGTTTGATGAACTCCTCGCGATACTTGATCCCCTTGCCCTTGTAGGGTTCCGGCGGCCGCAGACTGCGAATTTTCGCCGCCATCTCGCCGAGCAAATGGCGATCGGCGCTGGTGAGCGTAACGATAACTTGGCGCTCTACCGTCGCCGTCACTCCCGCCGGCAACGGAAACACCACCGGATGGGAATAGCCCAGCGTCATATGAATCTCACTGCCCTTTACCTCGGCGCGATAGCCGACGCCGTTGATTTCCAGCACGCGGGTAAACCCCTGGCTCACTCCCTGCACCATGTTGGCGATCAGCTTGCGCGTGAGTCCGTGCAGCGCGCGATTTTTGCGCTCATCCGATTCTCTTTCGACGCGCACCAGATTGCCATCGACCTCAACCTTGACTCCGGCGGGAATTGCCGTCAGCAACTTTCCCCTCGGCCCCTCGACATGAACCGACCCGGTATCCACCGCGACTTTAACGCCGCTGGGAATCGCAACAGGAAGCTTTCCGATACGAGACAAAGTTCACCTCAACTCTAACTACCAGACCGAGCAAAGAAGCTCGCCGCCGACGTTCGCCTTCTGCGCTTCGCGGTCGACCAGAATGCCTTTGGGCGTCGACAGGATATGAATGCCGAGTCCCTTGCGTACCGGGGTGATCCCCTGGGCGCCGACATAAACCCGCCGGCCCGGGCTGCTAACCCGCTTCAACCCGGAAATAATCGGACGGTTCTCGCGGTCGAATTTGAGCTGGATCACCAGGTCATCGCCGCCGCCCTGGGCCGCCTTGACCTTTTTCAATTCTTTCAAATATCCTTCTTCAATCAAAATTTTGACGATGTTCTCTTTGAGCCGCGACCAGGGCACCGCGACTTTTTGGTGGCGCGCCCGGGTCGCGTTACGGACTCGCGTCAACAGGTCGGCGATCGGATCGGTCATTGACATAATATTCTCCAGCCCCTACCAACTAGCCTTGATCAGGCCCGGGATATGTCCTTTGCGCGCATGATCGCGCAGGCACAGCCGGCACATGCGAAAACGCCGGTAAAAGGCCCGCGCCCGGCCGCACAGGGGACAGCGATTGTACTCCCGAACCTTGAATTTGTTCGGCCTTTCAGCCTTGATCCGAAGACATGTCTTTGCCAATGGTAGACTCCCTTATCTCCTTAGCCGCCGAACGGCATACCCATCAATTTAAGCAACGTCCTGCCTTCCTGGTCCGTCTTAGCGGTGGTGGCGATCGTGACCGTCATGCCATGCGCCTTTTCCACCTTGTCCGCCTGGATTTCGGGAAAAATAATCTGCTCTCTCAGGCCCAATGAAAAGTTGCCCCTTCCGTCGAATGAGCGGTCCGAGATCCCTTTGAAATCCCGCACGCGCGGCAGCGCGGCATGGATCAGCCGATCCAAAAACTCATACATCCGCTCGCGCCGCAGCGTCACCATGCAACCGATGGGCACTCCCTCGCGCAGCTTGAAATTGGCGATGGCCTTCTTGGCGCGGGTCACCACCGGTTTTTGCCCCGCGATGGCCGCGAGCTCCACCACCGCGGTGTCGAGCAGCTTGATATTCTGCGTCGCTTCGCCCAACCCGATGTTCAGCGTGATCTTCTCCAGACGCGGCACCTGCATGGCATTCTTGTAGCCGAACTCTTTCATCATCGCCGGCACCACGTCTTCCCGATATTTGTCTTCCAATCGCGCCATGATCATTCCACTACTCGAACGCCTCGCCGCAGCGCCGGCAGAGGCGAATTTTCTTGCCGTCGCCGAGCACCTTATGGCCGATGCGCACCGGGGCATTGCACTTGTCGCACATAATCATGAGGTTGGACGCATGGATCGAGGCTTCCTTCTCCAAAATGCCGCCGGTTTGCTGCGGGCCCCGCGGTTTGCTGTGCCGCTTGACCATATTGACTCTTTCGATGATCACCCGTTCCTTGTCCACCAGCACGCGCAGCACCTTCCCGGTTTTGCCCCGCTCCTTGCCCGCAATCACCATTACGCTGTCGTTTTTACGAATCTGCACGCGCTGTTTCTCCTTGATCTCTAACTACAGGACTTCAGGCGCCAATGAAATAATTTTCATGAACTTCTTCGCCCGCAGCTCGCGCGCCACCGGGCCAAAGATACGCGTCCCCACCGGCTCCTTCTGGTTGTCGATCAAAACCGCGGAGTTGACGTCGAAGCGGATATAAGTCCCGTCCGGACGCCCGATTTCTTTCGCCGTGCGCACCACCACAGCCTTGGTGACCTCGCCCTTTTTTACTTTTGCGTTAGGATTCGCTTCTTTCACGGATACCACGATGATGTCCCCAATGGAGGCATACCTGCGCTTGCTGCCGCCCAGCACCTTGATGCACTGGACCTTGCGCGCCCCCGAATTGTCCGCCACGTCCAACACCGTTCGCATCTGGATCATGAATCAACCTCTTCCGATTTGACCTAGACCGCCGCCTGAGCTTTGTCTCCGCTGGACCGGTTTACTTCCGCGGTTTTGGCACGCTCAACGACTTTGCTCACGCGCCAGCGTTTGTCGCGGCTCAGCGGCCGGCACTCGACGATCAGCACACGATCGCCGACGCGGCACTGGTTACTCTCGTCATGGACTTTGAACTTGGTGCGACGGCGAAGATGTTTCTTGTACTTGGGATGCATGACGGTGCGCTCTACGGAAACCACCACCGTTTTCTGCATGCGATCGCTGACGACCACGCCGCTGCGCTCCTTTCTCAATCCTCTCGTGTTCATGCCGCGCCTTTCTTCGTCTCAAGCGCCTTTTCTCTGAGCACAGTTTCAGCGCGCGCCAAATCCCGCCGCGTGTCGCGCAGTTTCATCGGGTTTTCCGCCTGGCTCGCGGCCCGTTTGAGCCTTAAATGGGCGATCTCCTCGCGCAGCTCGGCGCTCTTTTGATTGAGATCGTCGGCGCTCATCTCGCGCAGCTCTTTAGCTTGCATGGGCCAAGCCCCTCCGTTCCACGAACATCGTCGCAATTGACAACTTATGACCCGCCAGCCGGAACGCTTCGCGCGCCAGCGGCTCTTCGACCCCTTCCATTTCGAACAGGATCCGCCCTGGTTGAATCACGGCGACCCATAGTTCCAGGGGCCCTTTGCCCTTTCCCATGCGGGTCTCTAGGGGCTTTTTGGTCAATGGCTTGTCGGGAAAAATACGAATCCAGACTTTTCCGCCGCGCTTGAGATAACGGGTCAGCGCGACGCGGGCGGCTTCGATCTCCCGCGCCGTCATCCAACCGCGCTCGACCGCCTTGAGGCCGTACTCTCCGAACGCCAGAGTCGACCCCCGGTGCGCGGTGCCGCGCCGGCGGCCCTTTTGAATTTTTCGATATTTTACTTTTTTCGGTTCCAGCATTTTGGCAATCTTCGATATTCAGAATTTCGCCCGGCTCAGCCGCCCAGCATCGCTTTTTGCTGCTGCTCCTCTTCGGTCAAAACCTCGCCGCGGAAGATCCAAGCCTTGACGCCGATCACGCCGTAGGTGGTGCGCGCCTCGGCAAAACCGTAGTTGACATCGGCGCGCAGCGTGTGTAGCGGCACGCGCCCTTCGCGGTACCATTCCGTGCGCGCGATTTCGCCGCCGCCCAACCTGCCGGCGCACTGGATTTTTACCCCTTGCGCGCCCATGCGCATGGCCCGCGAGACGCTTTCCTTCATCGCCCGGCGGAACGCCACCCGCCTTTCCAACTGCAACGCGACGTTCTCCGAAACCAACTGCCCGTCGAGGTCCGGGCGGCGGACCTCGTGAATATTGATGTAACTTTCGCGGTGGGTGAGCTTGGTCAATTCCTCCTTGAGTTTCTCGATTTCCGCGCCCTTTTTCCCGATAACGATTCCCGGGCGCGCGGTGTGAATATTGATCTTGGCCTTGTTCGCCGCTCTTTCGATTTCGATTTTCGCGATGCCCGCGTGATAGAGGCGGCTTTTCAAAAACTTCTTGATCCGAAAGTCTTCATGAAGCAGTTTCGGATAATCATGCTTGGCAAACCATTTGGAGTCCCAAGTCTCGATCACCCCGAGACGAAACATTTTTGGATGTGTCTTCTGCCCCATCAGCCCTTAACTCCTCTCGCTGGCTTCATCCAGAATTACTGTAATATGACTGAGCCGTTTGCGAATCTTGGTCGCCCTGCCCTGCGCCCGCGGCATGAACCGTTTCCACATGCCCGCGCCGTCCACCTTCACTCGCTTGACGAAAAGGCGGTCGACATCGACGCTCTGGGTGTTCTCCGCATTGGCAACCGCCGTACGCAGCGTCTTCGCGATAACGTCGGCCGAGCGTTTGGGCACAAACTTGAGAATATTGAGGGCCTCCTCAACTCCCTTGCCACGTATCTGGTCAACCACCAGCCGAACTTTTTGCGGCGAGAGCCGGACAAATCTTGTGATCGCGCGCGCTTCCATAGTCTCACGAATTGCGACTAGCAAACCTCCGCTTGATAATTTCCATCATCCGCGTTGCATCCGCCGGCTAAGCTACGCCTTAGGCCCGGGCCCTCCCGGTGCGGCCGCGGCTGGCGCCGCTCCGGGCGCCGACGGCGCGCCTGGTGCTCCCGGCCTACCTGTCGTCTCCTTGGCCTCTGCCTTGCGATCCCCCGAATGAACGAAGAAAGTTCGCGTGGGTGAAAACTCGCCGAGCTTATGCCCGACCATATTTTCCGTGACGAACACGGGAATAAACTTTCTGCCGTTGTGCACGCCAATCGTATAGCCGACCATCTCCGGCGTGATCGTCGAGCGCCGCGACCAGGTGCGCACCAGTTGCTTCTGGCGCATCTCGCTCATCGCCGCAATCTTCTTGGCCAAGTGCTCGTCGACAAAGGGCCCTTTTTTGATCGACCGCGCCATCGTTACACCTTTCTTCGCTGTACGATATACTTGTCGGACGCGTGATTTTTACGCGTCTTGTACCCTTTAGTGGGCTTGCCCCAAGGAGTCATCGGATGGTTTCCTTTCGAGCGCCCTTCGCCGCCGCCATGGGGATGATCCACGGGATTCTTGGCGATGCCGCGGGTCGTCGGCCGCCATCCCAACCAGCGTATCCTACCGCCCTTACCCCAGGAGATATTTTCCTGGTCGAGGTTGCCGATCTGTCCTATGGTAGCGCGGCACTCCGCCAGCACATTGCGCAATTCGCCCGACGGGAGCTTGAGCAGCGCATAGGAACCTTCCTTCGCCATAAGTTGCGCGCCCGAGCCCGCGCTGCGCGCAAGCTGGCCCCCCTTGCCGATCTTGAGCTCGATATTATGAACCACCGTGCCAACGGGAATGAACTTGAGCGGCAACGAGTTTCCCGGTTGAATGTCGACGTTGTTGTCGCCGGCGATCACGGCATCCCCGACCTTGAGCTTCTCCGGCGCCAAAATATAGCGCCGCTCGCCGTCGGCGTAGCAGACGAGCGCGATGCGCGCCGAACGGTTGGGATCGTACTCGATCGCCTGGACCTTGGCGGGGACGTTTTTCTTGTCGCGCTTGAAATCGATCAATCGGTACAGGCGCTTATGCCCACCACCGCGATGATCGGCGGTGATTCTGCCGGTGTTGTTGCGCCCGCCGCTGTGCATGAGACGCTCGGTCAAGCCTTTTTCCGGTCTCTGCTTGGTGATCTCCTCGAAGGTCAGACCGGTGCGAAAACGCATGCCCGCCGACGTTGGAGAATAATTTTTGATGCCCATCTGCGACTCTACTCTCTGTTCGTATCTCTACAGCTCTTTTACGCCCCGCCGAAAAAGTCGATCTTGTCGCCTTCCCGCAGCGTCACGTAGGCCTTTTTCCAATCGGACCGGCGCCCCATGCTTCGGCCGACGCGCCGGACTTTGCCGAGATAGCGCGCCACGCGGACCTTTTCCACCTTGACTTTGAAAAGCGCCTCGACGGCTTTCTTGACTTCAATCTTGTTGGCATCGGGCCGGACCTTGAACAACACCTGGTTGCTAGTCTCGGTTAGCAGCGATCCCTTTTCCGAGATCAACGGTGACTGTATGACGTCCCGTATCCCTTTCATGCCGCTAACCTTTCTTCTATTAGTTTGAGCGCGCCTTCAGTCAAGATCAGATGCTCATAGCGCAGCAGATCGTAAACGTTCAAACCTTCAACCCGCAGCACTTTGACCTTCGGCAAGTTGCGCGCCGAGCGCTCGATGCGCTCATCCGGTTGAGCGATGACGATCAGGGCGCTCTGGATTTTTAGATCAGCCAACGCTTTGGCCATGATTTTGGTCTTCGCTTCTTCGGGCTCGAACTTATCCACCACAAGAATCTTGCCGTCGCGGTTCTTCGTGCTGAGCGCCGAAAGCAGCGCTTCCCGGCGCGCCTTGCGCGGCATGCGATACGAATAATCGCGCGGCGTCGGTCCGAAGGTCGTGCCGCCGCCGACCCAAATTGGCGACCGGGAACTTCCCGCCCTGGCTCGACCCGTGCCTTTTTGCCGCCAAGGCTTTTTGCCGCCGCCGCGCACGAAACCTTTGGACTTAGTGGCCGCGCTTCCCGCCCGGCGGTTGGCAAGTTGCATCACCACGGCCTGGTGCAAAAGGTGCGGGCGGGTTTTGATCCCGAAGATTTCCACCTTAAGCCCTGGCTGAATCACATGGACTTCCATAGAAACTATCCTTTAGCCGCGAGCCGCACGATGACGACACCCTGTTTCGCTCCGGGAACCGCGCCCTTGATCAGCATGAGGTCTTGCTCGGCCCGGATATCGACGACCTCAAGGTTTTGGATCGACACCCGCTCGTCACCCCAGTGGCCCGCCATTTTCTTTCCTTTGCGCACGCGGCCGGGATAAGAACGGTTGCCGATAGAGCCGCCGTGGCGAAAATATTCGTGGGTGCCGTGGGATCCCGGAAAGCCGGCGAACGACCAACGCTTGATCACGCCGGTAAAGCCATGGCCTTTCGAGATCCCGGCGACATCGATGCGGTCGCCGACCTTGAACAGTTCGCTTACCTTCAATTCCTGACCGACTTCATACTTTGATACGTCGTCGAGACGAAACTCTTTAAGAACTGCAAACGCGCCCTTGCCGGCTTTCGCCATATGTCCCTGTAAGGGTTTATTGACGCGCTGGCTCTTTTTGCTGCCGAAGCCGACCTGGAGCGCGTCGTAACCATCCCTGGCGCTCTCCTTTTTCTGGACAACAACGCAGGGGCCGGTCTGAACGACCGTGACGGGGATCAGGTTCCCTTCGGCGTTGTAGAACTGCGTCATGCCGATTTTTTTACCGATAAGTCCTGTCATAAAAACTTTGCCGCCTGCGCCACTTGTTCAGCGAATGGTCCGCTTCCCGTCATTGCAGTTTGATCTCGACATCCACACCCGCGGCGATATCGAGCTTGCCCAACGCGTCGATGGTCTGCTGGGTCGGTTCCAGAATATCGAGCAGCCTCTTGTGCGTGCGAATCTCGAACTGGTCGCGCGATTTCTTATCGACGTGCGGCGAACGGTTCACGGTGAATCGTTCGATGCGCGTGGGCAAGGGAATCGGGCCTGCCACTCGTCCGCCGGTGCGTTTCACGGTCTCGACGATTTCACCCACCGATTGATCCAGGACGCGGTGGTCGTAGGCCTTGAGCCGAATCCTAATCTTCTCATTCATACGTCATCATCCGACTTGCCATCGTACTTGGCAATGATTCCTTCCGCCACCGCTGCGGGCACGGGCTCGTAATGCGAGAACTGCATCGTATAGGTGGCTCTGCCCTGAGACATGGAGCGCACGTCGGTGGCATAGCCGAACATCTGCGCTAACGGCACCCGGGCATCGATCGCCTGGGCGGCGGGTCGGGTGTCCATACCCAAAACCTTCCCGCGTCGCGAGCTCAAATCGCCGATCACGTCGCCCATGAAATCTTCGGGCACCACCACTTCCACCGACATGATCGGCTCCAGCAGCACCGGATTGGCCTTGCGCGCCGCCTCCTTGAACGCCATGGAGCCGGCGATCTTGAAGGCGATTTCCGAGGAGTCCACGTCGTGGTAACTGCCGTCGAACAACGTGACCTTGACGTCGACGATCGGATACCCCGCCAGGGCGCCGTTATCGGTCGCTTCCTTCACTCCCTTTTCGACGGCGGAAATGTATTCGCGGGGGATGGCGCCGCCCTTTACGGCGTCGACGAATTCAAACCCCGCGCCTGGCGCTTGGGGCTCGAGCTTGATCCACACATCGCCATACTGGCCGCGACCACCGGTCTGGCGGATAAACCTACCCTGCTGCTCGACCGCTTTGCGAACGGTTTCCTTGTAGGCGACTTGCGGCCTGCCGACGTTGGCGCCGACGTTGAATTCGCGCAACAAACGATCGACGATAATTTCCAAGTGTAACTCGCCCATCCCCGAGATGATCGTCTGGCCGGTCTCCTCGTCGGTGCGAACTTTGAACGAGGGATCTTCGGTGGCAAGCTTCTGTAGCGACAGCCCGAGCTTTTCTTGGTCGGCTTTACTTTTCGGTTCGATGGCGATGGAGATCACCGGATCGGGGAAATCGATGGACTCCAAAACGATTGGATGATCCTCGTCGCAAAGAGTATCGCCGGTGGTGGCCGTTTTAAGTCCCACGGCCGCGGCGATATCTCCGGCGTAAACTTCCTTGATCTCTTCGCGCTTGTTGGCGTGCATCTTGAGCAGCCGGCCGATCCGTTCTCGCTTCGATCGAGTCGAATTATAGACGCTCGAGCCGGAAGTCAGGGATCCCGAATAGACCCGGAAAAAGCTCAATGTCCCGACGAAAGGATCGGTCATGATTTTGAAAGCAAGAGCGGAAAACGGCGCGTCGTCCCTTACCGGTCGTTCCGCAATCGTCTGCGCATCGGGATCCTTCCCCTTGACCGGTGGGATATCAAGCGGCGACGGCAAAAAGTCAACGACGGCGTCCAGCATCGGTTGAACGCCCTTGTTGCGGAAGGCCGAGCCGCACACGACCGGGACGATCTTGAGAGACAGCGCGCCGGTTCGGATCGCCCGGCGCAGCTCGGTTTCACCGATCTCTTTCCCTTCGAGATACTTTTCCATGATCGCTTCATCGCAATCGGCCGCTGCTTCGAGAAGCTTTTCTCGATACTCTTCCGCCTGCGCGGCGAGGGCCTCCGGGATCGGTTCCTCATGAAACTTCGCGCCGAGGCTTTCTTCCTCCCAAACCACCGCTTTCATTGAAATCAAATCCACGATCCCGGCAAACTTCTCCTCGGCGCCGATCGGCAGTTGCAGCACAACCGGACGGGCCCCCAACCGATCATGGATCATCTGGACCACGCGGAAAAAATCTGCCCCCACGCGGTCCATCTTATTGACAAAGGCCAGGCGCGGAACCCCATATTTGTCCGCCTGACGCCAAACCGTTTCCGTTTGCGGCTCCACGCCGCCTACTGAGCAGAAAACCGCCACAGCGCCATCGAGCACTCGGAGCGAGCGCTCGACTTCGATAGTAAAGTCGACGTGACCCGGGGTATCGATGATATTGACCCGGTGGTCGCGCCATAAGCAAGTCGTAGCTGCCGAAGTGATCGTAATGCCCCGTTCCTGCTCCTGGACCATCCAGTCCATGGTCGCCGTGCCGTCGTGGACCTCGCCGATTTTGTAGTTGATCCCCGTATAATAGAGGATCCGCTCGGTGGTGGTCGTCTTACCGGCATCAATGTGCGCCATGATACCGATATTACGGGTCCGTTCTAATGCTATAGTTCTCGCCATCGCGTGATCGCCGGAAAAAAAGAAGGCGGTTCAACCGCCTCCTTACTGCACTGCAACCCCAAATGAGGTGCCGACATTACCAACGGTAATGGGCGAAGGCCCGATTGGCCTCGGCCATCCGGTGGGTATCTTCCTTTTTCTTAATTGCCGTGCCCCGGTTATTCGCCGCGTCGATCACCTCGGCCGCCAATTTTTCTTCCATCGATTTTTCGCTGCGTTCCCGCGCCGCTTCAATCAACCAACGCATGCTGAGGGACACACGCCTCTGGGGCCTGACTTCGACGGGCACCTGATAGGTCGCTCCACCCACGCGGCGAGAGCGGACTTCCACGGTGGGCCGGGCATTTTCGATCGCCCTTTTGAAAACGCCCAAGGAATCTTCCTTGGTTTTCGCCGTAACGATGTCCAAGGAGCGGTAAAAGATACTTTCCGCTACGCTTTTTTTGCCCCGGCTCATGATCGCATTGACGAACTTCGCCACCAGCTTGTCCCCATACTTCGGGTCAGGCAATATTTCTCTTTTGCGAACTTCCCCTTTGCGCGGCATATCGTTCTACTTAGGCCTCTTCGCGCCGTACTTGGAACGGCTCTGGCGCCTTTCCTGAACGCCGATGGAATCCAAAGTGCCGCGAATAATGTGATAACGCACGCCCGGCAAATCCTTCACCCGGCCGCCGCGAATGAGCACCACCGAGTGCTCCTGCAGGTTGTGCCCCACGCCGGGAATATAAGAGGTGACCTCAAACCCGTTGGTGAGTCGAACACGGGCCACCTTGCGTAGCGCCGAGTTCGGCTTCTTTGGCGTAGACGTATAGACGCGAGTACAAACTCCTCGCTTCTGCGGAGAACCCTGCAGAGCGGGCGCCGTGTTCTTACGCCGTTGTTGCTCCCGGCTTTCGCGGACTAATTGATTGATCGTTGGCATTTTTTCAGCAAATTTTTCTTAGGATTCGTGGTGTAATTCTTACAACATCGATTTCCCACTTAGCAAACCACTTTTCCTAACAAATTAATTCGTCATTGTCAAAGTTCAAGCTTCCGCGGCAGCAGGAACTTCACCATCGACCCCCTCCGGCTCATCTATCTCGATTTCAACCTTGCTATACTTAGCGACGCCGGTCCCCGCCGGAATCAGTCGTCCCATGATGACATTCTCTTTAAGTCCGCGAAGCAAATCCCTCTTCCCCTGAATCGCCGCCTCGGTCAAAACCTTCGTGGTTTCCTGAAAGGAGGCCGCCGAAATAAAGCTCTCTGTCGAAAGCGACGCTTTAGTGATGCCTAACAGCAGCGGTTCGGCGATCGCCGGCTTGCCGTTCTCCCCAATCGCCCGTTGATTTTCCTCTTCGAAGCTCCACTTCTCAACATGGTCGCCAACGAGAAAATCGGTATCGCCAACTTCTTTGATCCTCACGCGGCGCAGCATTTGCCGCACGATCGTCTCGATATGCTTATCATTGATCCGCACCCCTTGTAAGCGGTAAATTTCTTGCACTTCATCAACGAGATATTTCGCCAGGGCTTTTTCACCGAGGATGTTGAGAATGTCATGCGGGTTGGATGAGCCATTCATCAACGCTTCTCCCGCCCGGATTCGATCTCCTTCGTGAACGCTGATGTGTTTGCCTTTGGGAATGAGATATTCCCTCGACTCTCCCACGTCCGGCGTGACCACCACCTTGCGCTTGCCCTTGGTATCTTTACCAAAAGAAACCATACCGTCGATTTCGCTGATCACGGCGAACTCCTTCGGCTTGCGGGCTTCGAACAGCTCGGCGACACGCGGCAGTCCCCCCGTGATATCTTTTGTTTTAGTGGTCTCGCGGGGGATTTTCGCCACGACATCACCGGCGTATACGGTGTCTCCTTCCCGCACGTTGATATGGCAGCCGACGGGCAATAGGTAGCGGGCCTCGGCCGTACCTGAAAGACGCGTAGTTTGTCCCCCGACGTCTTTGATCGAGATACGCGGCCGCTTGTCTATGTCCTTGGAATCGGTAATGACCTTGGTGGAAAGACCGGTCCGCTCGTCGACTTTTTCTTCCATGGTCACCGCTTCGATAACATCGCCGAATTTTACCGCGCCTGTTACTTCTGTCAGGATCGGAATCGTATAAGGGTCCCACTCCGCCAGCAGCTCGCCGGCTTTGATTTTAGCGCCGTCTTTCTTTTTAAACTTGGCGCCGTACACGACTGGGTAACGCTCCCGCTCCCGCGCTCGGCCCTTTTCGCCTTCCGGATAGTCCACGATGGCGATCTCGCCGTTGCGATTCATCACCACAAGGTCGCCCGCTCTATTGGCAACGGTGCTTATGTTGATAAACTTAAGAAATCCGTCGTTGCGCGACTCCAATGTGGTCTGCTCGGCTCGCCGGCTCGCCGTCCCGCCGATGTGAAAGGTCCGCATGGTCAGCTGGGTGCCGGGCTCGCCGATGGACTGGGCGGCAATAACGCCCACGGCTTCGCCCAGATTAATCATGTGGCCCCGCCCCAGGTCGCGGCCATAGCACATGATGCAGACACCCCGCCGTGACGCACAGGTCAACACCGAGCGTATTTTGAGTCGCTCCAGGCCGGCCTCTTCGATGCGCTGCACCAGTTCTTCGTCGATCTCATGGTTGGCTTTGACGATGACTTCTCCGCTGAAAGGATCCTTGAGGTCTTCCAACGCGACGCGGCCGAGCACGCGGTCGCCGAGGGGCTCGATGATTTCACCGCCCTCCATGAGCGGAGTCATTTCGATACCGTCCATGGTGCCGCAATCGCTCTCGCCGATGACGGCGTCCTGGGCCACATCCACCAGCCGGCGCGTCAGGTACCCGGAGTTGGCGGTTTTTAGCGCGGTATCGGCGAGCCCCTTGCGCGCACCGTGGGTCGAGATGAAATATTGCAGCACCGTGAGCCCTTCGCGGAAATTCGCCGTGATCGGCGTCTCGATGATTTCGCCGGAGGGCTTCGCCATCAAGCCGCGCATCCCCGCCAACTGGCGGATCTGCTGCGCGCTGCCGCGCGCCCCGGAGTCCGCCATCATAAAAATCGGATTGAAGCTCGGCACGGAAACCTCCCGGCCGGCGTCGTCCTTAACTTTTTCCGTGCCTAGATCGCGCAGCATCTCATCCGCGATGCGGTCGGTCACCTCAGCCCAGATATCGACGACTTTATTGTAGCGCTCGCCGTCAGTGATCAGACCGTTTTTGTACTGCTCTTCGATCTCGCGCACGTTGTCGTGCGCGCTCTTGAGAAGCTGGTCCTTGCTCGGCGGGATCAACATATCTTTGATGGAAATGGATATTCCCGCTTTGGTCGCATGGCGAAAGCCCATATCTTTCAGCCGGTCGGCAAAAATAACCGTCGCCTTATTGCCGGCCAGACGGTAACTGATGTCGATAAGGTTCGCCAGCTCCTTCTTTTTCATAACTCGATTGACTTCTTTGAACGGGATCTCCGGCGGAACGATATCATACAGCAGCACCCGTCCAGCGGTGCTCTCCACGCGCTCGCCGTTGATTCTGACGGTGATCGGCGCTTGGAGATCCACTTCGCCCTGATCGTAGGCGATGCTGACTTCCGCGGGACTGGCGAACAGCCGTCCGCTGCCCTTGGCGTGCAGCCGGTCGCGGGTCATATAGTAAAGCCCCAGCACGATGTCCTGGGTAGGCACGATGATCGGCTTACCGTTGGCCGGAGACAGGATATTGTTGGTCGACATCATGAGCGTGCGCGCTTCCACCTGCGCTTCCACGGAGAGCGGCACGTGCACCGCCATCTGGTCGCCGTCGAAGTCGGCGTTATAGGCGGCGCATACCAGCGGATGAAGTTGAATCGCTTTGCCATCGATGAGAATCGGCTCGAAGGCCTGGATGCCAAGCCGGTGCAGCGTGGGCGCGCGGTTGAGCAGGACCGGATGCTCACGGATGACTTCATCGAGGATGTCCCACACTTCGGGCACTTCGCGCTCGACCATTTTTTTGGCGCTCTTGATGGTCGTGACGAGGCCGCGCTCTTCGAGCTTGTTGTAGATAAAGGGTTTGAAAAGCTCCAGGGCCATCTTCTTCGGCAACCCGCACTGGTGCAGCCGAAGTTCGGGTCCCACGACGATGACCGAGCGACCGGAGTAATCGACGCGCTTGCCGAGGAGGTTCTGGCGGAACCGGCCGGTCTTTCCCTTGAGCATGTCGCTCAACGACTTGAGCGGGCGGCGGTTCTGCCCGGTGATCGCCCGGCCGCGCCGGCCGTTGTCGAACAGCGCATCCACCGCCTCCTGCAGCATGCGTTTCTCGTTGCGGATGATCATGTCCGGCGCGCTCAGTTCCATCAGCCGCTTGAGACGGTTATTGCGGTTGATGACGCGACGGTAGAGGTCGTTGAGGTCGGAAGTCGCAAAGCGGCCCCCGTCCAGCGGCACCAGCGGCCGGAGGTCCGGCGGGATGACCGGAATGACTTCCAAAACCATCCACTCGGGCCGATTTCCCGAGGTTTTGAAGGCATTGATGACCTTCAATCGCTTGGCCATTTTCTTGCGCCGCACCTCCGAATTGGCATCGCGCATTTCTTGGCGCAGCTCTTCGGAGAGCTTGGCGACATCGACCGCTTTGAGAATCTTGCGCACGGCTTCCGCGCCCATACCGGCGACGAATTTTCCGCCGTACTCCTCCACCGCCTTGCGGTAGCGGACTTCGGTTAAGAGCTCTTTGTACTGGAGCGGCGTCTCGCCCGGATCGATGACGATATAGGATTCAAAATATAGAACTTTCTCGATGTCTTTGAGCGACATATCAAGCAGCGCGCCGATGCGGCTCGGCAGGCTCTTGAGAAACCAGATATGGACCACGGGCGTGGCCAGTTCGATATGACCCATCCGTTCTCGGCGGACCTTGGATTGAATGACTTCGACGCCGCATTTTTCGCAAACCACGCCGCGGTGGCGCATGCGCTTGTATTTACCGCAGTTACACTCATAGTCCTTTGTCGGACCGAAAATTTTGGCGCAAAACAGACCGTCGCGCTCCGGCTTAAAGGTTCGATAGTTGATTGTCTCCGGCTTCCTGACCTCTCCATGAGACCACGAACGGATCTTGTCAGGCGACGCGATCGAAATTTTGATGGCGTTAAAAATTAACGGGTTCTTCGGCTTCTCAAATAAATTGAACAGATCTTCCATAGAAGGAACACCTCCGAGTTTAGCGGTCCGTCCTCACTGGGGTTACCTGCTTTTCCTCGACCAAATCGACATCCAGCCCTAAGCTCTGAAGCTCCTTCACCATCACATTGAACGATTCCGGCAGCCCGGGCTCCAGAAGATTGTCGCCTTTGACGATCGCCTCATACATGCGCGTCCTACCGACGACGTCGTCCGATTTTACCGTCAACATTTCTTGTAGCGTATAGGCGGCGCCGTAGGCCTCCAAGGCCCATACTTCCATTTCGCCGAGGCGTTGGCCGCCAAACTGCGCTTTGCCGCCGAGCGGCTGCTGGGTCACCAAGGAGTAGGGTCCGGTCGAACGGGCGTGGATCTTGTCGTCGACCAGGTGATGGAGCTTCATGATATACATGACGCCCACCGTCACTTTGCCGTCGAAGGGTTCACCGTTCCGGCCATCATAGAGCGTCACTTGCCCGGTGACCGGAAGGCCGGCCTTTCTGAGCAGATTGAAGACTTCCTCTTCTGCGGCGCCGTCGAACACCGGCGAGGCCATACGCACGCCGTCGCGGTATTTTTCCGCCAGCTTGAGCAGGTCGTTTTCCTTGGCTCCGTCGATGATCTCGTTGGCCTCACGGCTATTGAGGTTTTCCTTGAGCCGGCGGCGCAGCCCGTCGCCGTCCTGGCGGTGCAGCCGCAGCAATTCATCGATCTGCTGCCCCAGGCTGCGCGCCGCCCAGCCGAGATGGGCCTCGAGAATCTGCCCCACGTTCATGCGCGAAGGCACGCCCAAGGGATTGAGCACGACGTCCACCGGGGTGCCGTCTTCAAGATAAGGCAGGTCTTCCTCGGGTAGGATGCGCGAGATGACCCCCTTGTTGCCGTGGCGGCCGGCCATCTTGTCACCGACTTGCAGCTTACGTTTGATGGCGACAAAGACCTTGACCATTTTAATGACGCCCGGCGGAAGCTCATCGCCGCCACGCATCTTTTCGATTTTGGCTTCGAACTGGTCTTTGATCAGCTTGACCTGCGCCGCGGTGCTTTCAACAATCCGCCCGAGTTCCGCTTCCACGGATTCGTTTTCGACCCGAATCTCGCTCCAATAGGACATCGGTAGCTGATCGATGTCCTCCTCGGTAAGCTCCTGTCCCTTGTTCAAGATCACCTTGCGGCTATCGTCACTCAAGCGCCCCGCCAGGCGCCGCCCGGCCAAGAGCTTCTTGAGACGCTTTAAAGCGCCTTCCTGGAGAATGCGCACCTCGTCGTGCTGGTCTTTTCTGAGCCGCGTTATCTCTTCGTCTTCAATGGCTTTGCTGCGCTCATCCTTGCTCAATCCCTTGCGCGAAAAAATGCGCACGTTGATGACGGTGCCTTCAACCCCCGGCGGCACCCGCAGCGAAGTATCGCGCACCTCGCCGGCCTTTTCGCCGAAGATCGCGCGCAACAGTTTCTCTTCCGGTGAGAGCTGGGTCTCTCCCTTGGGCGTGATTTTTCCGACTAGAATATTGCCCGGCTTCACTTCCGCGCCGATGCGGATAATGCCACTGTCATCGAGATCGGTGAGCGCTTCGTCACCAACATTGGGAATATCCCGTGTGATCTCTTCGGGACCGAGCTTGGTGTCGCGTGAGACGCACTCGAATTCTTCGATGTGAATAGAAGTGTAGATGTCCTCCTTAACGACCCGCTCGCTGATCAGAATCGAGTCCTCGAAGTTGTACCCACCCCAGGGCATGAGCGCCACGAGCACGTTGCGCCCCAGCGCGAGCTCGCCCATTTCGGTGGACGGGCCGTCGGCGATCACGTCGCCAGCTTTCACCTGATCGCCGACCATAATGATCGGCCTTTGGTTGATGCAGGTGTTTTGATTCGACCGCTGATACTTGACCAGATTGTAAATATCGACACCGGTATCGCGCGCTCCCGAGGGCTTGTCGGCCTTGACGACGATGCGGGTTGAGTCGACACTTTCCACGACCCCGTCGCGCCGCGCCACGATGGTAACGCCGGAATCCCGGGCCACAATTTTCTCCATCCCCGTGCCGACGAGCGGCGCTTCAGTTCTGAGCAGCGGCACCGCTTGGCGCTGCATGTTCGATCCCATGAGCGCTCGGTTGGCGTCGTCGTTTTCCAAGAATGGAATTAACGACGCCGCTACGCTCACCAGCTGATTGGGCGAGACGTCCATTAAGTTGACTTCTTCGGGGCGCGCCATGATAAACTCGCCGCCCTTGCGCGATGAAACCAAATCGAGGGTAAACGTGCCACGGCCATCGATGGGAGCGTTGGCCTGAGCGATCACGTGATTTTCCTCTTCAAGAGCGGATAGGTAACGGATGCGGTCGGTCACCCGGCTGTTTTCAACTTCCCGGTAGGGGGTCTCGATAAAACCGAATTCGTTGACCCGCGCGTAGGTCGTCAACGAGGCGATCAGCCCGATGTTCGGACCTTCCGGCGTCTCGATCGGACAAACCCGGCCATAATGGGTCGGATGCACGTCGCGCACTTCGAACCCCGCTCTTTCGCGAGTCAACCCGCCCGGTCCGAGCGCAGAAAGGCGCCGCTTGTGGGTAATCTCGGAAAGAGGATTGGTCTGGTCCATGAATTGGGAAAGTTGGCTCGAGCCGAAGAACTCTTTGAGCGCCGCGGAAACCGGCTTGTAGTTGATCAGCTCCTGGGGCATCAGCGTCTCGATGTCCTGCAGGCTCATCTTTTCCTTGATCGCCCGCTCCATGCGCACCAGGCCGACGCGAAAATGGTTCTCCACCAACTCGCCCACGGCGCGCACGCGCCGGTTGCCGAGGTGGTCGATATCATCGATGGAGCCGTTGCCGTTCTTGAGCTCCATGAGATAACGGACCACTTCCAAAATATCTTCCTTGCGCAACGTTCCCTGCTCCAACGGAATATTGAGTTTGAGCCGGTGGTTCAACTTGAGCCGGCCGACCTTGGAGAGATCGTAGCGATCGGGATTGAAAAAGAGGTTGTTGAAAAAATTGGTGGCCGAGTCCACCGTCGGCGGGTCTCCCGGCCGCAAGCGCCGGTAGATTTCCAATATCGCATCTTGGGGGGAGCGAATGCGGTCTTGGAGCAGCGTCTGGCGCAAATAAGGCCCGACGGAAGACTCCTCGATGAACAGGACTTCGATCTGATGAATGCCTTTAGCACGAATTAGGTCGAGCTTGTCTTGGGTGATCTCATGGTTGCACTCGAGGAGCACTTCCTTGGTCTGCGGATCGACGATGTCATGGGACGCGACCCGGCCGGGAATCTCCTCCCAGGCCATCGGAACGTGCTTGATCCTGGCGGTTTCCATCTGGCGCAACACCGGGCGCGTGAATTTTTTGCCTTCCTTGACGATCAGCTCGTTGGTCTTGGGATCGCGCACGTCCGAGCCGACCTTGGCGCCGAGCAAGTGATCGGGATTGAACACCAGAGCGGGCTTGCGCCCGTCGAAGACGATGGTATCGCTGCGGTAGTAATAGTTGAGCAAGTCCTCCGCCGTCATGCCCAACGCCCGCAGCAACACGGTGGCGTGGAATTTACGGCGCCGGTCGATGCGTACGTAAAGAATATCGCGCGGATCGAATTCCAGATCGACCCAGGAGCCGCGATAAGGAATTACCCGTGCCGAGTAGAGCAACTTCCCACTGGCGTGGGTTTTGCCTTTGTCATGCTCGAAAAACACGCCCGGCGAACGATGGAGTTGGCTAACGATCACTCTCTCGGTGCCGTTGACCATGAATGTGCCGTTGACTGTCATCAGCGGGATCTCGCCGAAATAGACTTCCTGTTCTTTGACGTTCTTGATGCTGCGCGATCCGGTCTGACTATCGACGTCCCAGAGCACGAGTTGGACCGTTACCTTTAACGGCGCAGCGTAGGTCATTCCCCGTTGATGGCATTCCTCGACGTCGTATTTGGGCTCGCCCAGCGAGTAGCTGACGAACTCCAGGGATGCGGTGTCGTTGAAGTCTTTGATCGGGAAAACCGACTTGAAAACCTCCTGAAGACCGAGACTTTGGCGTTGCGCCGGCGCCGCAGCCCTCTGCAGAAAAAGCTCGTAGGAATTCTTCTGAATCTCGATCAAATAGGGAAGATCTATAATCTTCCGGATTCTTCCGAAACTGCGGCGAAATCGCAAGTTATTGGCAATCTGATACGCCATGCCTGCTCCTCTGTCGAATGGTCGGCCAAGAGTTCGTCATCGTATACACAAAGGCTAACGCCGAATACCTATTTGATTTCGACTTTCGCCCCTTGTTCTTCGAGCTTCTTTTTGATCGATTCCGCTTCCGCCTTGGCCACGCCCTCTTTGACCGGCTTGGGCGCGCCATCGACGAGGTCCTTCGCTTCCTTTAGTCCCAGCCCGGTAAGCTCGCGAACCACTTTGATGACTTGGATCTTCTTCTCGCCGACTTCGGCGAGAATCACGTTGAATTCCGTCTTCTCTTCCACCGCCGCCGGTCCGGCCGCCGCGGCCGCCATCGCCACCGGCGCCGCCGCGCTAACTCCCAACTCTTCTTCGAGTTCCTTGACCAGCGCCGCGGCATCGAGCAGCGTCATGTTTTTGATGTAGTCTTTGACCTGTTCCCGTGATACCTCTGCCATAAAAATTCCCCCTTTGATTATGATCTCCTCAACTACTTGACCTATTCAGATTTTCCCTTGCGCAAGGTTTCCAACAGCCGCACCACTCTGGCGCCCGGCTCTTGAATCAGTCGCACCAACTGGGTGGCCGGCGCATTGATCATCGCCAGCAGCTTCGCTTGCAGCTCCGGCTTGCTCGGCATCTGCGCCAAGATTTTGACCTTGGCGGAATCCATGAATTGCCCTTCGAAGACCCCGCCTTTGATCGCAAGCTTGTCGTTGTCGTTGGCGAATTTGACGAGCGCTTTTGTGAGCATGACCGGATCATCATAGGCGAAGACCCAGCCGTTCGGCCCTTGAAGCAATCGCTCCAGGTCGCCGTACGCGGTATCCTTGAGCGCGCGGCGCACAAGAGTGTTTTTAATAACCTGATATTCGCCTGAAGCCTGGCGGATCTCGCGCCGCAGGCGGGTCATCTGCGCAACCGTGAGCCCTCTATACTCGGTCACGATCGCCATCTTGGCTGCCCTTAGACGATCGTAGACGGCTCCGACCGTCTCGGCCTTTTCTCCATGACTCGCGCGCGCCGTCACCAACTCTGTCATCATCCCTCTCCTGACTTTGACCCCGATAAAAATGCGCCTGAGCTAGGCAGCCATGGCCCTGATCTGCGACAAATCTACTTTGATACCTGGGCCCATGGTCGTCGATACCGTGACGCCACGGACAAAATTGCCCTTTGCCGAAGCCGGCTTCGCTCTGAGAACCGACATCAATACGGCTTTCGCGTTATCGATCAGTTGTTCCGGGCCGAATGACGCTTTGCCCACGGCCACATGGATAATGCCGGCCTTATCGACGCGAAATTCCAGTTTGCCAGCTTTGATTTCCCTCACCGCCTTACCGATATCGACGGTAACCGTGCCGGTCTTAGGATTGGGCATGAGGCCGCGTGGACCCAAAACCTTACCGATGCGGCCAACGGCCGCCATCATGTCCGGTGTTGCCACCGTCTTGTCAAAATCGAACCAACCTTCGTTGATCTTCTTGATCAGTTCGTCGCTACCGACAAAATCGGCCCCTGCCTCCTGTGCTTCCTTTTCCTTATCTCCTTTGGCGAAGGCGAGAACCCGAACCGTTTTACCCATGCCGTGCGGCAGATTCACGGTGCCGCGAACATTTTGATCCGCCTGCCGCGGATCGACTCCGAGCCGGATCGCCATTTCCACAGTTTCGTCGAATTTCGCGCCCGCCGTGTCCTTCACCAGGCGCAAGCTGTCCTCCAAGGGATAGCGTTGAGCGCGGTCGACTTTGGCCAACGCCGCGCGATATTTTTTACCATTTCCACTCATGTTTTTCCCCTACACTAGCGATGGTCTCGACTTTTCCTGCCATCAACCCTGGCTTACACCCATCCGTGCTTCAGCCCTCGACTTCCAGCCCTAGGCTGCGGGCCGTACCCTCCACTGTTTTTTCCGCGGCCGCTAGGTCTTTGGCCGTAAGGTCCTTTAACTTAAGCTCAGCGATTTGCCTAACCTGAGCGCGGGTCACGGTCCCGACCTTGTTCTTCCCTGGTTCTGACGAACCTTTTTCCAGACCCGCGGCTTTCTTGAGCAGAACCGACGCTGGCGGAGTCTTCGTGACAAACGTGAAGGAGCGATCTGCATAGACCGTGATGACTACCGGGGTGATCATGCCCTGCTGGGCCTGGGTTGCGGCATTGAATGCCTTGCAAAACTCCATGATGTTTACGCCGCGTTGGCCCAATGCCGGACCCACCGGCGGGCTCGGATTCGCTTGCCCGGCTGGGATCTGCAACTTGATTTCGCCGATTACCTTCTTCGCCATTTTTCGTCGACCCTTTCGCTTAGTTCCGTTCGACCTGCACGAACTCGAGCTCCACCGGCGTCGCCCGCCCAAAGATGCTGATCAGGACTCGCAGTTTTCCCTTCTCCGGGCGGACATCTTCGACAACGCCATTGAAATCAGCAAACGGACCATCGACGACCTTGACGTTTTCGCCCACCGAAAACAAAACGCGCGGCTTCGGTTTGATCGCCCCTTCTTCCATCTGCTGGGTGATCGTCCTGACCTCTTCGTCGCTGACCGGCGGCGGATGGATGCTGCCGCCGACAAACCCCGTCACCTTCGGCGTCTCCTTCACAACATGCCATGTCTCGTCATTCAGCTCCATTTGAACAAGAATATAGCCCGGGAAGAACTTCCGCGAAGAGGTCTTTTTCTTCCCTTTAACCAACTCCACGACTTTTTCGACGGGCACGAGAATCTCGCCGAAATAGTCCTGCTTGGCAAGTGACTTTACGCGCTCTTCGAGAGCGGCCTTGGCCTTCTGTTCGAATCCCGAAAACGTGTGCACGATGTACCATTGTTTCGCCATACGGGGGAACCTAAGACTTCAATCGATAATCGCCTGAATGGCCTTGGTCAGCCCCAAGTCCACCAAGGCCAAAAAGATCGAAATCAAAACCACCACAACGATAACCACCAGCGTCGCCGCGTAGGTCTCCTTGCGCGACGGCCAGTGAACTTTTTTTAGCTCCTGCCACGCTTCCTTGAAAAAATCGGTCCCTTGCTGAACGCCGTCTTGGACTTTTTGTATCCACTCTCCCATGAGGTCACCCAACGCGTTGAGATGGCGGGTCAGGCAGGACTCGAACCTGCAACAACCGGATTTGGAGTCCGGCGCTCTAGCCAGTTGGAGCTACTGACCCCGGTATCTCCGTTAGACTTTGATTTCGCGATGCAAGGTGTGCGTCCGGCAAGCCGCACAGAATTTTTTGAGCGCGATTTTTTCCGTGGTTGTTTTTCTGTTCTTGGTCGACGTATAATTTTTCCGCTTGCATTTGTCGCAAGCAAATCCAATGAGTTCCCGCATGGCCGCAACCTCCCTAGCCCGGAGCTACTCGTTGATTTTTGTCACGACGCCGGCACCCACGGTCCGGCCGCCTTCGCGAATGGCGAAGTTTAAGCCCTGATCCATGGCGACGGGAGTAATCAGTTCGATCTCCACGTTGATATTGTCACCCGGCATCACCATCTCAGTCCCCTCGGGCAGCTTCACGACTCCGGTAACATCCGTGGTCCGGAAATAAAATTGCGGCCGGTAGCCATTGAAAAACGGCGTGTGCCGTCCTCCTTCTTCTTTGGTGAGCACATAGGCTTCGGCATTGAATTTCGTATGGGGCGTAATACTGCCGGGCTTGGCCAAAACCTGTCCTCTTTCGACCTCTTCGCGTTTTGTTCCACGCAGGAGAACTCCAATATTATCGCCCGCCTGCCCTTCGTCGAGAAGCTTGCGAAACATCTCGACACCGGTGGCCACCGTCTTTATTGTCGGCTTAAAACCGACGATTTCGATTTCTTCGCCGACCTTGACGATGCCGCGCTCGACTCGGCCCGTAACTACGGTACCGCGACCGCTGATGGTAAACACATCTTCCACCGGCATGAGAAAAGGCTTATCGATAGCCCGCGCGGGTTGTTTGACGAAGGAATCCACTGCGTCCAAAAGCTTTAGGATCGAACCTTCGCCGAGTTCCGATGTATCGCCCTCCAACGCCTTGAGCGCGCTCCCGATCACGATCGGCGTATCGTCGCCGGGGAACTTATATTTGGAAAGCAGCTCTCTCACTTCCAGCTCGACGAGTTCGAGAAGCTCCTTATCATCGACCATGTCGGCTTTGTTCAAATAGACTACGATGGCTGGAACCCCGACCTGACGCGCAAGCAGGATATGCTCCCGAGTTTGCGGCATGGGCCCATCGGCAGCCGAAACGACTAAAATCGCGCCATCCATCTGGGCGGCGCCGGTAATCATATTCTTGATGTAATCCGCATGGCCCGGGCAATCCACATGGGCGTAATGACGGCTATCGGTTTCGTATTCGACGTGAGCGATATTGATCGTAACCCCTCTTTCTCTTTCTTCGGGCGCTTTGTCGATTTGATCATAAGCCAGGAACTGTGCCTTGCCCTGCTTTGACAAGACCTTGGTGATGGCAGCGGTCAGAGTGGTTTTGCCATGATCTACATGCCCAATGGTACCGATGTTAAGGTGGGGTTTTTTCCGCTCAAACTTCTGCTTGCTCATCTCATCCTCCTATTGATCTGCCAGTCCGTGAATTGCTCGACTCCCTTTTCATTCGTTGCACCACACCCGCACGGTCCTAACCCAGGCGAAAGCCCAGGAGCGGGATTGAACCGCTGACCTCGTCCTTACCAAGGACGTGCTCTACCGACTGAGCTACCTGGGCCTATTTATCGTTGGCGTATGGCATATGACAATGTTTCCTTAACATTGCAGCATTCATACGCCATCCGCTATCAGCCAAGTTCAGATTGGAGCGGGAAACGGGACTCGAACCCGCGACCCCGAGCTTGGAAGGCTCGCGCTCTACCAACTGAGCTATTCCCGCACAATAAAATATTTGGTGGAGAGGGAAGGATTCGAACCTTCGAAGGCATCGCCGGCAGATTTACAGTCTGCTCCCTTTGGCCACTCGGGAACCTCTCCTCTTTCTCCCCAACTCCAACGGCCTCAGAACGAACAACAAACCCAATACATTGTCAGTCTGTTCGAGGTTCGCGAAACATCTCGGCGGTTTTACTGGAGCTGGCGATAGGACTTGAACCTACAACCTGCTGATTACAAATCAGCTGCTCTGCCGTTGAGCTACGCCAGCTTTGTCCACAATAAAACTTCGCGCGCCAACGCCACCGCTTCCTGCTCGCTTCCAGTCCCGCAGCAGTAAGAGCTACTTGTCAACAGCTTTCAGTAAATCGTTTTGTATGGATCCTAGACCCAAAAGACAAACCACACCGTTGTGGCTAGTTGCCCATTCGCAAACGAGTATTTAAACCACCTTCAAATCAATATGTCAACAGGAAAAGCACTAAACCACCCAATTTCGGGCTCTCATCGCATAAATGACCTAAATGGGTATCCCCTTCACACACGTCGGCACCAATGATAGCGTTGAGGGATGGAAAGCCCAAGGCATCCCGTCGCCGGGGTTGATTACCCTCGGACCTTTCAGGAGTTCGACGCGTGGTTGGGCAGCGAGACGGCGTGCCG
>JAUYJC010000524.1 GCA_030688735.1 Deltaproteobacteria bacterium
GCAAAAGCGATCTCGGCGCGACTCCAGCCGAACTCCATTTCCAGAGGATGGATAAACACCGTCGGCGCCGAGCGGACGCCGGCACCAACCAAAGTGGTGAGAAAGCTAAGGGCTACGGCTACCCATCCGTAAAAAAAAGGAACCGATAAGGGCGGCCTGCCTTTGGTAGTTGCCACAACAGGTATTTGCACTTTAACCTAGATACCCCGATTTCCTTGAGAGCGCAAATTTGGAACCTGCATCCGGGGGTAACTAGGTTCATCGCGCTTAATTT
The DNA here is from genome assembly GCA_030688735.1 of Deltaproteobacteria bacterium. Classification (GTDB taxonomy): domain Bacteria; phylum Desulfobacterota; class Binatia; order UBA9968; family UBA9968; genus JACPFE01. Next base: position 275 of record JAUYJC010000524.1, read on the forward strand.
TCCAACGCCAGGGTTGCACATACTCGCAGTTATTTCGTATAAGGTAAACATCTAGAAAAAATGACTGAGGAGGTGTGCAATGGTACGTCTTCGGGCGATGTTAAGTGGCAATTCGATTACGATACTTCTCGGGGCGATTTTTCTCTTTACTTTGCCGACCTCGGGCAATGCACAAACGGCGGTGTCGCTGGGAACGTCGAGCGTCGGTGCGCGGTTTCATGTTCTGGCTGTCGGGATGGGCGACGTGATCAGCCGCAATTCCAAGTTGAACGTGACCGTCGAGCCCATCGGCGGCAGCGACGCCAACGTGCGCGCCATGAAAGCCAAGAGGCTCGACTTCGCGTTGATCAACTCGCTTGCGGGCACGCATGGGTATCGCGGCACCGGTCCATTTGGAAAGGAGGGCAAGGCGCCCGTGCGGCTGATCTTCCAGGGAGGCCTTGCGGCCCGCGCACTGGTCGCACGTGTGGACCGCGGCATCCGGACTCCAGCCGATCTGCGCGGGAAAAAGGTTCAGGGCCGCCGGCGCGCGCTTGCCGATCTGGAAATCGTGTTGAAACAACTCATGAAGGTCTACGGCGTGCCCGAGGGGGAAGTGACCATTTACTCTCACTCCAACACCGACGAACAGGTCGAAGCGCTCAAGCTCGGCACGGCGGACGCCATATTGATGCCGTTCGGCAGCCCGAAGACCTCGTCGCCGCCGATTCGGCGTGTGGCCGAGACCGTGCCGCTGGTCGTGGTCGGTATCGATAAGGACAAGATTCCCGCGATCCTTGAAAATCCTGAACTTGCCGGCTACGCGCCGGCGACCATTTTCAAAGGCGCCATCAAAGGCATGGAGAAAGACGTCACCTCGCTCGCTCTTGGGGAGTATGTGGCGGGCCGAGCCGATCTTTCCGACGACGTCGTCTATCAATGGACCAAATCCTTTTTCTCGCATTTGAAGGATTTTCACGCGATCCACGCTTCGGCCAAAGAGTACACGATCGAGAGTAGCTTGGAGGCGCCTACGATTCCTTTTCATCCGGGCGCCGTTCGGTACTACAAGGAGATCGGGCGCTGGACTCCGGAAATGGAAAGCCTTCAATCGAAGCTGATGAAGTAAGCGCCGGTTAATTTTCTAACCATCGAAAACCGATCGGCGCAATGACCGGCCCACGCGCAGAGGCGATTTACCGGCGAGGAGTCGAGGTGTTGGCGTTTTTAGCCGCCCTTTACCACCTCGTCGTAGTCAGCCGTATTCCCACTTTTTTTGGTTTTTTCTTGCCCACGGCGCGACACCGAGCGGTGAGTCTTTCCTTCGCGCTGGTCATCGTTTATCTGAGTTATTCCATCCGCGGGAAGCGCCGGCTCGGGATCTCTTGGTTCGACGCGCTCATGCTGGTTTTGGGTATGAGCGGACTCGGATTCGTGGTCTTTTTTTACGAGCAAGCGACCGATTACGAAGCCTACGGCTTTCTCGATTTCAAGGGCATGGTGCTCGCTTATGCTCTGGCGATTTCGATTTTGGAGGCGCTGCGCCGACTCACCGGGTGGGTATTACCGTCACTCATCGTGCTTTTTCTGCTGGCTGCGCGCTATCAAAGTGTGCTTCCCGGTTTGCTTTTCGGCAAGGGCTATACGTGGGATCGGCTTGGCTACGCGATCTATGTCCCCGGCGAGGGCGTCTTCGGCGTGCCACTCGGCGTGGCTTCGACCATCGTTATCGTTTTTCTCATGTTCGCCTCGATGCTGCAGCGGGCGGGCGTGGGCGAGTGGTTCAGCCAGCTTGCGCTTTCACTCGCGGGTTGGACGCGCGGCGGACCGGCAAAGACGGCCGTCCTAGCATCGGCGTTTTTCGGCACGATTTCCGGCTCGCCGTCGGCCAATGCCGCAACCACTGGCGCATTTACGATCCCGTTGATGATACGCAGTGGTTATAGCCCCGCCTTCGCAGGCGCCGTCGAAGCGGCTGCATCGGTGGGCGGACAGATCCTGCCGCCGGTGATGGGCGCTATTGCTTTCGTCATGGCGGATTTCCTTGGTGTGCCGTACGCCGAAGTCGCCAAGGCCGCGGCGCTTCCTGCCGTGCTCTATTTTATGATCGTCTTCATGGGAGTCGATTTCGAAGCGGCAAAACGGGGCCTCAAGGCGATCCCGCGAAGCGAGCTGCCTGCCACGATGGCGACGCTTAAAGAAGGTTGGTATTTCCTGCTGCCGATCGGGCTGATGATTTATCTGATGCTGGTAAAGCAATGGGACCCCGACATGGCGGGAATCTTTAGTTTGCCGATATTGGTCGCCGTGAGTTTTTTCTCCCGCGACAAGCAGCGCCGGCTTTATCCATCGGCGATTTACCAAGCCCTCGTCGAATCGGTGCAAACTTGGCTGCTGTTAGCGGTTTTGACCGGCGCGGTCGGCATGCTGGTCGCGGCATTGGGCTTGAGCGGACTCGGGATCAAGTTCTCGCGTTTTCTGGTGGATCTGAGCGGCGGAAATCTGCTCGCAGCGCTGGCGATGGTCGGCGTGGGCAGCTTGATACTGGGCATGAGCATGGACTCGTTGCCGGCCTATATCACCGTGGCGACGCTCTCCGCGCCGGCGTTGATACTCATGGGCGTGCCGGATATCGCCGCGCATCTCTTCGTGGTCTATTGGGGTCTGGCGTCGCATATTACGCCGCCGGTTTGCATCACGGTCTACGTGACCTGCGGCATCAGTGGGGCCGGCATCTGGGAGACCGGCCGCGAAGCCGTGCGGTTAGCCATCGGCAAATACGTCTTGCCGTTCTCGTTCGCCTTGAATCCGGCGCTTCTTCTCCTCGGCCCGGTCAACTCGATCGTCATGGGTGTGGTGTCGGCGTTTGCCGGCGCCGTCAGCGTCTCCTCCGGCACTATCGGCTACGGCCTTCGCCGCCTTGGATGGATCGAGCGCGCGCTCTTGATCATCGGCGGAGTGCTACTCATTCTTCCCGGCTGGCGCACCTTGGTTATCGGCGCCACTCTGGTAGGCATCTCGCTACTGATGCAGTCCTCGATCTTTGGTTTGCGGCCGCCGCAAGAAAACATTCCTCCGGCAAGTTGAATCGCTGCCGGGGCAGGGCACGCTTGGCCCGGCAAACAGTAAAGCACAATACGGCGTGTCCCCGCATCGGGTCAAGATGTTCAAACGGTTCAAGCCGTTCAAATCGTTCAAAACGACATTGGGAGGTTGGAGTTCTACGACCTCGGTAAGTAATCGCTCAGCACGACGTCGATGACCGCGAGTCTGCCCGCGGCGTTTTCTTTGAGCGCCCGCTCCACGGCCGGTTTGATTTCCTTCGGGTCTTTCACCTGGACGCCATAGCCGCCGTAAATGTCGGCGTAGTGACGGTAGTCGGCGCCGGGAATCGGCCCGCCGAAATGGACGTTGGTC
>JAUYJC010000337.1 GCA_030688735.1 Deltaproteobacteria bacterium
ATAGATACCCTATCCGAGGGACGTTCTTCGGCTGCTGTGCGCCGGTGAGAGATGCAGTAGTCAGAAAGAAGGTTGCCAGTCGCCGGATGGCGGTTCTTCTGTTCATCGCGCCTCCCCAGTTAAGTGCTGAGTCCAGAGATAAGGGGTCAGGAGCCTTTCCGGAAAGGCTCCTGACCCCGTCCGCTGCCTCAGCACTCAGGACTCGTTACTCAGCACTGTTACTTGCCAGTCCTCGTTACTAAGCACTAACCCTTCGTTCACCGTCGCTATTGCCGCCTCACATCAACTCGAACAGCGCCACACCCTCGCGAAACAGCGCGCGCTGGATGATATGACGCTGGATTTCCGACGGCCCTTCGACGATGCGGTGCGAGCGGGCGTGGCGAAAGGCGCGCGCGATGACGTTTTGTTTGCGCAGCCCCGACGGTCCCGCGGTTTCCAAGGCGAAGTCGATGACCTTATGGACGAGTTCCGTGCCGAAAAGCTTGACGTTGGCGGCCTCGGTGCGCACGTCCATTTTCTGATCGGCCTTCCAGGCGCCAAAATAGGTTAGCGTGCGCAGCGCCTCCAGCTCGCCCAGAAAATGGCCGATGCGCTCGATGCATTTGCCCGCTTCTTTGACATCGTGGCGCACCAAGCTTGCCACTTCGCGCAGCACCCGTTGCGACATGCCGTGGGAGCGAATGCCCACCTGAAAGCGCCGCGCGCCGAGCCAAGCCTGATTGAGCGCCCAACCGTTGCCGACCTCGCCGAGGACTTGTGACTTATGCACGCGGCAGTCCTCGAAGACCAGTTCACAGGGCTCGGTTCCGGCTATCGTCGCGATGCTGCGTGTCACGCGATAGCCCGGCGCGCCGGTGTCGATAAGGAAACAGGTCACGCCCTCCCGCCCCTTGCTGCCGGGCAGGCGCGCGAAGATCTGCACGAAGTCGGCGACGTCCGCAAACGTAGGAAACATCTTGGTGCCGTTGATGACGAAGGTGTCACCGTCGGGCGTTGCGGTGGTTTGGAGCATCGAAGGGTCCGCGCCCGAAGCCGGCTCGCTCAAGCCGAAGGCGGAAGTTTTTTCGCCTCGAATGCAGGGCCAAAGGAACTTATCGATCTGCTCGCCTTTGCAGTTATAGAGGATGTTGGAGACGTGGTTGCCCAACTCGAACGGAACGGATGTTTTTTCCAGCTCCTCGGTGACGGCGATCATCGCCACGTTGCTGACGTCCAGGCCGCCGTATTCTTTGGGCACGTCGAGATACCAAAGCCCCCTGGCCTCGGCTTTTTTCTCCAGCTCTTCCATGAGCGCCACGTAGCGTTTGATTTCCGGATCGCGGCTGAGCTTGGCCCTGCTCTTCCACCGGCTGCCCTCGAAAATATCCGGCGCGGTTTCAAATTCCGGTTCGAGTGGAATCAGCTCCTCCCGCACGAACAGTTCCACCGTTTTGCGGAGCTTTTCTTCTTCTTCAGTGAGGCGAAAATCCATGCCCTGTTCCGTCCTCCTTCTTGCCCCTTATCACAACTTCCACGAACAAAAAAAGGGCAACCGGCGTTGGACGGCTTTGGGAAACTTTGCTAGATTACGCAGCGTCGCGGCAGGGACCGCAGGAAAGAGGAGTGGGGGAGGCCCGCGCTCTTGCAAAAATAGCCGCGCGAAGATATAGCTCTGGGCGGCTACTGACTATATTCATAAAGGGGTAAGATCATGCGCAACGATGCGCTCGGCTGTTCCGGTTGGCCACACTGAGGAGGGATCACCCTTGAAGGTAAGACCGCAAGCGATTTTTAGCTTCGTATTCTTGATCTTTTTCATTGTCTTCGCCTATATGGCCAAGGATTGGCGGCCTCAGGCTAGGCTGTATCCGTTGGTGATCGGTATTCCGATGGTCATCCTGGCTTTGGTGCAACTCATACTCGACCTAAAGGGTATAGAACGGAAACAGCAGGACGCCGCGCCGGTGGACTTTCAGTTCGCTCAGACAACCCTGGAGCCGGCGGTCGCCAAACGCCGGGCGATCACCATGTTTGCCTGGTTTTTCGGCTTTTTCTTCGCTATCCGGCTTCTCGGCTTTTCCATCACCATCCCGCTAATGGTTTTTACCTATCTAAAAATCCAAGCTAACGAGAAGTGGTTGCTCTCTCTTACTCTGACCGCCATAGCCTGGGGGTTTTTCCATATGCTTTTCGTCAGATTGCTTACTCTCCCGTTTCCTGAAGGGTTGGTATTTACGTGGCTCGGCATTGATTGAATGACGCCCGCCCCGACGAGGCGGTGGAAAATCTCAAACTTTGGCGGCTCGGTTGACGAATCGGGCCGCGCGCTTCGTCCAAAGAATCAAAAAGATCTGGGATACCAAAAGGCGCCGGGAGCAAACGTTGTACAGCGCGTCAAGACTTTGCAGGCATCTAGTTGCGCGTTGAATTTGAATTTTTTAGTGGCAGGGTCTGTCCTGAAAAACTTGTTAGGAGGTCTATTCTCATGCATCTTTGGATTCTCGCATTCATCGCGTGGCTGATCTTCGGCTCGCCTGCGCAGGCGCAGACGCCTTTCTATCAGGGCAAAACCATAAGCATCGTCGTCGGCACCAAAGCGGGTGACGTGTACGACCTCTATCCGCGCCTGCTGTCCGAATATTTGCCCAAATACCTGTCGGGAAGCCCTAACGTGATCGTGCAGAATATGCCGGGCGCGGCGTCGATGATCGCAGCGAACCATGTCTATAGCGTCGCCAAACCCGACGGCCTCACCCTCGCCGCCATCTACCCCGCGCTTTATTTCGATCAGCTTTCGAAACGCCCGGAAGTGAAATTCGACTGGACCAAGTTCGGCTGGATCGGCACGCCGGTGACCTCCAACCATTTGATGTACATGCGCAGTGATTCGCCGTACAAGACGATCGAAGACGTGCGCAAATCTGCGACCGCGCCCAAGTGCGGCTCCAACGGCACGGCCTCCACCGGCTATTACATGCCCAAGCTGCTTGAAGAAACCATCGGCACGAAATTCGACATCGTCGCCGGCTATCAGTCGGGCCAAGACGTCGATCTCGCGGTCGAGCGCGGCGAAGTGATCTGCCGGGCGTTTACCATAACCGCCTATTTTGCCCGCGAGCCGTTTATCTCCTGGCGCAATCGGGGATTCGTCAACGTCTTGTTTCAGACCGGCAGCAAACGGGAAGCGCGACTGAAAGACGTGCCGACCATTTATGAGTTGATGGATAAGTACAAAACCAACGAAGCCGGCCGCCGTCTCGCCAAAGTCATTCTCGCGGCCGGTGATTTCGGCCGGCCGATCGTTGCGCCACCGGCGATCCCCGCGGACCGATTGAAACTCCTGCGCGACGCCTTTGAAAAGATCAGCAAGGACCCGGGTTACCTGGCGGACGCAGAAAAGCGCAAGCTCGAAATCGATTTCGAAAAAGGCGCCGAACTGGAAGCGTCGGCCAAGGAAGTCATCGCGGCCACCCCGGATGTCGTCGAACGAATGAAGAAACTGTTGGGCAACTAGGCGTGCTTCGCGGCATCCCCCAGGGTTGCGTCCTGCCCGCCTTAAGGGGTATGTTTGCGGCACATTCATTGCGGGAGGGAGAAACACTATGATTTCGATCCTCGTCTTCCTACTCACCTTAGGGTGGACCCACCTCCTCTTCGCTCAGGCTCCATTCTATCAAGGTAAAACCATTACCATCATCGTCGGCACCAAGGCCGGTGATGTCTACGATCTCTATCCGCGCCTGCTTTCGGAATTCATGCCAAAATACATTCCCGGCAACCCCAACATCATCGTCCAGAACGTGCCGGGCGCTGCCTCGCTGATAGCGGCCAATCAGGTTTACAACGTTGGCAAGCCGGACGGGTTGACCATCGGGGCGATTTACCCGGCACTGTACTTTCAGCAGCTGATCAAGAGACCGGAAGTAAAATTTGACTGGAATAAGTATGGTTGGATCGGCAGCACGGTGACCTCAAATCACCTGATGTATATGCGCTCGGATACACCGTATAAGACCATCGAATACGTGCGCAA
>JAUYJC010000338.1 GCA_030688735.1 Deltaproteobacteria bacterium
GAGCTACAGGGGCTTTCGATTATGTAACCAAGCCTTTTGATGTCGAAGAACTGCGAATGCGTGTCGACCGGGCGCTGGAAAAAATTCAATTATCACGGGAATTGGAGCTGCTTAAGGAGGAGGTCGGGCGCAAGTACGGGATCGATCACGTTATTGGAAAGTCCAAACAGATCATCGATGTGTTCAAGGCGGTCAGCATGGTGGCGGCCAAAAAAAGCACGGTATTGATCACCGGCGAAAGCGGCACGGGCAAAGAGCTGATCGCCCGCGCGCTCCACTATAACAGCGACCGGCGCGCCAAGCCGTTCGTGGTCGTCAATTGCGCCGCTTTGCCTGACACGCTGATTGAAAGCGAACTGTTCGGTTACGAGAAGGGGGCGTTCACCAACGCTTCACAAAAAAAAATCGGCCGCTTCGAGCTGGCCCACGGCGGCACTCTTTTTCTCGATGAGATAGGGGAACTCAATCTCGGTACCCAAGCGAAGTTCCTGCGCGCCATCGAGCTAGAAACGTTTTCTCGATTGGGCGGCAACGACGAAATCAAGGTCGACGTGCGCGTGATCGCCGCAAGCAACCGCGATCTCGAGCAGCTGGCCAAAGTGGGAGGATTTCGCCCCGATCTATTCTACCGCCTGAATGTTGTCTCGCTGCTTCTACCGCCGCTCAGGGAAAGGCCGGAGGATATTCCGTTGCTGCTCGATCACTTCCTGCGGCTCAAGGGGCAGGAGCATACGATTGCGCCCAAAAGCCTTTCCCCGGAGGTGGTGGATTTCTTCACATCGTATCTCTGGCCCGGAAACATCCGCGAACTGGAAAACTTGATCGAGCGGCTGACGATCCTGACGCCGCACGAAACGATTATGTTGCGCGATTTGCCCGCTAGCATGCGCACTACGGACCAGACGGCGACGCTTAAGGAGGACGTGCTAACGGGAGACCGCCCGCTCAGCGACGCGGTGGACGAGTTTGAACGCGAGCTGATCGTCAAAGCGCTGCAACGCACCGGTTTCAATCAAACCAAAGCCGCCTCGCTTCTCGGCACCAGCCGCCGCATCCTCAAGTACCGCATCGAGAAGCTAAAGATCAATGACCCCGAGGACGGTGACGACGCTGTTAAATTATCGACGTAGTTGAACAAAAATGTTCTCAGGACTCGCCAGACTTCCCTCCAGATCTTAGAATCCTCTTTTATATTAACCGCTTAATATCAATCGGACGGTGGCATGTTCCTTGCTGTTTTGTGCGTCACATGGACGCAACTAAGCCTCATGTGCTCGTGGTCGACGATGAAATAGGTCCGCGGGAATCCTTAAAACTGATTCTCAATCCCTACTACAACGTTCACGTTGCGGAACGGGGCGGGCAGGCCATCGACATGCTCAAACAACATCCGGTGGACCTGGTAACCTTGGATCTCAAGATGCCGGGCTTCAGCGGCATCAATGTTCTGGAAAAACTTAAACAGCATGATCCGGACATCGAAGCCATCATCATTACCGGCTACGGCTCGCTGGACACGGCCATCGAGGGGCTGCGTCTGGGCGCGTTCGACTATATTTCCAAACCGTTCGACGTCAATCACATACTGTCGCTGGTCAAGCGCGGCCTCGAGAGGCGGAGCGCCAAAGCGAAACTACGGCAGGTGAAATCTGATTTTCTTTCAAACATTTCGCACGAACTGCGCACGCCCCTGAGCATCGTTGTGGGCTTTGTCTATCTCTTGCTGAACCAAGTGATCGGCAAACTCTCGGACGAACAACAAAAGGTCCTGGAAACGGTTTATCGAAATTCCGAGGAGCTTTTAGAACTCATCGATAACGTGCTATGGATGACCTCTCTGAACGCGGGCGATAGCGCCGTGGCCATCGAGAAATTCGATGCCGGTGAAATCATCGACGAAACCATCAAGCGTTACGACCGCACGCTGCGGGAAAAGGGCTTGCCGGTCAATGTTGAGAAGTTGGATGATGCGCTGGTCGTCGTCAGCGATCGCTCTAAAGTAGAGCGGGTTTTTCAAAACATATTCAATAACGCGGTGAAATTTACCTCCCAGGGGAAAATCGATGTCAGAGCCAGACTGGCGGGCGACGGCAGCGGCGTGGAGATTGAAATTTCGGATACCGGTATCGGCATCGAGAAAAACAAACTCAATTCGATCTTCGAGCCGTTTCAACAGGTCGATAGCTCGCTCCAACGATCCTTCGCGGGTCTTGGGCTCGGTCTTACCGTGGCGCGCCGCATGGCGGACCTCATCGGCGCTAAATTGGAAATTACCAGCAAGCCCGACGTTGGAACGCGGGTGCTGATGAAATTCCCCTCGCAGGCGAACGGCGCGACCGTTGTTCCCCTTGAACAGCGGAAATACGGTTAGCGATAAACCCGGATTCCGCATTTGAAAGTTAAGGCACTGAGCGAGGTGCGGGCCTTCCGTAGTGAAGGCAATGGACCTTTGCCTCTAAGAGTTTTGAGATCACCGGTGCCCTGAGTGGCGTCCGCAACTCACTGACAACAGATTGCCAAGCACGTAAAACGACTTTGATACTGCGGAGCTCGGTGCCTTCGCTACTCCAGTCTCACACCCCGCTCAGTATAGATTGTAACTTCAACTGCTGAATCCGGGATAAATTCATTCGCCGCGGCAACCATAATTCCCTCCGTCATTGGACTGTCTAGGCGCAGTTCTCCGCGCTAGTTCCTGAAGTTTGAACTCTTGGCATCTACGTTCTCGGGCACCAGAACGACGTCCTCCGACCTGAAGGCGACGGACACACGCTCGCCGCGCTGATAAAGCCGTTTCCCTTTTGGATTGGTTGTGCGGGACTTGATCGTTCGCCCCACGGACATGATCTCATATTCAACGGAGGAGCCCTGATAGGCCAAGGCGACAACCTCGCCATCAATACAGTTACGGTCTGTGGTGTGGCCGCTGCCCTCTCCGTACAGCTCGATCGCCTCCGGACGGATGCTAAAAATCGCTTTCGCGCCGGTTTTTGGCGGAGGCTCGGCCGCAGGCAAGGCGACGTGGACTATCAGGCTGCCGAGGTCGATCTCAATAGACTGACCGATAATTTGCCGAACTGTTCCGGCGAATAAGTTCGACTGGCCGACGAACGCCGCGACGAAATCGTTGGCGGGCTGTTCATAGATATCGCGCGGCTTCCCTTCCTGGACGATCGTGCCGACGTTTATGACCGCGATACGCGTTGAGAGCGCCAGCGCTTCTTCCTGGTCGTGGGTAACGTAAATCGTCGTCAGTCCCAGGCCGCGTTGGAGCTTGAGCAGCTCAAGCCGCATCTCTACCCGCAGCTTGGCGTCCAGGTTGCTCAGCGGCTCGTCAAGCAGCAGCACTCGGGGTTGAATGACCAGCGTGCGCGCCAGCGCGACCCGTTGCTGTTGGCCGCCGGAGATCTGCGAAGGACGGCGGTTCTCGGTGCCTTTGAGATCTACTTGTGCCAAAGCGTTGGCGACGCGCCCTTCGATCTCTCGGCGCGGCACCTTGCGCTCGCGCAAGCCGAAGGCGACGTTCTCGAACACCGTGAGGTGCGGCCACAAGGCGTAATTTTGAAAGACCATGCCGAGGTCGCGCTCCCAGGGCGGGACTTGATTCATCGCCTTTTCGTCCAGATAGACCCAACCTTCGTCGGGTGCGGCGAATCCCGCGATCATCCTGAGCAGAGTCGTTTTGCCACAACCGCTGGGTCCCAA
>JAUYJC010000352.1 GCA_030688735.1 Deltaproteobacteria bacterium
GAGCAGCAGGGTGCGAAGAAAGGTGATGCCGTGATCGCGGCTCATCTTGAAGCCGCAAAGATTCACTATTTCGTTTCTGAGAACCGTCATTTCCTGACGGAGTTGCTTGCGTCACCCTTTCAAGTCCTCACAAGCGAGGAGGCCATACATCTGTTGAGATAAGCCCGGATCCCGCAGTCGAACATGAGCGAGGGAGGAACCTAAAGCGGCGAAGACACCCAGGGGTGCTGTTTCAAAGCCTTTTCTGCCGCTTGGCACAACGCCTTATTACTCCGACTAAATTCGCACAGCAGCGAGATCTGTCCTTAGCTCAGGGGTAGAAAAGCATTGTCTTCGTTGCGCAAGGTTTACCCCTCGCTCACAGCGTCACTTTCCCACTGCGGAATCCGGGATTATCGGATCGGGGAGTTTGTGAATACCCGCGCGCCGCAGCTCGGCATAAAGCGCATAGGGATCTATTTACGGGGACAAAAGGGTTGAGGTCGTTCTGGTCGATTATTTCTCAATCAGTTTTCATTGCCTTCACCGCCCACCCCCACCTCCACCCGCTCTCGCGACACCGGATCGGCGAAATACTCGATGTATCGAAGCACCTCGGCGCGTTGCAGCGGGCTCAGAATATCTTTAAAACCGGGCATTGCCGTGTTGGGCTTGCCCGCCGCGATCACGGCAAAAAGGTAATTATCGCTTTGCTTGACCATCCAGGCTCCGTCGGTAAAATCGCGCGGCTCAGGAGAAAGCAAATGCCCGACGGTCCCGCCGCCGCTCCCCGAAACACCGTGGCAGCCCAGGCAGTAGGTTCTGTAGACGACTTTGCCCGCTCGATAAACCGCGCCATTCTTCGACACGCTGGGGATATCCTTTGACGCGACCGGTTCGGGTTTGGCGGTTTTCACGCCTCGGTTCAGCCGCTGCAGAAAGGCGATCAAGGCGTCGGCGTCGGCACCGGTGAGGTGCGCAAACGAGGGCATAAAGGTAAAGGGCAAGACCGCGCGCGGATCGACGAAGTAAGCGAGGTACCAATCCCGCGTGCGCCTCGGAGTTCTACGCAGATCGGGCACAAATCCGGTCGGGTTGTCCGCGGCGGCGACGGCCAAGGTCGTCACGTGACAGGCCGAATAACAGGGCTCGCGCTGGAAAATCTTCATCCCCTGCTCTTCGATCGCGCTCAGCGGCTCATCGTGGAAAGATTCCGGCGCGGCAACGCAACCCGCGATCAAGCCAAGTACCAGCAAAACGCATGCGAGGTTCTGTGTCATCTCCGCGCCTACTTGAGTGCGCTCAGGTAACCGACGAGCGCGCGCACCTGAAGTTCGTTTAAATAGAGCTGGGGCATTTTTCCGCCGGGGAGGATTTCATCCGGATCTTTGAGCAGCTTTTCGAGGTTTTCTGCATTGCGCTTGCGCGCGATATAAGTCAGTGCCGGACCGACCTCGCCGCCGGTGATATCGACGGTGTGGCATATGTTGCATCCGGCTCCGTTGAACAGTCTCTTGCCGTCATAGCTAAACTCAACCCGGCTCTCGACCGCACGCTGCGGCGTTGCCGCCGGTGCGCCGGTGGGCGGCTCGCGCGCCACGCGCTTGGCCATGAGGGGTAGGTAGCGCAATCGGTCGCGGTTGTCCAACAACGTCATCAGATAAATAGTGATGTCTTGAATCTCATCGCGGCTCAGAGAAAACACCGGCATGGTCGAGCCGGAGACCACGCCCTGGGGTCTTATTGTGTGGGCATAAATCCACGTCCAACTGCGATGGCTGCCGATCCTGCTCAAGTCCGGCCCCTCTTCGCCGCCCTCGCCATCGATCTTGTGACAGGCGAGACAAAAATAGCTGTTCACCAATTGCCGGCCTCGCACCACGCCGGCCGTAGCTTCCGGCGGCAAGGTGTTCACGCCGTGGCAGTTGTAACAAGCGGCCTGCATGTATTTGCCTCTGAGAAGCGGTTTGGCGGCGACCGTTCCCTGGCCGTGCGCTTCCAGGGTGGTCACGGCTCTTCCCTCGCCCCCGTGACAGACGACGCAGCCGAAGCGTCCCTCCGGATGGCTTTTTAAAAGCGTGGAATGGGTGCGCAGCGGTGCAGCGAAATTTTGAAACGCCGGGTTGTCATAGCCGAGATGGCAGGTCACGCACCGTTCCACCGACGTATGGCCGTTCAGTTGGAGCTGTCTGATCTCGGTGCGCAAGTTGCTCGCCCATTCTTTTTGCGATCCCTTTTGCGCCAACCGAACCGCCTCGCGATAGTACGCCTCCTGGTAATGCTCCCACTCCTGCTGCGACGCGTCCCACAGCGTCCACCCTAAGACCAGCGTCAGCACGACGCCGGAAATACCCAGCCATTTCTCCATAACGACAACGAACCTTCAATCAATGGGGCCCGGGCCAATTTTCCCAGGGCCAATAAAAATTCCAGTTGGGCCCGCGAAAATAGATGCCCAGGGCGGTGGTCACCAAGATGCCGAGTAAAATTACGGTCCAAACGCCAATCATGACCATGCGCTCGCGGGCGAACCAGACGCCAATGCCTGCGGGGCGGCGATCGACATAAGGCAGCGCGAAAAGATAGATCATGAGAAGCGTCGGCACGCCGACGCCACCCCAAAAAGCCGAGTAGCCGACCAGCTCCTGTAGTCCGAGAAAATACCAAGGGGCTTTCGACGGGTTGCTCGGGGTCAGGGGATTGGCTTCCTCCTCCAGTGGCGCGTTGAAGAGCAGCGAAGCGGCCATCAGCCCTACCATCAATACTAAAAATACCAGTAGTTCGAGATAGACTACCTGGGGAAAAGTCGTAACCACGCTGTCTGATTTTTGCGGCTGCCCTACGGGCTCGCCGTCGGCACCGCGATTTTCCGAAGGATGGGCCAGGCCGCCGTCCTTGATGACGCGCCAGATATGGTAATTGACGAGCAGCGAGGTTATGGCAGGAACGGCGATGACGTGGAGCGTGTAAAAGCGCAACAGCGCGTCGCTGCCCACGGTTTCGCCGCCAAGCAGGACAAAACGCAGCCAGGGGCCGAGCACCGGCGCGTAGCTGACGATGTTGGTACCCACGGTGACGGCCCAGAAGGAAAGCTGGTCCCAGGGCAGAAGATAGCCCGTGAAGCTGAGCGCGAGAGTGAGCACGAACAACGACACTCCCAAGACCCAATTGAATTCCCGCGGCGGCTTGTAAGCCCCGGTGTAGAAAACCCGGCACATGTGCAGCGCCACGCCGACGACCATCGCTTCGGCCGCCCAGCGATGAAGATTACGCATCACCCGACCGAAGGTAATCGTATAATTGAGGTCTAATATGCGACCGTAGGCCGCGCCCGTCGACGGCTCATAGTAGAACATCAAAAAGATCCCGGTGATCCATTCGATGATGAAGAGGTAAAAGCAAATCAGGCCGAGACCGAGGGTGGTTTGCGCTTTGATGCTGCGATTGTAGACCCGCGTCGGATGGACGTGCAGCACCAGGTTGTTGACCACCGCCCCGAGCTGCTGCCTGACCGTGGCCGGATAGCCGCCGCGAAAAACCGAGCGGTAAAAGCGCGCCGGCAGCTCTCCCGTGAGCATCGTCGCATGAACGATCTTCTTATAAACCGCCGCGATGTCGATCATCGGTTTTGACAACCCAGGAGCTCAATGGCGCCGTCGGGAAGCTCGAACAGGAGCTGCGAGGTTCCTCCGCGGTTAACGTAGAGCTTCGCCGCCGCCCGCTCCTTTTCCACCCAAAACAGATTGCGCTCGCGGCATTCGAGGATGCTCGCGACCTCTTTCACGCTCTGGGATGAATCGATCTTGGCGACGGAAACAGCCGTGCCCTCGCCGATGCGCCGAACTTCCACGTCGCGAAACCGCCCATTGAGCCAGGCTTGTTCAGCGACGACGACTTCCTCTCCGTTGGCGGACCAAGCCAAGGCGCCGAAAGCAGTCTTACCGCCGCGCGCCCAGGCGTCCGCCCCGCCGGTCTTTAAATCCATCACCAACAAACCATTACCCGGCGGGGCGCCCGGCGCAGCGACGAAATCCGCCGGCAGACTCCCCATGTCGGTGCCCAGATAAGCGAGCCGCGCGCCGTCGGGAGAAAGGCGCGGAACGCCGGCGTAGTTCGGCGCCAGAACTATTCTCGCGGGTTCGCCTCGCTCGGGGCTCATCGCCCAGATGCTTTGCCGAATCATCCCGCGAAAGGGCGACCAGCCCTGCAGATACAGGCGGCCGGTTCGGCCCGACCAGGCAAAGGGCACCAGTATGCCCTCTCCGTGGCTCATTTTGGCGGCTGAATCGATGACGATCCGTGCCTGCCGCCGCTCAAGATCGAGCAACCCGACGCGCCAAGTCACATCCGCGCTTCGGCTGTTGCGCAGATTCATAGTAGCGTAGCTCAGCTGTTTGCCCTCGGCATCGACGGCGAAACCCAGGACTGCGTCATCGGTGGCGGGCTCGACGATCAGGCCGCTGCCGCTGCGCCAATCGAACATCTCGATATGGTTCCTCGCCGGACTTGGGCCCTCCCGCACCAAGATCACAAGACGGCTCCCGCCTTGCGAAACTATCAGGGTGCCGGTCTCTCTCTTCGCCAGCGGAATCATTTTGGCGCCCCCAACGTCGAAAACGCCCAACGTGGTTTCGCCCCAGCGCGTGAAAGCGACCACGACCCCCTGTTGCGGCAGCGCTGCGGCGAGCCGCGCCTCGGAATCCGGTTTTCTCCAGCGTACGATCCCCTTCGCGTCGAGCGCAGGAGCCGCGGTCGGAGCCGGCGTCTCGACGGAAGCCAAATCAGCCGCGCCGCTGCCTGGCGAGCCGCAGCCCGCTCCGATTACGACAGCCAACGCAAGATGAAAAAATATGCCGCGCATGGCCATCGGGGCGCTCAAGTGAATTTGTAAAAAGTTTGTCTGCGAACCGGGCGCCAGGTGTCGACGATAAGTTGGCCTTCAGGGTCCTGAAAAACCTGGAACCAGGGCAAAGGCTTCGGTGCCGGGCCACTCAGAACGCGTCCTCCTGAATCGAATTGGCTACCATGGCAGGGGCATTGAAGGCCCCACTCCACCCGCGCCACCGTGCAGCCGAGATGCGTGCAGGCCGCCGACATCGCGCCAATACCGGCCCCGGTGGACGCGATAAACAAGCGGCTCTCGGGCAAAAATATCTGCCGTCCCTCAGGAAACTCCTCCGGCTTGCCGATTTTAAACATCGTCGGCGGGCCAAAGGTAAAATTGGGAACAAGAAATCTAAATGAGCCGAGACCCATCAGCGCCGCCGGGATTACCGCGCCGCTCCAGGCCAGCCAAGTTAAAAATTCCTCTCTGGTTAATTTTCGCATTCGGCACCTTGTAGTTGCGGATTAGTGGAATATCTGCCGTGATGGTGTCGCAATTCTTGTACCGTGGTGCGGCGCTCGATCCCCTTAAACAATGGAAGAAACGGCCGCGATCCTTACTGAAAGCAAGAAAAAAGTGCGCGGTTTTCCTACTCGCCGGAAAATATCCGAGACATTAAGCACGCCCTCGGAATCTCAGCGCGCGCCACGCAAGTTTATTGAAGCGCTTGACGAAGCAAGGCGAACCGGCTAGTTGTTCGCGCTGGGGGCCGGGATTTCCTCGGTCTTTCACTCCGTGGATTAATTTGGCCCGTTCTTTGAACTCAGAAGCGTTTTGCCAGTGCTGACGTTACTTCTCATTTTAAGGCTCATCCACATTATCGCGGCTGCGACGCTCGTCGGTTCAGTCATATTCAATTATTTTCTCTTGCGCCCGACCTTGAAATTGATCCCTCCGGCCCATGCGGTTGTGATCGCGCAGCGGGTGGGGAGCCTTTTTACCTATACCGGCTGGACCGCGCTGGTCTTGCTTTTTTTGAGCGGTCTCTTGCGCGTGTATTACACGGGCCGGCTCTGGCTGCTGGTCTCCTTCGATCTCTACGCTCACGCGCCGGGACGCGCCCTGGCCTTGATGCTGCTGTTCTGGCTGCTCACCGTGGCCAGCTCCACCTATATGACCTTTGCCCTGCGTCCCAAGCTGATGAAGAAGCTCGCGGTTAGCTCGAATCCCACGCTCGCCGACGTTGAAAAAAGAAGGCAAGACCAGATGACGTCTTCCGCCCGGTTGGATCGGTTCCAGTTGATCAACCTGATCACTTCCACCCTGGCGCTGATTGCCGGCGCATCTATCGCCATGGGCGGATTTTTTTGACCCCGCACCGCCTCCTCACCAGCGGCTTCTGAAACATCCTGTCAGGTCTCCTTTGGACGACTGGGGAAAAATATGTTACCTCAAATTATTCATGGACTGAGAGGTTGTGAAAAAATTGAAAAAACGTCCATTTCCGCAAAGTTCGCCTCAACAAAATCAAATAGTTGCGGCTACTCATTTTTGCAGAATTCGATTAATTCACACACTCTGAGGAAAAACAATGACACACTGTAGACCAAGGGGTGAGCCCGGAGAGGCGAAGGCATCCGGCCGGAAAAGTCAACGATGTCTTCGTACTTGGCTGGACTTTTGAAGTCCCTCGCAGCGCCCGCTCCATCACCGCGGCTTGCAGGCCGCATCGAGGCACAGATCATTTCCGCCAAAGGCGGATCAGCCTCAGGCTGAGCCTTCGACTCGGAGGGCTCGCCCCTTGGTCATTGTCAAAGTGTGATTAATCGAACTAAGTGAATGCACATGCTTCTCACGTTAAGACTCATACACATTTTTTCCGCCGCGTTTTTAGTGGGCGCCGCGATCTTCAATTTTTTCCTCTTGCGACCGGCGCTGCGCTTGATTCCGCCGGCTCATGCGGTGGTCGTTGCTCAAAGAGTGGGGACTATCTTCACGTACCTCGGCTGGGCCGCGCTGGTTCTGCTTTTTCTGAGCGGTCTATCGCGGCTTTACATGCTGGGCGCTCTGGGCATCCTGACGGATTTGGAACTTTACACGACGAGCTATGGACGTTCGCTCGGCTTCATGATTCTATTTTGGTTTCTTACCGTGGCGAGCTCGACTTATATGACTTTCGTGCTACGGCCCAAACTGATGAATAAGCTGTCGGTCAGCGCCAATCCGACGCTTGCCGACGTGGAGAAAAGAAGGGCGGCGCAGATGAGCAGCTCGACTTTGCTCGACCGCTTCCAGCTCGCCAACATCATCACTGCGATCCTCGCGCTGATCTCCGGCACCTCGCTACTCCACAACGGGCTTTTCTAAAACCGGCCATGAAGCGGATCCAAAGATTGTTGCAGCGGGCCGCCAAGGCCCCCCTCTATCGGAAAAAATTCGCCGGTCTTAAGCCGCGCGCCGTGCGCGATCTTCGGAGCTTCAGCGCAACCATCCCACCGACGCGGCTCGAGGAGTTGGCGGCGGAGAAGCTAAAAGGCGCGGCTTCGCTATCCCCCCGACTCTGCGTCGGCCGCGGCCCGCGGGCGATTTTTCAGCTCGAATACGATACGCAACCCGCCCTCTATCTCGCCCTCGACCGCGCCGATCTTAGAGGTTACGCTCAGGTCTTAGCGCACTGTTGGTCGCTGGTGGGCCTGCGCAAAGGCGACCGGGTCGCCATCTTCGATTACGGCACCAGCCCGCTTTCTTATCTTGCCGCCTCCTCCTTTACGCCTTATCTGGACCGCGGCACCGCCGATCTCCTTGGCTGCCTGCCGGTCTGCAACGACGGTGTGGCCAACATGAGCCCGCGGGCCGTCGAAATTTTGCGTTACGTCCGGCCGCGCGTTTTTTTCATCCGCCACGATTGCCTGCACGCTTTGACCATGGAGGTCGAACGACAAGCGCTACGGCTCGCCGATTACACGCAAGCGCTGGTGGCCGCGGAGAACGAATCTTTGCTCTCCGATGAGGAGCGCCGCAGCTTCGAGAAGCGTCTGGGCGTGCCCATTTATCGCCTGCTGCGCATCGACGCGGCGATGTTTCTGGCCATGGAGTGCCCGCGCTGCCGGCTGTTGCACTGCCGGCGGGATGCATACTTCGTCGAGACGCTCGCAGAAGGAGATGGCGCGGCGGAAAACCCGCTGGTCGTCACCAACTGGTTTGCCGGAACCTCCCCCACTGTGCGTTATCTCAGCCAAGTGCGGGGATCCATCGAGCCTTCGGGTTGCCCCAGCGGCCCGAAAGATCTGAGGATCGCGGTATGAAAAACGGCGCGAGACGTGTCGCTCCCGACGCCACGGACAGATGGCGGGAGGAGAGGCTCGCGAAGTTTCAGCTGCAAAAGATCCAGCGGCTGCTCCGCCACGTTTACCGCCGGCTACCGTATTACCGGCAGCGTTTGGCGCGCGCCAAAGTTGAACCCGAACAAGTGAAGACCCTCGGCGATCTTGCTCGAATACCGACGTTTTCCAAGCAAGACGTGTTGCAGGAGATCAGGCGGCAAGGACGCTTCGATTTCGGGCTGGAAACTATCGCTCGCAAAGAGCCGGCGGTCTTATGCATGACTTCGGGGACCCTCGGCAGCTCTTTTCTCTATCTGCCGCGCAAGTGGCGCGCGCTGCGCGGCGATTCGCTGCTGCGCGCCTACTGGTGGGCCGGGCTCCGCCCCGGCATGCGCATGCTCATGGCCGCGCCCGCCTGGCATAGTCTCTCGGTTCAAGAGAGCCGTCTGATCGAGCGCCTCGGCGTAAGCACCGTGGTTCCCTGGGGCACTTTTCTGCCGCGCAACGCCGGCAACTTCATCGATGCGATCTGCGACGCCAAACCCGACTTTGTTTCCATCTTCCTGCCAATGCTGTATGCGATCTTGGCGGAGTGCCGCCGGCGCGGCGCGAATCCGGCGGACGTTTTCCGCAGCGTCAAATCAATTCTCGCCGTCGGCGCGCCGATGACGCCGCGCTCGCGGCAGCAGCTCGTACGCGAGCTGCGCGTGGGCGATATCTTCGAAGGGCTGGGCAACCCTGAAGGGCTCACCGCCATGGAGTGCGCCTCGCACTGCGGCCATCATATCTTCGCGGATTGCTGCTTCGTGGAGATCATCGACCCGAAAAGCGGCGCGCCGCTACCGGCGGGACAAAGAGGCAACGTCGTCATCACCACGCTCATCCCGCATGGTTCCATTTTCCTCCGTTACGACACCGAAGACCTGGGCGTGATTCTTCCCGGCGCTTGCTCCTGCGGCAGAAGCTGGCCGCGCATGGAGGTCTACGACCGGCGCGCCAACGAGGTGGAGATCGCCGGGCAACGGATCGTTCCCTACGACGTGCGCGTATGCCTGGATGAATTGCCGGAGCTGGTCAATCTTCCTTTTGCCGTGGTGCGCGGCAAAAATAAAATGGATCGGCTCACGCTATTGATGCAGAAGCCTGCTTCGGGCAACTTGGAAGAAATCCGCGTGCGGATCGCGAACTTGCTGCGCAAGCAACTCAACGTCGAGGCGACCCAGGAGTGGGCGGAAGAACTACCGCAGCGTTGGAAAGGCGTGACCGTGATCGAAGAAAAGGACTGGAGGGGAGCGCGTGTCTAAAGGAGCTGTCGGCCTGACCGCCGGATATTGGCCGGAAGACGTTTATCGCTACCTGGCGATTCCCGGCATACCCATCGACGACGGGCTGGTTGCCCGGCCGGGAAAAAGAACGCCGGACCGGCCCGCGCTGATCGGCCACCAGGGTCCGCTAAGCTACAAGCAGTTCCTGGCGGACCTGGACCAGGCGATGAAGACCATCGTTACTTCACTCGAAGGAAAGGGCAATCGCGTCGTGATCGCGGTGGCGGATCCGCTTGAGCTCATGAAAGTCGTCTTCGGCGCGCTCAAGGCGCGCGCCGTGGTTTTTTTAATGAATCCCACCTTGCCGCAGGCGCAGCTCACGGCGCAACTACAACTGTTTCGTCCCGACCTGGCATTGGTCGACGACACCGTACGCCGCTCCATCGAGGCTTCATCGCAGGGGGTGCGAATCCTTTCGTTACCGGAGCTGCGCGAGACCAAACCAGCGACCGCCGCGCCGCGCGGCCGCCAGGACCTTGGCGCGCCCGCGCTCGCGCTCGCGATGGAAGGCGGCGGGCTCGCCTATCACAGCCACAAATCGCTGCTCGCCGGCGCCGTGTCGTGGAGCACATTTGTGCCGCTCAAGACCGAGGATCTCGTCCTGGCCGCGCAGCCACTTTACACCTGGGAAGGGTTATACAGCTTGCTGCCGATTCTGTTTCGCGGCGGCACCTGCCTGGTCGTCGACTTGCAGGACCCCGATAAACTCGCCCACGGAGTCAGGGAGCATCATCCGATCTACACCATGCTTTCCCGCCCCGAGGCGCGGTTGCTCTATCAGCCGAGCCACCGGCCGGTGGTCCAGGCTTTCAAGGAAAGCCTTCAGGGTTTGTTTGTTTCGACCACCGGGCCGTTTACCGCGCTCGGACGGTTGCGTCTGAAAAACCTGCTCGGCAAGCCCGCGTTATTGGCCTTCGGGTCGGCTGAAGCGGGACCGGTTTTTTCCTCTCATCCCACCTGGTATCTCGACACCGCCGTGGGAATCCCCGTTACCAACGTGGATGTCTGGCCGCTCAATCCGGCGAATGGCAATCCCTTGGAAGTTCCCTGGGAGGCCATCGAGTACGGCGAAGTCGGCGTCAAGTCGCCAATGACCGCCGCCGATTACGACTCGCCGGAAGAAAAAGAAAAACGCGTCAAAGGCGGCTGGCTGCGCACCAAGATCGTCACCACCATGGACCCCAACGGCCTCTTCTATATCCAGTCAAAAGTTCCGGACTGAGCGCGTTAGGCAAGTGGAGATTCAAGCTCCGACCGACCAGAGAGCGGTCAAAGCCAGAGTAGAAGATTTCGCCGAGCACCGCTTTGTCGACGAACTCAGAAAGAGCGGCTTCGTCGAGAAACTCTAACCAAATATATTTGAAATTCTCGGTTGAGTTTTACATTACAAAATCGGAAAAGAGATGACTCGCGCAAAGACGCAAAGACGCCAAGTGATGGGCCGAGGTCCGTCATCCCGAGCGAATGCGAGGGATCTAAGAAAGATTTCTCCCTGCGGTCGAAATGACACCGCGTATCACCTTGCGCCTTGGCGTCTTAGCGCGATAAATTTTCCTGGAGTCGTTCTGTTCAACATTTCCACGGTAAGTATCTCAGGACAACGCTAACACCTTGGCTGGGTTTGACGCGCAAGCGGTTCGAATAACTATTCGAGCAGTGAAAGAGAGGAAATGTTCTATGCGCTATAAGACATTCTGGATAGCCATCTTCTCGGTACTATGGCTCCTCTATTTTTCGACGTCTGCCCGAGCTCAAACCGAGCAGGAAAAAATCGAAGCGGCAAAAAAGGAAAATGTCGCCTATTGGTACGGCTCAATGAATGTGGACGACGCAAGCGCGCTAATCGCCGGGATCGGCAAGAAGTATCCGTTTCTCCAAATCAAAAGATTTCGCGCCGCAAACGCGTCCGTTCTGAGTAAGCTCGACGTGGAAGCCCGGGCCAGGAGCTTGAACGTCGATGTGATCGATTTCGACGGATTCTACGTCGCGCAGGTGCTGAAAAAAAATTACTGGAGCCGCTACGTTTCGCCGGAACTAACTGCTTACCCTAAAGAACTGAGAGATTCCCACGGCTTCTGGGCGGGCTTTTTTCTCCTTCCGCAAGTCGTGATCTACAACTCGAATCTCGTCCCGCCGGCCACGGCGCCCAAAAACTACAACGATCTGCTGGATCTGAAGTGGAAGAATAGCATGTCGATTCCGGACTCTGGCGTCACTTGGTATCACGGAATGCTGCAATATATGGGGAGCGAAAAGGGGCGTGCCTACATGAAACGGCTCGCCGCCCAAAATGTTAGCGTCCAGGCGGGTAACCGTATGATGGTTGAGCTGACGATGGCGGGAGAAAACAAGATTGGCATTGCCGCATACGCCCATCGCGTTGGGCAGTTCCAACGAAGAGGTGCGCCCATGGGTTGGATCAAGGACGATGTTCTCGTGACTACGCCGCAGGCAATCGGCGTCAGCGGCTATGGCAAATCACCCAACGCTGCCAAGCTGGTCATTGACTTCGTGCTGTCGCTAGAGGGGCAAGCGATTCTGCGACGGGCTGGAAGAATTCCGGCAAACCCGAAAGTCGATCCAGATCCTCCTGAACTGGTTCGGGGACGGAAACTCTTTTACTCCGACATTGTCGACGGCGGCACACGCTACAACGAGATCAACGAAGAATTTCTAAAACTTTTTGGCGGCCGGTGAAAATATCATTCACCACAGAGTTCG
Organism: Deltaproteobacteria bacterium; assembly: GCA_030688735.1. Taxonomy (GTDB): domain Bacteria; phylum Desulfobacterota; class Binatia; order UBA9968; family UBA9968; genus JACPFE01. The sequence goes on from JAUYJC010000352.1 coordinate 12,174, forward strand.
TAGGGGTTTTTCCCAAAAGACCCTCATTAGTTTTCTCTGCGTCCTCCGCGTCTCAGCGGTGAGCACTCTCGAAAAGTTGAGCCCGGAGATACACGCATAGACTTTGGTGCCGCGCCCGGATAAGTTGTCATTAAATGGTCTATCGCCGTGTCATCATTGCATCGTTTTTCCTGGTTTTGGCCGTCATCTCCCAGACCGGCCATTCCGCTGTCGAACAAGCGCTCCAATATGATT
>JAUYJC010000361.1 GCA_030688735.1 Deltaproteobacteria bacterium
GCGCGCGCCGTGCGGATACGCTGGCTGATCGCTTCGAGCGCATGAGATTGCCCGATGATGCGCTCTTCCAGACGCTCTCGAAGTGAGAGAACGGTCTGGATCTCATCCCGCATGACTTTGCCGACGGGAATCCCTGTCCAGCCCGAGACTACTTCAGCAACCGCCTGAGCATCGACGCAGACCTGCATAAGCGGGCTGTCGCCTTGAACCTTGGCCAATTCATCGTTGAGCCGCGCGATCTCGCCCCGCAGATTTTGAACTTCTTCGGGAGAGAGCTGTCCCTCTGCTGTCGCGTCGGCGCCTTTCTTGCTGGCTGCCGCATGGGCCTCGATCTTCTCGCGAAGTCCGCGCAGCTCTTCGACGCGCTTTTTTTCTTCCTCCCATTTTGTCCCAAGCGAAGCAAGGCGGGCTTCAAGGTCGGCTTTTTCCTTCGTCAACGCCTCGATCCGCTCGGCGTAATCGCCTCCGGTGAGGCTCTCGCGTTCCAGGATGCCCATCTCTGTGTCGATTAAACTGACGCGGCGCTGGCAGTCCTCGATTGCAGGCGGCGTCGTCATCTGGCCCAACGCGACCCGAGCGCAACTGGTATCGAGCACACTGACCGCCTTGTCCGGAAGCTGCCTGCCGGTGATGTAGCGATGCGAGAGGCGCACGGCGGCGTCCATCGCTTCGTCCAAGACGCGAACATTATGATGACTCTCAAGTGTGCTCATAAGCCCGCGCAGCATCGCCACCGCCTGCTCTTCCGTCGGCTCCTCGACCTTGATGACCTGAAAGCGACGTGTTAACGCGGCATCTTTCTCGAAATACTTCTTGTACTCCGACCAGGTCGTCGCCGCGATCGTGCGCAACTCGCCGCGGGCCAGAGCCGGCTTCAGGATGTTGGCCGCATCTCCTTGGCCGGCCTGCCCGCCTGCGCCAATCATCGTGTGCGCTTCGTCAATAAAAAGGATGATCGGTTGGGCTGAACCCTTGACTTCCTCAATGACCGATTTCAAACGGTTCTCAAATTCTCCCTTCACTCCGGCGCCAGCCTGCAACAGGGTCAGATCGAGAGATTTAAGCGCCACATTTTTGAGCGGCGGTGGCACATCGCCGGCGGCGATGCGCAATGCTAGCCCCTCAACGACGGCGGTTTTTCCGACTCCGGCCTCGCCGGTGAGGATAGGATTGTTCTGGCGCCGCCGGGTGAGGATATCGACCATTTGCCGGATCTCGAAATCGCGGCCCAGCACCGGGTCAATTTGGCCTTTGCGCGCTCTATAGGTTAAATCGATGGTGTATTGGTCAAGTGACGGCGTCTTCGTGGTACCGCGCGGGCCTGCTTCCGGAGCCTCTCCTGTTGCGGGAGTTGTAACCTCGTCCTCTGCCGTATTGGCGACAAGATCTGAGAAATGTTTGTTTAGCTCTTCGACGGAAACTTTTTGCAATTCGGGCGAGATCTCGCGCGCCAGACGGCTGAGATTTTCCTCGGCCAGCAGCGCCAGCAGCAAATGGCCGGAGCGGACTCTATTAGCGCCGAGCTCGATGGATGCGAAATTCCACGCTTCGGTGACCAGCCGGGGGATTCGCGGCGAGAGCGCCGGCGTGCGCGCATTGCCGGTCTTAAAGCGATCCAGCGCGCGCGTAATGTCACGCGTAAGCCTGGCCTGATCGACTTCGAAGTGACGGAGGATTTTCTGGATGTCCGTGCCGTCCGTTTCAACCAGCTTGATCAGCAGATGCTCGACGTCGATGTCGTAATGCGTGCGGGTGACACACAATCCCGCCGCCGCTTCCAGGGCCTTGCGACCCGTCTCGTTCAATTTGCCGATGAGAGCTTTGAGATTGAGATTCATTGGCTAACTCCTCTTTCCTGACCACTGACCAACGACCGTTGACCGACGACTCCCGTATGCGCTGCCATCTGCATCCAGTCTTTGCTCTTTGCTCCATGCTCTTTGCGCCTTGCCCTTACCCCTTAGCCGTCTTTTCCCCTCACGCCTTACATTGCTATCCGTGATCATTTGCGCGGCGTGCGCAAATCTTCGGAAGACTCACCGCTGAGGCGCGGAGGACGCAGAGTAAAGAGTTTTTTGGTTAAGATAGACTCCGATCTCTGCGAACTTCGTGTCTCTGCGGTGAAATCTCTTCTTCCCTTTAGTTGCGGTTTCGCCGCGCTAGGATCTTTGCCCTTACCCTTTGCTCTTTGCGCCTTGCTGCTTGTTAGATTCTCGCCAAATGCCGCCCCAACACCGCGTCCGACGCATCCCGGCTAAATGCCTTTGTCTTGAGCCAACTCGACCAGCCGAGCCTGAGCGCGTCCGGCCCGGAGCTTTTTAACTCGCAGCGCGGGACTTCCGCTGCTTGTAAAACTAATTGAACATCGAAATCAAGGGTTAAACCGATAAAAAATCGAGTCAGTTCGACCAGAGCGCCAAAGCCCTTGTCAGAGGGAAGGAATTCTTGAAATTGTCTAAACGACAGGGGTCCGAGGATAATCCTAAAACTTGCCTGTTGATCCCAACACTTGGAGCCCAAGATTGTGGTTACCCCAAGCTGGTTATTGAACTCACTCGCCCCCAAGCGGGTGCGGTTTTCGCTCTCAAGGCGAAGCCAGACGCCTATGAACTGAGCAATCTTCACCGGCGCAGCGAAATAGTCGCCCAGCATAGCTTCCAGCGCGCCGGATGAATGAGGTTGCTGGGCCACCAGACCGCTGTAGTAGAGCAGGACTTCGTCCCCGGTTTTGAGCCTGCCGCGAAGCCCCGGAGTACCCATGCCGACGAGATGGAAGAGGCTTACGGAAAACGGGTCATAATCCTTGCCGCCCGAGCGCGCCCTTTCGTATGCTATAGGAAACCGATACTTCTCCCAGGCACGGTAGAAAAGCGAGATCATGCGGTGATTGAAGATGTCGAGAAAATCCCGCAGGGTAAAGTCCTTGTTGCGCACGCGCTCAAGCAAGAGCTCCGTATAATGGCGCGGCAGGACGCCCATCAGGCCGGTTAACCCCATGAAGGCCACAATCATTTCCGGCGGACTCATACCGTTGTCAGAATGAGAAACTTCGTGAACTGCGCTGGGCGGGAAACTCAAAGACAGAAGAGAACGGAAGCGAACCGCTTCCTGGGATGGCAGCGCGTGGTGGCCCACCGGAAGCCGTCCGTGGACGAGGCGTTCCAAGACGCGAACCGCTTGAAAAAACTCGAATCGGTAGCCCTCTTCAAAGAGGGTCTCTTCTAAAGAAGAATCTGTTCGCCGGCTCTGGGAGGCCATCGCTTAAGGGGCTCCTCGCGTTGTCGCGTTTTGGCAATGAGTTGGGTAAATGAATTCAGCGACGTGTATAAGCCAAAGAACTTTTCCAGTACCGCCGCAAAGAGAAACACGCCGCTGCCGACAAATTTTTCTTCATCGAGCTCGACCGTCACTTGCAAACCGCGGCAGAAGCCATTCCACGCCATTGAAGACGGGCGCCCGACAATCTGCCTGCTGGTCAAGCCGGTAATCCCATTAATCTGCTGGCGCACCGTCGAGGAGTCGGCATAATCATAAATCTTGAGGATCTCCTGGAGCGCGTCGCGTCCCCCTTCATAAAGCGAAAGATAATTAAGCCCGAGATGGGAGAGGATCCGCCATTGGGTGCCGCGGCGAAGCGGCGCCCGGAGAGTCTCCGTCGGCTTGCGCAGGCAACGAATCCGCGAAAGAGGCGCCGCTCCTTCGAGCTCGAACTCCCCGCGGTCGCCGCCAAAAGGGAGTTTCCCTGGAAGATCCCGGTTGCCACATGTCGTATGAATAACCAAAGTGTCCGCCGCCGGGAGCGCAGGCCGGAAGTTAAAATCCACGAAGGAGAGATAGACCTCCGTGCCATTATCCCCTTTTCTCGGCGAGGCTCTGCGCGCCGTGTACCAGAAGGCTTTTTGTTGCTCTCGCTCGACCGCGTGTTTAAAGGAATAGAACGGCTCGAATTCAATGGTTTCATCCGACCCGGGCGTGACGCTGAGCACGGAATTAACCGAGTACACTTCGGTGGCGCTCTGCCGGCGGATGTCGGGATAAACTTGATATTCGGTCTGCGCGTGACTCAAACGAAGCGGCTCGGCAATTTGCTTGAACAAGTTTACGATCGGAGTACAACCCAGGCGAAAGGTCTCCTTGGTAACCGCCTGCTCCAACCGTGGAAAACGGTTCAGTAAAATCAGCACTTCCACCCGGTCGCCAAGTCTTGCCCGCACGGCGCTATCAAGCCCTGTCAGATCGAAGAACAAAAACTTCTCAGGAAAGCTGAAATATTCCTGTAATAACCGGTAACCAAGAAAAGAGCGCGGCCCATACGGCAAGAGTCCTTCGTCGGCTCCGAAACCTACGGGATGGATACACCGTGAAGGCAGGGAAATAACGGCGGCGTTATCTTTGGCTCCGGCAGGACGTACCCGTACCTCGATCACGTTGTTGCACAGAAGCTCGTAAAGCGCGTAGGTCAAAGCGCTTTCGCCGTGAAGAAAAAAACGGAGATGGTCAAGCTCAAGGTCGGCAAACTTAGCGCCACCGAGACAGCGAAGTTCGATTCGGACAAGGCCAACCGCTGTCTTCGGCAACACGCCGAAACGCGAGTCCACCGAGTCGAACCCGGCTGCCTCGATTTCCAAGGGCCAGAGTGTAACGGGATAACAGGTGCGGAACCTGCATGGCGAGCCATCGACCGGTTGAGAGTAAAGAATGGACTCTTTCGCAATGTCATATCCGCTGGTGAGCTGGCCTTGATCGGGATCAAGCACAAACTGAATGATCGACATCGATGGAACCGGCGCCAGATAATGCGGGTAGATGACGTTCAGGAGGGATTCCGTGATCTCGGGATATTCATCATTGATCTTGTGATGAACGCGGGCGGCAAGAAAGGCAAAAGCCTGAATCAGCCGCTCGACATGAGGATCTTCAGAGGTGTCCGACTCGAGCAGCAAGCGAGACGCTATCTTGGGATATTTTGCGGCAAACTCCGCCCCCATTTGCCGCAGGAAGCTAAGCTCTCGCTCGTAATATGTCAGTAGATCGTCAGCCATTATCTTTGACTGCGGATCGAATATTGCTGCGTGCTGAGCTGCAAAAGCGCATCAAACGTGACAGGTTCGGGCACCGGATCAACTCGCAAGAGGGCATCGATGCGAAAACGCAGCCCGCGGTCATTCTCCCGGGCTGTTTCCAGGGCCACGCGCACCCGTTGGAGACGCGGTTCAAATATGTTGATGGCCTGTTCCACAGCTCGACGAATGCGGTTTCGATCATCCTGGCTCAGCAGACTTAACGAGGTCAGATCCGGCAGCCCGTAGGTTACCAAAGAGCGGTTCACTTCGACAAACTCGCTCGGTAGCTCCTCGAGCGTCTCCTGCCGGGAATTCAAGAGCGCCTCGACATCCCGGGCGACCGCCCCTTCCAACGTTCGCAGGTTCTGAGTGCGACTGCTAGCCGGTTCCTTGGAAACCTGCGGTTCATTATCAAGCAGCCGATCCAGAACCGAAGGGACGATGTTTACGTTGAAGTCAGCTCTTGCCATGGGCGTAATCTAGAGGAAGCATAGTGTATCCCTATGCGTCTAATAAAGCAAAATAATGTTCATCCCGATTCCCGCGCAAGGTTACCAGATCACTGGGCAAGTGGTCTGGTTTGGCCATTGAGCATCTGTGTTTCATGGTTCGACAAACGGCTCACCACGACGCACGCCCATTATTTCAAGCAAAGCCTGGTGCACCGGGCACTAGCTGCCAACAAAGCGGGACATCGGCATGCGGGCCGGGAAAAAAATCGCCAGAGCAGACAATCATAAAGCTTGCCTCCCAAACGGTGGCATTACCGGACTTTCGACGGACTCGGGGCATCCTTCGGTGCTGCCTCTCCCTTGCCTGCCAGATTGCGAAAGAATTCGTGCAATAATTCCGGCCCGGGTCGTGGCTGAGTCTCGTCGGGATGATCGATGGACCATTCTAAAGCCAAGACTAACGGCACCCATCGAATTAGCTTTTCTCCCGGATGCACTTTATCGAAGCGCGCCAGCGCCGGCCAAATCTTAAACGGCATATTAACCTGGTCTATCGTTTTCACGCTGGGCGCAGCGCAGTTTTCAGCGGGCGATGTCACCAAGTATTCCCTGCAGACCGAAGGACGATCCGGATGGATTGAGCAAGACTCATTCTCCAGGAACGGGCAAGGTATACCCTGGCGAAAGTATTCCACACCAAACGATTGCACATCCCCCTCGACAAACTCCCCGCGATCGACCAATCGTTTAAGCAACCCCGACTCTTCGAGGCGACGACGGGCGGCGGCGAAGCGCCGCCGGATCTCCGACTGTCGTGGTTCAGGCAGCTCGGTGACGACATCGTGAATCCGACGAGCTTCTACCTCAGAAATCGGCACGAGCTGGCGACAACACGCGCCGCAACCTTTTTTGCATGAAATGTTTTGGCCACTTTCTTCAACCGATCTGACTGTGCCGCGGACAACCTGATCCGCGAATGATTGCACCATTGGGATCAGGTCTTTGACTTGGATCGGCCCACTCGGCACTGTGATGGTTGTTTGCAGCTGCCAATCGGCGCCCGCGAGACTAATATTGATTCCAACCATTTCCGCTTCCGCGGGCGCAGGCGAATCGGATGGAGAAATTTTATTTTCCTCTGTCACTGTGTCAGTCTTGTGATCGTGCGCCAATCCGATTGTGTATAGTTGATATTTAACATGCGAAGCGCTTTGGCTGAATCAGAGATGGAGCCGGAACGACTACGCCACGAGCAATGCGAGACGCGCGGCCTTCGCAAGGTACTGCTCCAGCTCGACAGCAAGTACTTTCCGAATGTCGATGGGTTCACGGGTCGACGTGTCGGCCCGTTCTACTTTGATCAACCCCGACTCCACCGCGATGACTAGGTCGTTGAGCAAGTCATTGCGGTCGCGGCTCCCGTCCAATAACTGAAGCAGATGCCGGCCCAGCGCCTCTTCAACCGCAATATTGTTGTGACGCAAGTTTATGACCCCGACACCCATGCGGCTCTGCAGGCGAGCAAGGGGGCTCGCAATCGGTTTCTCGTTCGCTTTTGACACGAACTGCGGTGGATGGATATGAAATTCCGCCACACCGCCAGCGTATGCACGGAGCAACATGTCAGCGAGCGCCTGGGCATCTGCCTCAACATCCTCGCCAGGTTCCGAGGGATTTCGACCGCAAACCGCGCGCGCCTTTGCCAAAAGGTCGAGAAAGGACATGGCCATCGGCCAAGCCCCACCCAGCGCGGACATGGCAGCCTTGATAAGGGGATTATCGGTGTTGATCGACGAATTGTTCGGACCAAGAAAGGCGACGGTCTCCGTCGAAACAAGTTGGCGATCTGATGTTTCCGACTGGACCGGCGACGCCACATAAAAAGAGCGGATTTTCTTCGGACTGGGCGCGTTGTCTAGTTGTCGATCCTCTTGACACAAGAGCGTCTGCCGAAATCGACGCCCTTTCAAAAAGTCCAGGTACTGTTCTTGGGCGATGGCGCTGTCGGACATTTGCTGCAACGTCTGGACAACCTCCGAGGGAAATATGCCTGTTTGAATTTCAAAAAGGTGAGCTTCACAGAGATACTTCAACCCGTAGCGCGCAGCATGGTCGACAAACTGGTAGAAATAGACGGGCGCGTTATACTCGGCAAGATCGTCATGAAACAGAGAGCTGTCTCGAGCTTCATCGATTCGGTCCAATTCCATTTTGAGTATTTGCCGATAGGAGTTGTGTTCCGTGCTTGACTGCGCGAGAAAAGAAACCAAAGCTCGCGCCTGGGAAACTCGCCGCTCGGGATCCGAAAATTCGCTTACATGATAGTGCATCATACCGCGCACCATATCGCGCAGGTGACCGCCTGGATATGTGTTATAACTAACGTAGGCAATCCCGTTTTCACTGAGGTTCTGTTTACATACGCATAGAAGCTTGTCGCGCACCTGTGGCGGCACCCAAGAATAAATACCGTGCGCTACGATATAGTCGAATTTGCCTATATCGGGCCCCATTTCCATGATATCGAATTGGCGTAAATCAATATTCTTTAGTCCAAGTTCACGGACGATATTTTGCCCCTTAACGATCCCAGTTTCGGAATGATCGACACCCAGACACTCAGCCTCAGTCAGGCCCAGGGCGACAGAAATGAGATTTAGCCCATCGCCACAGCCAAGTTCCAACACGCGGCAATGAGATACGTCTGCCGGTGTCATGCCAAAAAGCGTCGCGACGGTTGCGAGACGGTTCGGATGAGCCTGAGCCAGCGCAAATCCCGGATAACCAACAGTATCGTACGGATTCATTGCCATGTGAACGAACTTATTTTCGCTGAATCCATCATCGCCAAAAAAGTTCTGCCTGCCCGCAACTCGTTGCATCATACAGTAGTTTAGAGTGTCACTAAAGTTATGAACCCGCCAATTCAAAAATCCCATCGCCGTCCCGATCCTCTAATCGTGATCGGATTCTCCGCTTGGCACCTTCGGGCAAGCTCAATCCCAGAATCCCCGGCGGCGGTGCATGACGGAATAAGATTTCCCCAGCACCGTCATTGATCGCCGCGTAGGCCTCAAATGCAGGGAAAAGGCAAATCATCAAATCAATCATAATACTGCGACGCTCGACGTCTATGACAACGCCCCCGCGGTATTCGATTTCGGTAAACTCAAGTACTTCTTGGGCTCGGGGGTTCGCTGACTTGCAACTCAGTTCAAGACTTAGCAGTGGTTCGGCTTCGGTCAAGGTGAAGTTCATTTTTGAGGTGGAAGCCCTGTGTTCGCGAATCACTTCGCCGTTGCGAACGTCACACTCGGCACTCTTGTCGCATCGATGCGCCTGGGTCATCGCGGCGGGTACCACAGTTAGATCGACCCTAGCCTCTGAGTGCATGCGCGAACTAGCGCGCCTGTTGTTGCTAAAATTGCGTTGATCGGTCAGGAAGTTTGAGGAACCGATCAGGGCTGTCAGCCCTTTGTACGGCCCCTCGCTCAGCGTGGTTGTAAAAGAGCCCATATCACGCGGGATAAACGCGTTAATCCAGAAGGTGACGGATTGTATCGGCGAGGGCGAGGACAAATGGTTCACCTAATCGGGTCGTTGCCTTTTCAGCTTACTTCACCCGCCGGGGATGTAAGAAGCCCAATTCAATCAAGCGTCGAACCACGCGAAGAAAATCTGCGGTAAACTTCTCACTATCTCGGTGGCCCGCCGCCGCTTGCTCGTTCAAATAGTCGCGTAACCGTAATTTGCCGTCGCACCGACTAACAAAGTCAACGACCTCCGGGCCGGCGTTTCCTGAAAAAGCCAGCCCGCTTGTGAGTTGTAGCTCGGCTTGGTTTAGTTGCCAACCGTCCGCAGACAGTTCATGCCGCTGCTGCCGTTGTAGGTTCGGCGCACGGTCTAGACATGCTCCCAACAACTCATCGTCGTCACGATGCGCTTCGATAAAATCATGGCAGGCAAAGCGTCTCTCGATTGCATCGCCGCAGGGTCCAATCATCTTCGGCCAAGAATCACATTTGAACCAGTTCGCAGCCCGATTTGAACGCCGCATCGTGATCATTCCAAAGCCGACCGCTTCAACGCGTTCCCTTTCATAGAAACCTATCCACTTGTTGAATCGCTCCTCCAATTGCTCCGCGCTCGACCCCAAGTTCGAGATTCGCTTGAAAGCGTAATCGGCGGCATCTTCGGAATGGGAGTGCAAAATCCAGGCGTCACAGCCACTTCCATCAAACCAAGACTGCAACCGTGCCTGCCAGTCCTCACCGGCACGTTGCACCCAATTGCACAGGAGTTGGCAGTAACCACCTTCACGCATAAAAGCCGGCGCGGTGCGGATCAGGGTCTCGCACAACCCGTCCAACGGCATATCGCTATGTGAATGAAGATAGATCTGTTCAGGAGCAACCACAAAGGGGGGATTGCAAACGATCAAGTCAAATTGGCTCCCTTTGACCGGTTCAAAGAGATCACCTTCGAGAAATTCGATATTGGCTACCCCGTTAAGCCCCGTATTGAGCTGTGCCATGGCCAAAGCGCGAGGGTTCGAATCGACGGCAACAATGCGCTCACTATGCGCCGCCGCCAACAAGGCCAAAATGCCACACCCTGTGCCCAGATCGAGCGTCGCTTTTGAATGGCGCCGGATCGTAGCCTGCGCCAGCGTTCGAGACGACGCAGCTATTCCCATAACCTGATGCAGGTCGGGTTGAGCGCCGTCGGCCCAGTCGGCTGCTAGCACGAGACTTCCGTACGGACACAGCTCAGCTATCGCCGTAACGTGACCCCCGTTCACATCGAGCAGGCCAGCCGCGACCCAATCTTCCAGCTGCGTAGGTTCTATGCCATGGCGAACTTCATCTAAGCTGCCCGCTTGCCGTAAGAAGAATAGCCGAACAAGGATTTCCAGCGGGCTACCGCCGCGCACGCGCCAGCGATAGAGCGGAGCCGACTGCGATCGTTGCCGGTACGTCGGTAGCTCCGCGACATCTAAAAGCTGGTTGATACGCTTTTCAGTATAGTCGGCGCGTCTCAGCACCCGTTGAATGCGGGAAATTTTTTGTGAAGCATCTGGTGGCGCCATCAAGCGTGTTCATACGCCTTTGATCGCCACATTTCTAGACTGCGGTTTCGGTCACGCCACGGGGCAGGAACCAGCTCTCTCTTACAGGGATTTCTCGGTGGGAGGCTGAGATGTTTAAGAACTCGACCGATTGCGTGTGACGTAAGGTTGTTCAGCGTGTTCGCCGACAAAATTAAGAATCAATAGACCCGACCCCGTTCCTTGATTGATCGAATGTCACGAGCGCGACAGCCGGGCACGAGGCTACATGCCGCCCAGGCGTGAGGCGATCTTATTAGGGTCGTATGTGTCATCACTCATGGCGGTCTCGCATGCATCACCCAGCAGATCCGTTACCTTTTCGATGGCGTTCACTTGGTTCCGCGCGAAGCCTACCGGATCTTCAACGGCGTTCTCACTGCCGGTGCCAGGCTTGGTCATGCGGTCGAATTGCTGCCATTGCCGCTCCTCCTCGACTTTGTACGCGGCAATCTTGCCCATATTTCCCCCCGAGGAGAGTGCCTTCATCTTTTCTTCGAACTTCTGCATGGCGGCTTCCGTAGCTCGCAACTCGACCTGGGCCATCGCCAGCAACTGAACGCTGTCGAGGAATAGCTCGCACCACAGCGCCCGAAATTCGTAAATATTCTGGTCCGTCACCGATTTCAAGGATCCGGGAGTGTGACCGGCGTCCTTCATGTCGCGCGCTGCCTGCGGATCGGTCCCGTAGTCGCGCAGCAGTGCAAGTGAACTCGCGATGAGCGGGCCGTAGATCAACTTCAGTCCGTTCTTGCGAAACTGAAAATCTCCCACTGTTTTGGTGAGAGACTCTGCCGCGTCTGCGGAACGGATCGCGCGGTTCAGGGCTCCCAGTGCATTATCGTGATTGCTAGAAGCGTTCAGGGCCTGCGCCAGTGCCTCCAGGTGGATCTTGTGGTAGGTGAAATACGGGTGCGATGTGAGAGATGTGCCCAGCGCCTTACCCGCGATTTCGAGCATGCCGCGGATGCCCAGTTTCATCAAAGCGCCGGGCCGGGTGTCCTCGTTGATGGCTTCCTTGACTAGCTTTCCGTAGGTCCGGATCTTTTTTGCCTTCTTGAACAGCGAATATGCATCGGCGGCTTTTTTGGAGATACTCATTGGGTGCACCCCCTTCTACAAACCACTCACGGGGTCACGTCTATCGATTCTTAAATTTTACCTGTGTTCCTCTAAAACTTATTTCCTAGAAATCCGGAGGTTAGCCTCGATCGGCACACCAAAACATCGCCAACCGCGCGGTCAGGATGGAAACTATGGCTCCACCATCTCCTACTCCAGTGAAGCAAGAGACCCGATACGGCTAGCTCGCCACGCACCAGCCGTCGAAATCGTTCTGGTTTCTAATCGGAACCCAATCGTGGCGCCCAAGGACCTTCCATGTGGCGCACCACGAACCATCGTCTACAATCAGACGCTATTGAGGAGGTCCACCACCAGCAGGTGGACGCCGGCCTCTCATAACCATTACACCTTTTGGCCCTTCTTTAGATCGTAACCCGATTTGACGGTGCCACCCAGCGTCCCGTCCGCTTTCTGCTCTTTATACTCGACCTCAATTTTACTGAAGTTAAACGAGATTTGATCAGTCGGGACAACGCCGCCATGACTCGATCCGCCGGTTTGATAGGAAGAAATAAGCAGGTCGGAAAACTTTATCTTTAGATAATCCTCCTGTTTCCCGCCGGCCTTCCGGCACAGCAGTGTACCGTCTTTAATATGCTGGCCCGTGGCACAGGCCTCCATGAGCTTCGGGCTCGCCTTGTTATATCCCATTACGAAGTGGAAGTCCTGCATCGCGACTTTGCCGGCGCCGCCGCCGCCACCTCCCACATGCGTACCACTTTGTGACTCGCCCCAAGACCAAGATTCCACATCAATCTCGCCCTTACGAGCCGTCGACTCCCCCTCAATTCCGTCGATCTTTAGATAATAATCTACTGCTGCCATGGTGCTATCCTCCTCTTTTTAGTATTGAACGACAATTTTCCTGTACAACTTTTTATCTCTTGGCGGAAGCCGGCAACTCGGCCACTAGCCGCAACGAAACAGTCAATTCATCCAATTGGAAATGGGGCCGTAGGAACGCTATCGCTCTGTACACCCCAGGCTTCCCAGGCACTTCTGCCACTTCGACGCGAGCTTCTCGCAATGGGAATTGGGCTTTTACTGTTGCCGACGCGCTATCATCTTCGGTAACGTAATTCATGATCCAGCGGTTAAGAAACTTTTCGCAGTCACCACGCGACATAAAGCTGCCGATCTTGTCCCGCATCATAGATTTCAAGTAATGAGCGAACCTGGACACTGCCATCATATACTGCAACTGCGTCGACAGCCGCGCATTGGCATTGGCCGCGTCAGTATCATATTTCTTCGATTTTTGGCAAGACTGAGCGCCGAAGAAAGCCGCGTAGTCCGTCCCCTTACAATGCACAAGCGGGATCATGCCTAAATCGGAAAGTTCCTTTTCTCGGCGGTCGGTAATGGCGATCTCCGTGGGGCACTTGAGCGCGATTTCCCCTTCGTCCGTGCTGAACGTATGAGTCGGCAATCCCTCGACGAGACCGCCGCCCTCCACGCCCCGAATGGCCGCGCACCAACCGTGCTTCGCGAAGGACTCCGTCAAGCGCGTCGCGAACGAGTACGCGGCATTGGTCCATAGATACTTGCTATGGTCCGTGCCATCGACGGCTTCCTTGAAATTAAAAGATTCCACCGGCACCGTGTCGGGACCGTAAGGAAGCCGCGCGAGGGTGCGCGGCAACGTCAATCCGACGTAACGCGAATCTTCCGACTCACGGAACGATTTCCACTTGGCATACTCGACGGTGTCGAAGATTTTCGCCAAATCGCGCGGCGCCGTGAGGTCGGTAAAGCTATCCAGATTGAGCAGACTGGGCGCTGCCGCGGCGATAAAGGGTGCATGGGCACCGGCGGCGACGTGAGACACCTGTTCCAAGAGCGACATATCTTGAGGATGGCGGCCAAACTCATAGTCGCCGATGAGCGCGCCAAAGGGGGCGCCACCGAACGTGCCGTACTCTTCCTCGTAAACTTTCTTGAACAGCGCGCTTTGATCGAATTCGGCGGCCCGTTCGAGGTCTTTACGAAGATCGTCCTTGGAGATGTTCATGACGCGGATTTTTAACATCACACTGGTCTCACTCTGATGGACCAGATAGTGAAGCCCGCGCCATGAGCCTTCGAGCTTCTGAAACTCAGGAGCGTGCATCACCTCGTTGAGCTGGGCGGAGATCGCCTCGTCTAGGGCTGCGATGCGGGCGGCAATCGCAGCCTCAAGATCTTTCTTGACGACCACGGCGCCGTCGAGGACTTGCTGGACGAATTCTCCGATCAGGTCCTTGGCTCGCGAGCGCTCGCTTTCGCTACGCGCGATGCGGGTTTCCGAGATAATCGAGTCGAGGAGGTTGCCCTCTTTCTGTACTTCCTCGGCCAGTGTAAACTTGGACTTCGCTTGGCCGGTTCGCTCAACCATTTTTCTCCTCCTTGCCCGTTCCCCCAGCGCCTTCGGGGGCGGCTTCTTTATTCAATTTCTGAAGAGCCTCGGAATTCTTGATGATCTCATCCATCAGTTCCACTAAACGGTCGTTGCCGTCCATCTTGGCCATCAGATCCGATAGTTTTTTTCGCGCCTCGGCCAACTTTCTCAGCGGCTCGACTTGGTTGACCACCTGCTCCGGCTCGAAGTCTTGCATGCCGTTGAAGCGCAACTCGACGCCGAGCTTGCTATCGTCATCGGCCAGCTTGTTATCCACACGATAGGCGACGCGCGGTTTCATTCCCTTCAAAACGGCATCGAAGTTATCCCGGTCAATATCGACTAACTTGCGATCCTTGACTGGAGGGAGAGGTTCGTCGGGCCGACCCGACAAGTCAGCTAATACGCCGACCACAAAGGGAAGCTCCTTCATCTGAATGGCATCGCCGACCTCTACGTCATAGGTGATATGCACTCGGGGCGGCCGCACGCGGCCCAATTTACCATGTATGCTTTCTCTTGCCATAAAATCCTCCTCGTCTTATTGCATCGATGCTTCGTGGCACCTAGCGGCTGCGGACTCCGGTCGTTATTTCCGTCTCATTTGCACCGTTGGGGGTAATCTCGTAATCGTGCTGCAAAATACTCCTTGCTTCGTGCGTCTGTCAAGTGGCGTCCGGCGGTGGACCCTTGATTCCAAGGGTATCCCGCAATTGATTGAGCACGTCCGGGCTGCCAATAACTTCGGCAAGCCACTGGTCTAACGGCATATGCGTCCATTTGACCGCGCGCTCAAGTAAGAATGAAACCGGATGCTGCGGTTCGACGCGCCGCAAATATCCCGCGATGATATTCAAGCGCTGAAAGGCCTCCTCTCGGCTTCGCGGCTCGCCGGCCCAGTTAGCGACCGCAGCCTGCGTATCGCCGCTGCTCACCGATCCCTGACCACTCTCGTTTGCATCCGCGGTTTCTTCGGCTCTATAGTTAGGGTCTTTCTCGCGCTTCTGTTTGGCGATGCCATTCACCACCCCAGAATATTCATCAACGACCGTGCGAATTTTGATTAGACTTGGAGCCCCTCGTCCAAACTTTTCATCGACGGTTTTTTCAAGAGATTTCAATCGCTCCTTCGTATCATTGATGTCTTCGAGTAGATTCTCATAATAAGCGCGCGGCGTGCCGCTGACAGCTTTATCGAACTGTTCGCCGGTGATTTTTCCTTCGGCGATGGCTGCTTGCATGGTTTCCGGACTTTGCCGGCCCAAATTATCAACCTTGCGTGATTCATCCCAACGATTCCAATCGTAGGGCGGATCCCCTTGGGTGAGGGCAATTTCACGAATGCAGCCGGGCAGTTTTTCGTTCAACCAATTGAGTGGGCCAGCGCGGAATTCGAGATCCCCGTCCTCTATTTCAGGGAAGAGCCCATCCCAAAAATTTTCCTGCAGCTCTTGGAGCAATCTGAAACCGTCCCGCAGCCCCGCAAAACCGTTCCGTCGCGCCAATGCATCAACCACCCACGCCGCGATTTGCAAATCTTTGCTCTTCGTCGCGATCACCTCGCTGCCGAGATTGATGACCGCGCGCCAATCGGCCGTTTTAACTTCCCGTTGCCATTCGCCCATGGGCAACGTATCGTCTTCACGGCGCGCCTCCTGAATCGCGTCGTAGACACCCTCGTAACGCATCGACTCGCCGGCGGGCTTGTCACCGGGGATGGGGTTAAACAAGGCGACAAAATCGATGACCTCTGGCGACGGCATTGGCAAGTCTCCTCTAATAACTCCCCGTAAGTCGGCAACCGCTTCCTATGGCCTTCTACTCCCTCACCGCCACCAATTCAACCTTCAATTCGGGAAACTCATCGGGCAAATAGAGGGCTACCCTTCTGGCCTTGCAAATGGTTTCCCACCACCGTCCGCTGGTATGCAGATGGTAGTATTTGAAGCCGGGTTTCACCGGAATCGCGGACGGCGGAATCGGTTCGTGCGTCAGCGCGACCCCGGGTACCGCTCGGCCGATCAACGCGCCGACCTCGTCGGGCGAGGTGATTTTCGATTTGGCGGGAATGTCCTCAATCAACCGGTTGGGCGCGATTTGGGCATTGGCGGCGAGATAGAATTGCGCGCTGAGCAAGCGGTCGTCATGGATTTGCCCGACATACCAGAGTTCCGGCGTTTTCACCAATGGGATGATCACGTATTTTGTCGGGATGATCGTCTCGAGCAAGAAACGGATTTTCTGTTCCAGCTCGTCAAATGTTTTATAGAGGTTCTCATGGTCATAGCGCGGCACCTCTCGCGGATCGGCTTGGAGGGAAAAAGTGCTCAGTTCCCCGACGAGCTGGGCCAAGACCACGTAGAGCAGCTCTGGGTGGCGATTGGAGGAAAGATAATAATGAGCCAAGACCGGCACGTAAGAGTTCACCGTGTGCAGCAGCCAAAAATTAGCCACATCCGAGGCGCCGAACTCCGCGATATGGCGCCGCTGTTGCGACATCGCGCTGCTTTTTGCCGAGAGCATTTCGAGGATCCGGTGCAGGATGTCCATGAGCGTCCCGGAAGCCGTAAGCGAGAGGGCAGGGGGGATGTAGGACTCGCGCAACATAACGTCGCCCGTCGCAGTCCGGCCCAGCTCCGCGATCTTGACCCAAATTTTGTCATCCAAGGACTCCCCCCCGAACAGTATCTGGAAACACTTACTCGCAACCGGGATCTCGTTTTCGTTCCCTTCCGTCGTCTCGTCGTTGACCCGCGCCATCTCCATCTGATAACGGGTAGCACGGCCCGGCGCCCCATTTTCCGACTGGACACTGATCGAGTCGGGATGTTTTGCCTGGATCGCCAAAAACACCTCGAGCGATTCCGCCGACGGAGCGAAGAACGTTTTCACCGAGCGCGCCTCGGGCGCGTTATCTTCATCGGGAATTTGCACGGTCAAACCATCGGGCATGACACCGCTGCAACGGTATAACGTGAAAAGACCCTTGGGTAATCCATCGCGGTCAATTTCGAGCTCCGACAATCCCCAAAAAAAAGGCGCCAGCGGCTTCAAGCGGAAGTGAAGCGAGTTCTCGCGGTAGCGGTCGGCTTGCTGAAAAAGATGGGGCGTGAGGAAAAGTCCTTCCCTCCAGACGACGTTTCTTGCTCGGCTCATTGACGCTCCTATGCTTAGGGAATCCTCGCAATGTAGTTTGGCGGCTGTGGGCCCCCGGAAACTGGAGCGGAGGGGGGAAGCACAGTTCCACTTCTCGCATCGCGGCGCAAACGCGAGTAGTAATTAATGAACTCATTCGTAAACGGCAGGCTCTGCTCGAGAATCCGCCGTGGCTCAGAAGCGCCGCCTTGCGTGGCAAGAAACACGACCGCGGAGCCATTGACGAACGCGATGATCTTTCCGCCTTTCGATCCTGAATCCAAGTCTTTCACCTCCAGCAAAAGCCCTTCCCATTGTTGTTGGAGATGCTTGCCTGACTCCTCGAGCATGGCTTTCCAACTGAGGGCCACGGGCCGCGCAAGCAAGAGCCAAAGCAGCCGGTCCTCCCCCTGGGGCGAACCCATCGAATCTCTCAACATGGTCAGCGCCCAAGAAGCTTTAAGGACGGGCTGCGTCGCATTGGCGCTGGCTTCGCCCTCTTCAAAGGCTTTCTTGGCGGACACGAAACTTTTTTCCGGGGTGCTAAGCTCCGGCCGAATCTGGTCAAGAGCACTCAGATAGATCGACATATATTTGGCCGCGTCAGCCTCTTTGCCTGGGTCGCTTTCCTTAGCTGGTTGTTTGCCGGCTTTTTGCACTTTGGCCTTTAGCGCCACATACTTCTTCAATGTGACCAACCAAGGCGGAAGCTCGCCGCCCTCCCAGGCGTCGCCGAGGACCGCGTTTAGATTTGCGTGCGCGCTGGCGACGACACGCTGGTAGGACGAATCGGCTCCCGCCGCGCTCACGGCCAATTCCTTGACGCCCCGCTGGCCCGGCAATTTTTCAATCTGGGCAAATTCGCTCAAGAACTCGCTCCACTGTCGCAGCGCTTGGGCGCGAAAGTTGGCGGAGAACTGCTTCAGCGACTCGCTGACGTCGGCGTCTTTTGTTTCCGCGGCCATTTTTTGCAATCCCGATATGAGCGGCTGAATCCCTCCCTGCCACGCTTTGGCCGTGTATGCCGCCTCTACATGCGCCGGTGAGCGAACCGCCAAAAACTCAGAAATCTCAATGGCGGCGAACTGGTTCTTGGCGGACTCCACAATCGCTTCTTGCCGCAAACCGCCCGACGACAGCCAACGCCTGATTCGCTCTAGATCCTTGGCGCGCATTTCTTCCAGGGATTTCATTTCGGGCTGCCAGAGAATATAGGACTGGTGCGTTCTCTTTAATCGATTCGCCGCTACGTCCCCATCTTTTACCTCGGGACTTTCGGCGCTGAGCATGACTTTATAATTAGGCCCCTCCCATTTCTCCGGTTCGGGGCAACTGCCTTCTTCCAGACAACGGGTCAAAATTTGGATTCTCTGGAGAATCGCCCCGACCAATAGCGAGGCTTTCGATCCCCCTGACAAACTTTGATCGATGCGCGCATCGAGCGGTTTCAAGACGCCGGAGCCAAAGGCCGCCAGATAACGCTGCTGAAGTTCGTAACCGACTCGCCGCGACTGCCCGAGACCGAAATCGTAAGCAATTCTCTTCCACACCGAGCGCGGCAGGAGACCATCAATACTCTGCCGGCAGTCGTCCATGGGTCTTAATGCCTGGGGAATCGAGCTCGCGCTCGCCGAACTGTCTACGCAGGACGCCAGATTCAGACGCTTCAGAGCCAGCCAGTTATTGGTAAACGAGAGCGTCAACAGGCCGCATACCAGCAATGAAGCGGCAACCGTAACGATCAGCCCCGCGGCTCGCTTGAGCTGGTATCGTTCGCGCCCAAGTGAGGTGCTGCCGGCCAGAGCGCGATCGCCGGGAAGGATTACGGAGAAGAGATCCCGCATGAACAAGTCCCGGCTCGCACTCTTCGGGGTCGCGTGCGTATAATTCAACGCCAACAAACGCGCCAGACGCGACAATGGGGACCCCGCTTGTCGGGCGCTGGTAAAAAATAATCCGCGAAAGAAGGGCATGTCGCGATACGGACTCGGGCGGAAAAGCACATCCACGAATGCCTTTAGCGGCGAGTGCAAGCTTTTCAGCTCGGCGGGAAACAAAAACATAGCCCGCGCCGCGTCGGCTCGTTCCTGGTCGTACACGAGCCCGAGTCGCAGCCGCTCGGCTCTTTCACAGATGGTGCGAAACGCCCGATCGAAAAAACGCCCTGCATCGGCATTGGCAACCGCATCCGAATTGACATGGCCAAGCGCCTGGCCCTTCTCCTGGTCCGGCAGGGCGGTCCAAAATTCATTGAAACCGGCGATGAGGTCGCATTTGCCCACAGCCAAGTACACCGGGAATCTGACGCCCAGCCGATGAACCATTTCATCCAGCCGCTCTCGGAGTTGCGCGGCTTGTTCCTTGAGTTTATCCACCGGCCTTGAGACGAGCGAGTCGGCTGCCACGGTAATGATGACGCCGTTGATCGGTTCGCGCCGCCGGTTGCTTCTCAATAGATTCAACAATTCTTGCCATTCACCCGCGCTTTGACTTTCGTTGGCCTGCAAAACATAACGTCCGGACATGTCAAGGACCAACAGCTTATCGAAAAACCACCAGTCGCAATTCTGAGTCGGCCCGTCCTGGCCTTTAGTAACCACCGACGATTGCGGTCCGCCGGCCCTGACCAATGCAGACTTTCCACAACCCGGCTCGCCGAGCAGCATGAACCACGGGAAAGCGTATAGCGCGTCGTCTCCTTGCCGCTGCAGATTCGATCCTCTCAGGGTACGCACCACGTTCGCCCACTTTTGCCTCAAGTCTTGGAGGTTGTCCTTATCGCCCCGTCCTAAACTTATTTCTCTTTCCTGGTGCGAGACCTGCTGCTGTTCCCGCAACGCTCTGCGCCGTTTCCAGAAGCGCCATCCGAGGTAGCCCCCGCCAGCCACGAGCAGGACCACAGCCGCATCGATGAGTAAAAACCACCAGGAATACCCAAAGTAGTAGCCAACACCCAGCAGCCCAAACAGTCCGGCAACCCCATAGGTAGTGGGCAGAGCATAGCGCACTCTCTCCCAAATCCCTGCTTTTATGTCCGGCCTTTCCTGGACAGGCGACACCTGCGTTGGCTGGCCTACTTGCGCGTCCAGAACCGCCGTACCGCTCTCCTGGGCCGGAGACGAAGCGGAAAAGACCAGCTTGGGTCCCCTGGAGGTAAATTGCACGATATCCCCTTCCTTGAGGGGCGTGGGCTCGGTGATCTTGCGGGAGTTTACAAAGGTGCCGTTTCTACTCTGGAGGTCTTTTATAATGAAGAGTTGGCCGTCACGATAAATTTCGGCATGGTGACCCGAAACCGCAAGATTTTTCTGCTGATCAAACTTGAGATCGTTGTCCGCGTGCCTGCCGATGCGGACCTCGTCTTGATCGAAAGTCTCAAGCTGGCCGGGATTGCCGCCTTCAAGATATTTTAAAATAATCGGCATTCTGAGGGTTTTAACAAGCGGTCGAACAAATTGATGATTATCTCACTGACGCGCCAAATTGTAATCGAAAGCGGAACATATAGTCAAGGCACAATTATTGAGTTATTGTAGCAAAGTGATTCTGTCAGCGCGGGGGAGAGTTGCCGAATCGAACCACTTCAAGTATACAGCTAAAAAACGCTGAGTGAGGGCAATATGGATGCAAAAGGGTTATTTGACGCGGGCAACCTTTCCGGCGCTATCGAGCAACTTACACAAGACGTAAAAGCCAATCCTCGCGACCTCAAAAGTCGAATGTTTCTGTTTGAGCTGCTGTGTTTC
Organism: Deltaproteobacteria bacterium; assembly: GCA_030688735.1. Classification (GTDB taxonomy): domain Bacteria; phylum Desulfobacterota; class Binatia; order UBA9968; family UBA9968; genus JACPFE01. Next base: position 21,006 of record JAUYJC010000361.1, read on the forward strand.
GCCGGCGATTTCCAACGGGCGGAGCGGCAACTGGACGCGGTTGCGCAGACCAGCGGTGATGTCAAAGTTGAAATGGGCGCCCATCTGTATCGCAGTGTGCTTCAGGGTGAGCTGGCACGGCTCGCGTTCTTCACTGGAGCAAATCGCCTACCCAGGTTTCTCTCTGAACCGCCGAGTTATGCGGCGTTTCACATTGAGGCCATTACCAAGCTCAGGGAAAACGAGTTCGAAGGGCTCGAAAAATTGCTCGATGAAAGCGCCAGCGCGCGTAAATCGTTAAAGGGTCATAACGACGGGAATCCCTTCGAGGATTTCAGAGATGGCGACGATCTTCTCGGCCCATTTCTTGAAGTCTTCTTTCAGTCCGACTATCTCTGGTTGCCTTTCGAACAAATCAAGCGCGTGGAAATTCAGCCGCCACGCACACTAAGAGATCTACTTTGGATACCGGCGAGGGTCGAGCTCCACGATAAACCCCTGGGAGAGGTTTTCGTGCCGGTCCAGTATTACGGATCGAGCCAGCATCCTGATGATTTGGTTAAGCTCGGCAGAATGACCGATTGGAAAATAGTGGGAGAAGGGACCCTTTTGGGCGCTGGGCAACGTACGTTTATCGCGGATGAAACCGAATGCCCCCTTCTTGAGATCAGGAAAATCGACTTCGGGACTTCGTCTTGACCTCCCTAGCCACGGACGCCGGCTTTGCTAATACCGTTTGAATCGCGAATAGTGCCGAAGATGCACACCAATAAGGTTAACACCCGTGAGTAGCAAATCCGACGACGAAAGCTCGCTAAGATCCGCGTCCTGGATTCAAAAGGGCCTTAACACGATCGTGCGGATGAGACGTGAAAACGTGCCTCAGGTTTCGTCCAGGGTTACCAATCCATTACGAGACATTTTCACGGATCTGATGGCCTACGTGATTTTTTTCGAGTCGTCTTGCGGGCAACAGCCTCCGGCTCCAAGTGAGTTCCGCGAAAAAATCCTCGCCCTCGTTAACGCCCTAGAAGAGCGCGCGAAATCGAGCGGCGTTGCCATGGAAACTTTCCGCGAAGCACGCTTCGCCGTGTTAGCTTGGGTCGATGAGATAATACTGAATTCCAGTTGGCCGCACCGGGCCCAATGGCAGCATCTCATGCTGGCTTATCACGGCACTCTCAACGCCGGCGAGGACGTGTTTCGCCACTTGGAAACTTTGCCTTCCCACGCCAACGACATTCGAGAAATCTACTATTTATGCCTGAGCCTCGGATTTGAAGGACGATATGCCTTTGGCGACGACCGGCATGAACTGCGAGATCTCAAGCAAGGGCTTTACAAACAATTGTGTAGCGGCACTGGCGACATACGCCAAAACTATCCTCGACTTTTCCCCGAGGCCTACCAGAAAGCTGCCGTGGCGCCGCCGACCCCGCCGCGCGCAAAGCTACTATGGCATATTGTGGCTTTTTCCGTTCCGGTGGTATTTTTCCTATGCTATTTTTTCATTTTATGGCTTGAAGCCAATCGTGTTATTGGCAGGATCAAAACTCCTCTTCCGCAGATTCCTGTGTCCCCATTGACTTGCTTGGAAGAGAGACTAAGACCGAAGGGAATCACGACCAAAGATACTTCGCGCGGCATGCTTATCACGCTTGAAGGCAATAACCTGGTTTTCAAACCTGGCAGCGTATCGTTGGACCCTGAGGCCCAGGCAAAGATCGATGACGTAGTCGATATCGTCAAACGCTGCGCCAAAGAAAGCATCATTGCGGTGGAAGGCCACGCGAGCAGGGAAAAAGGTGGCAATGAAGCCGTCAATCAGCAGTTGTCCGAGGGACGCGCCCACTCGGTCGCAAACGCCTTCAAGGCTTCAGGATTCAGCGATGATCGAATCACGGCGCGGGGCTTCGGCAGCAGAGTTGGCGTCGCTGACAACGAAACTGAAGAGGGTCGCGCCAAAAATCGCCGGGTTGAAATTTATCTACGACAATGAGCGATTCGATTACGCCAGTGTCGATCGATGCTTTCGGTCAAAGCGACGTTGGGCTCGTTAGAGGGAACAACGAAGACAGCTTTCTTATGGCGGATCTAACCACCGGGGCGACCGCATCTGACGTTTTCGCTTTGAATCATACCATCGGCGATAAGGGAGGTCTTCTTCTGGTGGCCGACGGCATGGGCGGAGCCGAAGCTGGGGAGGTGGCAAGCCGTATGGCCGCCCATGAAGTGGCGCGCGCACTGATTGATCAGCTTTCAAACCAACGGTCTGTCGATCAACGACCTTTTGTCAAAGCCCTCAAGCATTCCGTGCAGGAAGCAAACCACATGGTCTTCGACGAAAGCCAACAGAATAGCCATCTCAAGGGGATGGGAACAACGCTTACCGCCGCCGCCGTCCATGGCAGATTCATATTTTTTGCCCAGTTGGGCGACAGCCGCGCGTACCTCGCGCGAAATGGGTTCATCACCCAAATGACGCAGGATCAAAGTCTCGTTGCACAGTTGGTGGCCAGCGGCTCCCTTAGCCCCCAGGAGGCAAAAACGCATCCGCAACGAAACGTGATCCTGCAAGCGTTGGGAGTGCAACGACAAGTCGATGCCGTGGTCTCTTTTGCGGAATTGAAAAGCGGCGACCAGGTGGTGCTCTGCAGCGATGGACTTTCCGGTAAAGTGGATGAGGAAGAGATCAAGGAGTTTCTCGATAGAAGGCTCGAACCAAAGGCCATCTGTCAGCACCTCATAGACCTCGCGCGGGAAAGAGGCGGGGAGGATAACATTACCGTGATCGTGGCAGGTTTCGATGGTGAAGGGTTGTCTTGGCCCGACCCAGGAGAAGCGCCCGTCTACAACAGATTCAAAGAAGAACGCCGTCGTCGCTTTTGGCCGTGGGGGCGGCGACAATGACCACGACGCGAAGTTTTCAAAGAGATTTTTGAGCGAAGGTTAGGCGCGATACTTACCTTGGAAATGTTGAACAGAACGACTCCAGGAAAATTTATCCCGCCAAGCATGTCCTGAGCTTCGCCGAAGGGGTGCCAAGGCGCAAAGTGACACTCGGTGTCATTTCGACCCCGTGGAGTAATGGGCCGCAACTCCACGGGGGAGAAATCTTTCTTAGATCCCTCGCATTTGCTCGGGATGACGGGCCGAGGGCACGTCATTTTGCGTCTTTGCGGGAGACATGGTTTTTCCGATCTCTTCTTCGTTTCCGAATTGCAAATACCTTTGGTTAGCCCTCAGCGTAACAATCTTCTTCTTTGGTCCTGTAGCGGGTCTGCGGCTTGATCCGGCTTTTCTTTTTCAGCGCCGCCTTTGACATAAAAAGTATAGACTCCGCTGACTACGCCCGCGTATCTCGCGGTGACTTCTGCCTTGCCTTCTTTTTTTCCTTCGACCTCACCCCTTGAATTCACCGCAGCCACGGTTGCATCGCTGCTTTCGAAGCGAACGCCGGCCGCAATTTCGTTCTCTTTACCGTTGGAGTATTTTCCTTTGACGGTGAGCAGGATTCGTTCCTTTACATTGATATCCCTCTTTGCTGAGATAATCGCTAGAGCTACAAGCCGGTTTTCCGGAGGCGGCGGAGGAGTCTCCGGCTGTTTTATCGCTGCTTTATCAATTGAGGCGACCTTAGTTTCGGGTTCCTTTTTGATAGTTTCAGGCTCGTTTTTTACCGGTTCGGGCTTTTTGTTTTTGTCAATGTCGGGTTCTTTCGGTTTTTCCGTTACCTTGACTGGCTCCTGAATTACTTTTTTGGCGGGTGGCGCTTCAGGAACGGGGGCGAGTCTTGCTACCTTTAACTGTTCCTTCACCGGCGCGGGTTCCGGGATTTTTTTATTCGTATTCTTCACATCAGCGGCCGGCCGAGGACTAGGCGGCGCGGGGAGATTCACCGCTGGTTTCTTCTCAGGTTGCGGCGCTTGTGTATTCTTGCGCGTTTCTGGAAGTTCCGGCTCGATTGGCGGTTCCTTCCCACCTTGTGTTGGCGTGACGGGTTTGTTGGCAAGGATTTCTTCGGTCGCCCCGATTGTTTCGGGCGATGAGGGTGACCCAGGCGTGCCCTGTGCCAAACGACGGGTCTCGGGCTCGTCGCTCTGTCGTTGGTACAGGAGAAAGCCCAGCGCAGTTAGTGACACCACCGCCGCGGCGCTTAATCCCGCGTACCACCTGCTTGCCGCTCTGCCCCGTCGACCGCGCGTCGTCGCTCTTGTCGCGATTGTTTCTGCCAGCGTTTCAGTGGAACGGGGTTCGATCACGGTGTCCGACGCGGCGACCGGGCTTGCGTCTGCATCCGCGTATCGAATTTGCTGTTGTCCCTCGGTTAATTCGATGCTTTCTGTCGCGGCGGAAGCGGCGATGGGCGCTGGCACGTCTTCGACCTCGACAATTGTGCTGCTCGGGGCGACAGCAACAGGATGGCGCACGTCAAATCTATCAATCGCCGGCGAATCGGGTTCTGGCAGAACGCTCGGCTGTTGAGCCGATAAGTGCGTATCCTCGAATCCCGTCTCAAGGGGGCGTTCGAGTTCTTGCAGGGCAGTTTCCTCATGAGTCGGCCTTTTTACCTCAACCGGCCGAGTAAACGCCGACCTGAAAAAACCGCCCATTGTCGAAATTATGGACTTCTTGTCCGCTGCGGCAACGCGCTGCGTTTTTGCGAGCAGCTCAACGACTTCGTCCATGCTGCGCTGTCGCGAGCCGGGTTTTTTCTCAAGCGCCTGCTTTACAACCTTTTCGATCGAAGCGGGAATATCATTCCGTAGTTTTCTCAGAGCAGGAGCGGTCTCGGTGAGATGCTTGATGAGAACGGCGCCGGGAGTCGGAGCCGTAAAAGGCACCTGGCCGCTCAACATTTCATAGAGCAGAACTCCGAAGGCGTAAATGTCCGTGGCCACACCGACTTCGCCTCCCTCGATCTGCTCCGGAGCCATGTAGGTCGGAGTGCCCATGATCATTCCCGAGCGCGTTAACCGGGTTGCCCCTTCGACATTGCTCAAACGAGCAATCCCAAAGTCCATAAGTTTAATCTCATCCCCGGGTAGGACCATGATATTTTCGGGTTTAATGTCACGGTGTATAACGCCGGCCGCATGCGCCGCCCTCAACCCTTCGGCGATTTGGATGGCGAGCCGGACGGCCGTGCGGATATCGAGAAGCCCACTTTTGATTACCGTACTCAGACTATTGCCCGCGACGTACTCCATGACAATGTAAAGGCTGCCATCGTCTGCCTGATCGAAGTCGAAAATAGTAACAATATTGTGATGGCTTAAGGAGGCGGCGAGTTTGGCTTCCTGGCGGAATCTTTTCACGAACTCGGGATCGCGCGCGTAGTTGGGATGGAGAATCTTGAGAGCGACATTGCGATTGACTGCAATCTGCTCGGCAAGGTAGACGCTGCCCATTCCGCCTTCGCCGAGTTTCTTGAGCACCCGATACCGAGATCTGACAATTTTGCCGATCAGCGGGTCCTGTTTGCTTCCTGATTCTCTAAGAATAGACCCGTCAATTTCGCAGACTTTGACGTCGTCGCCGTAGGTTCGCTCGCAGAGAGGACAATATCGCATCTCAAATATCCGCAGACGGAGATTAGACTGCTAAATCGGCTCGGCACCAAAGCCAGCAACTTTGCTGGGCAGTTTCTCTGTATTTGTCGTAAAGCGGCTCATTTCCCAGCTCGGGATCGGCTAAACTGTCAATAAGACCCAACGGGTTACGGTACATTATCCACTGTGCCTTCATCGCGCGCAAGCGGTATGAGGCATTGACACGTGGCTCTCGCTTCACGTTCTTCAGCCGAAAGGTTTCGGGTTCCATTTTGCCCGAAAGCCTGTCCGTGTATTTGGGCTTGAGTTTTCAGGTCTGATAAGCATAATGTGCGATTGGGAACGAGCCGTGAATAGATACTACCTAATTTTACTCGCATTGTGCCAGTTTGTCATGGGCTGCGCCGTACCCATGGCGACGCAAGTCGACCTGGGGCGTGCCGCGCTGCTTGCGGGAAACCCCGAGATCGCTGCCGATCACTTTCGGCGCGTCGCGGAAGCTCAGCCTCAGTACGTCGCCGACTTGCCACCGCTGCGCGAAGGCATTTGGACTTATCTCGGACGCGCCTATTATGATGCCGGCAAAATGGCTGAGGCTCGCGAGTCGCTCACTGTCGGGCTCAAAAACGACGATGGCGATTTCATGGCCAGGTTGTATTTTGCGCTCACGTTGCTTCGGGTGAAAGATCCGCCGGCTCAAAGCGAGAAAAGTTTCGCGCTCGCCGATATCTTATACGCATTGAAAGAACGGGTCGCGCCAAAGAGAATGGCGGTTTTGATCAAAGAACGAGGCACGAACTTCAACTTAACCGGCGAGAGCGAAAGAGAGCTGAGAAAAGCCGGCGCGGACGACGAGATGATTGAACAAATCCGCATTAGCGCAAAGAATCGACGTGCCCTCGGAGAATCGCCGGGGCAGCAGGGCTTGCGCGAGGTTGAGCGCGCGTTGAAGGAGATCCAAACTTGGCAGGACCGTATTCGAGGAACGGAGTATGGCCGTTTTTGGGACCCACGGAAACGAATCAGAGCTCAAGTGGATGCGAACCTCACCATGATCGCGACCAAAAAAACCGGCCGGCAGGAGTTCCTAGCCGGTCTAGAATGGGTTGGAAAGGCGATCGAAGAAGAGCTTGAACTGGTTCGCAGGGATAAACTCGAATATGAGAAAAAAAGGCCCTGATCGTTCCGGTTAGTATTTTTGATTCTTCTGGGTTTCCTGTGAAGAGCTATTCACCACAGAGACACAGAGTTCACTGAGTTCGGAGTAATTTCTATCAAAAACTCTTTACTCCGCGTCCTCCGCGCCTCCGCGTGGTTCACACGGAAGCCTGAAGAACCGTATTTTTAATGGCGGTCTTCGCCCATCAGGTCTCAGCAATTGAGATCGGACCGACCCAGAGTCCGCTCCGCAACGCACGCTCGTCTAGTGATGGCCATTTCTCCTTGAACTTCGGTATTACGCGGGTCGAGCTTTCCGGCTTTTTCTAGTGCGGCGATGGCCTGCGCATATTCGCCGCGCTCGCGGTGAAGCCGGGCCATTTTGAGGTGCTCCCTGGATTGCGCACCCTGGGCCGTTTGCTCAACTTTGGCCGTATTCGGCTCCGGTTTCTTGACGAGGCTCTTGCTTGGTTGAGCCCCTTTGATCGTTTGGGGATTCTCTCTTTGAGTGATAGCTTTTATGGTTAATCTCACGGGTTCACTGGCCACATCACCTGAACGCGCAATCACTTCTACTCTGCCTTCCCGTTGTCCCAAAACCTCGCCCTTGGCGTTTACGGCGGCAATGGTGCTGTCGCTACTGTCCCAGCGAACCGTTTTGACCTCACTCTCCTTTCCATCGGAGTACTTTCCCCGAACGCGCAAGGCTAGACGGCCATTGACCTTCATATCACGCTGGGCTGCTTGGATTGCCAACGAGACCAGCCGCGGCGCGCCAACCGGATCTTGAGATTTCGGCCGCATCACCCAAATGTCGACCGGCCGGGCCGCAACGCCCCTATAGCGCGCCGATACTTGAGTTTTGCCGACCGCTCTCGCCTCGGCAGTGCCGCCAGCCATGAAGGAGAGCACCGACGGGTCGCCGCTCGTCCACTCGACGTTATCTTTAATTTCCTCGCTCGTGCCATCCGAGTATTGGGCGCTTAACCGTAGAGCCGTTCGCTCGTTGAGCGCAATTTCGTCCGTGTCGGCGCTTATTACCGCCGAAGTGATCGTTTTTGCCGGCGGAGGTTCCGACTCTGCCAAGCGCGGGGGCTTGGCTACATTTTCCTCCGAAGGTTGTCGATACAAAGTAATGGCTGCCCACGCCACGAGAATGGCTATGGTCAGAGTGCCTCCTGCAATGAAAAGCCATTTCCAGTGAGCCGTCTTTCTTGAGATAGCTTCGACGGGTTGAGTCAAGGCTATGGTGGATGCGATCGTGGGTTGCGTGGAAATCGAGCCGCTCTCGTCTGGAGTTTGCCGATTTTCGGAAATGTGCTCTTGTGACCCCGGGTTCGGTAATGTGTCAAATGGCGCAACATCCTCATTTAGGGCAATGGTCGCCTGCACTTCGGTTCTCGCTACAGGCGTCTGCGGCGCCCATTTCGCTTCGTTACTTTCCAACGGCGCTGTTACCGTCAGGGGCTTCGCCGATGATGCCGGGAATTCCAGCTCCGCCTTGCGCAAAGCCGCGGCGATATCTTCCATGTTTGCCTGCCGGCGTTCCGGCTTTTTCTCCAGGGCTTGCGTGACCATCCGCTCCAGCTGAGCGGAAATTTCCCGGCGCAGCTTGCGCAGCGGCACGGGAGCTTCCTTGAGATGTTTGATCAGTACCGCCGCCGGTGTAGGCGCGGTAAAAGGCACGGTGTTGCTCAACATCTCGAAGAGCACGATTCCGAAAGCGTAGATATCGGTCTGTTCGCTTATTGGTTTGCCTTCGATCTGTTCGGGCGCCATATACGCAGGCGTTCCCATGATGCTGCCCGCTCGGGTGAGTCTTGTCGCCGCATCGGCTTCTCTCAGTCGCGCAATGCCGAAGTCCATGATTTTGACTTCGTTGTCCTGGCTGGCGATCATAATGTTTTCCGGCTTGATGTCGCGGTGAATAACGCCGGCTCGGTGCGCGGCCGCCAAGCCGTCGGCGATCTGGATGGCAAGGTGGACAACTGTGGCAACGTCCGGGGCGCCGGCGCGCATGAATCCTTTGAGGGTATTCCCCAAGAGGTATTCCATGGCGATGAACAGGTTGCCATCCTCTGCCTGGTCGAAATCGTAAATTTGAATCACGTTGCGGTGATTCAAAGAAGCCGCGAGTTTCGCCTCCTGGCGAAATCTTCGCACAAACAGCTCATCGCGCGCATATTCGCCATGGAGGACTTTCAAGGCAACTTTTCGTTCAATGTTGACCTGCTCCGCTAGATAGACGACCGACATGCCGCCCTCGCCAAGCTTTTGCAGCACGCGGTAGCGGCCATTGATGGTCCTGCCGATTAGCGGATCTTGTTTCGGGCCGAAGTCCGTAAGGACAGTGCCGTCAATCTCGCAAACCCGCGCGTCATCGCCGTAGGTTCGCTCGCATACGTTGCATTGTTTCATGCAGAAAATTCCCTTCCGAAAGGGATTGCTACGCTTGGTGAAAGCGCGTTAGCTTGAATTCTGAACATAATGCAGCCGCTGTGGTAGGCTACAAGATATCGCCATCGCGAAATTTGAAAACACAGCAGCACAGCGCGATAGCGTTAAACCGGTTCAATATTTGTGATTTGAAAAAAGGAAGAAGCCAAAGCCTATGAGTTGCCAGCACAGGCTTTCATCCGAGGCGTGGAGGTAAGTAACTTCGGTGAAAGTCTTTCAGGTCAAGTGCAGGAGCCGGCCCGGCAACCGGCGATTGGTTCATGGTTGCGCAGCCTGCCAATAGAATGATCACTAATCCCAGGAGGAAACAGCCTAATGATCTCATCGGAGTCTCACTTCCCTCGGCACAATGGAAATTATAAGATACGCGACGCTTTGTCAACTTCTGCCCGCGCGCTAATTGTGCCGAAAAAACCTCTTTTTCTATTTACAATTTATGCTATTGTTTAGTATATTAGGACGCTCGAAGGAGGTTTGCAATGGGTAAATTATTTGCTTTTGTGCTTTCTGTGCTAATGATTTTTTCGCCGGTTGCTATAAGCAAAGCCGCGGAGTTGCAACCGGTGGTGAGTGTCAATCTATTTGGTGGGGCCGAAAGGGGGAGTGGTGCATCCGCGGGCGGGATCGGTGGCGGGGAGATCCTGGGACTCCTGCCGCTTGCCGATAGGATTGGCTTGCAGGGGAGCGTTCTTAACCAAGGCGGAAACGGAGGCCATCGGCTAGGCGTGAGCTTGGGACCCGTTTATGCTTATAGCTCGGGAAAAGTCGGGCTGTTTGGCGACTATGTACACGAAAACAGAGGCGACAATAACTTTTTTTATTTGCGCGGTATTTGGTCCCACTACTTTACGAATTTTGACCTTGCGTTGAGTTACACTCAACCTGTTAACTCGCTGCAACACACGCGTGTGACCGTCATCGACAGAGATTTGGATGGCGGCCAGTGTAATAATGGTGTGCCGTTTCGAAGGAGAACCGTTAACAGAAGCGTGCCCGCGATAAATGAGCTGAAAGGGATTGTTCGCTACTATCCGACAGCCAAGACTGAAATCAATGCTGGGCTGCTCGTCAATAGTTTCGCCGGTCCCGGCCATAATGACCCTGGCACGGGTTTCGGCGGAGTCTTTGGTTTCGCTTTTCAGGCATTGGATTGGCTGATTATTCGCCCCATTCAAGGCCAAATGGATACACGTGAGCGCTACAGGATTACATCAGGAGTCGAACTTGTTTGGGCGCCGGCTCAGCAGGTGTACGGCAGGAGCCGCGCGCAAGAAAATGACACATCATTTGGCGTTGCCAGCACTGCAGGGGGGACCTTCAGTAGCTGCCGCACTACCGATGGGTGAGCTGTCATCCTTCGATCCTGGCAAAGCAGGGGGATAATCAGCGCGGCTCTGTATAGAGTAGCGGGCAACAAACAAAGCCACTTCGCGGGCGGGGCTAAAACCCCGTCCGCGACCAAAGGGGATGCTATCGCCCCTTTGGCAACCCCACAATAATGTTTCAGCCTCAAGACGCGGGGTTAACTTAGAATGTACAGTTTTCTAGCCGGGTCCTAGGATTGATTTCTCGACCAATTTCTCGATGGGAAGTGAAACGGCCGGCTTAGAATCGCGTGCTGCCGCTTCCAGGCTCTTCTCGTCGGCCGAAGGTGAATCAGGGCCGCGGCGGAAATTTGCCGCTTGGGAGAGAAATCGTCCGATCCTACGCTTGCATTAGCGGTGTTCGCCGTGCTGGCGCTGATCGCGCTTGGCCGCTCCTGGGGTGGGCCTTGCAAGGCGGCGCCGCGGCGCTAACCGCACTACGATTTGTACCCAACCGCTCGAAACGGTGATAGACTAAGAGCGAACTTTTTGCTTTGGCAGGTTGCCGTTTTTTTTGTTGGGGCTCCTCCAGTAACGTGGGGGAAGGAAAGAGCTGGAGATGCTACAATCATACGCGCATTTGAGCCCAAATCATAAAGCAGAAACGGTCGGGAAGATTGCTATTCACTTCACGAACCTATCCACAACACCTGACAAGTCCCCCCCTTTGAGACACCTGATCTAAAATTGATTTAATAGAATGAGCCACCCTAGCTCAGTTGGTAGAGCAACTGATTCGTAATCAGTAGGTCGCCGGTTCGACTCCGGCGGGTGGCTCCAATCTTTCATAATAGCTCCCAGGATTCGCCACTCCCCATCTCCCGCAGCCAAGATGACCGGCGCCCAGAAATAAGGGTGAGAGGTTGAAACAGAACTGGGAGCACGGAGCTTGGAGTTTCGCTCCGCCTCCCGAGCCCTCCGACGCCGCGCTGCATGACGGCGATTTTCCGTTTGGCCTCGACGTTTGAAAGCCCCATCCGCTGCATGTTAGCGTGTACGAAATAATGGAGATCACATGAAGAACGGTCATCCACTGGCCTTCGACAGGAAGGCGGAAGCGATCTATCGGACAAAACTGAAACCGAAGCTCGAAAAAAAATACCAAGGTCGCATTGTAGCAATCGATGTCGATTCGGGAGACTACTTCCTGGGAAAAACAGTGCTTGAAGCGATCGAGAACGGGCGCAAGAAACACCCCGGCAAAATATTCTACGCTGTTCGAATCGGCTATCCCGCCGTTCACTCGCTACGTCGTTCATGGCCATCCAAGGAAAATTAAGCGCCAAGGGGGAGCCAGTCGTTGTTCTGCAAGCCTTCCCGACGAAGCGCAAGATTTCTGTTATCATCGACACCGGTTTCTCTGGAGAGTTGTGCCTTTCGCCGAGCATCATTCGTCGTCTGGGTTTCGAGCGAGTCGGCCGGGAAGCTTACGTTTTGGCGGACGGACAGATTGTGCGTGCTGACATCTACAAAGCAGAAATTCTCTGGTTCAATCACAGACGGTCCGTTGAAGTGATCGCATTGGATAATCCCCAAGGACTTTTGGGAACCCAGCTTCTTCGAGAATGCACGTTGACCGTTCATTTCAGAAAGCGAAAAGGATCCATCAATCAAGAGAGACGATAAGCTCATCCCCTCACCGATCAATCGCTCCCCTCCCCCACCAAAATAAACGGCGCCCAGAAGTAGGGGTGAGAGGTGGAGACAGAGCTGGGAGCATGGGGATCGGAGCTGGGCGCAGGGAGCACGGAGCTTGGAGTTTCACCGAGCTGGCCCACTCCGCCGATTCCTCTACGAGCAAGCAGATCACTGTTGACGTTACCGCGGATTAAATTCAACTGTGCCTGTCTGAGCGCTTCGACCTTCGTCATCGTCTTGAGGTTCTTGTAAAAGCTCGCCATCAACTGCGCCGTGCTGCTGTCTTCGACATTCCACAGGCTAGCCACCACCGACGGCGTGCCGGCGTAGATAAAAGCACGCGTAAGGCCGACCAGTTCGTCTCCGCTCGATAGCTTTCCCAATCCCGTCTCGCAGGCGCTCAGCACGACGAGGCTGGCTTTTAAATCCATGCCGAAAATCTCTCTGACTTCGAGTCTGCCGTCTTCTTTGTCGCTCTTCGCGAGAAGCACCGCGGACGAAAGCGGATCGTTCTCGTTCAGCTCCGCATGGCTGGCGAAGTGGATGATGTCATTCTGGGGTGAGAGGGTCTTGGCTTTCTCTTCCGTGGCTTCTTTCTCAAGATAAATCGTTGATTGAGGGTAAAGATTCTTGATCTCACTTCGGTTTGACAACCGCTTCGGGTAGCTGTTAACAAGGCTCGTATCAGGGTTGAATGACCTAAAGTAGAGAAAAACAAGATGATGGTCAGGGAGGCAATTTATGTTAACCGCGAGTGAGCTGAACGGTGTTCTTGGAATGATGCCCGCTTTCGCTACGCCCGACGCGGTGGATATTCGGGCGACGCAGACGATCGCCGTGGATAATCTCAAAGAAGGTGTCGACAAGATCATCAAAGACGGAGTCGACAATATCGCCACCACGGGAACCTACGGCGAGTGCTACAATGTTCTTTTCGACGAGTTTAAGACGTTGGCGGTGGCGACGGTCGAGGCGGTCAGGAAACGCGTGCCGCTCTTCATCGGCTGCACCAGTCCCAATCCGAGGGAAGTGGTGCAGAAGATGAACTTTGTAAAGGGCCTGGGCGCCGACGGCGTTTTGCTTGGTGTGCCCTATTATGAAACGCTTCACGTCCAAGACGCGATCAAATTTTACCATGACATTGCGGATCTTTTTCCGACGCTGAATATCGTCATCTACCACAATCCGGAGAATCACAAGTTCACCATCCCAGTAGCGGCGTTTAAGGAACTGGTCAAGAAACCGACGATCATCGGTATGAAGGACAGCCACAGAACGACCCAGGCATTCATGAATCTACAGAAGATCGTCAAGGGCAAGATCGGCGTCTTCGTCAATCAGACCCAACTCTATCCGTATTACAAATTAGGCGCGGCGGGCTGCTGGTCGACGGAAGTGTGGATGGGGCCCTGGCCGGTTCTCTATCTGCTGGAGCAGGTACGCAAGGGCGATGACCAAAAAGCGATCGAGGTTATCGATGATCTCATCGGCGACGGCAGCAGTGGCAGGCCGGTGCCTGGCGCCGGTAACAAACGCCCGGCGGAATTCGCTGACTATTGCAAGGTAGGCCCAACTCGAATACCGTTCGTAACGTTCCCCGAAACCGAGCTTTCGAAAGCCAAACGACGGGCCACCCATTGGATGAAACTGAACGAAAAGTACCGTCCGCTCGTCGAAGCCCTGAGAGCTCGTCC
>JAUYJC010000369.1 GCA_030688735.1 Deltaproteobacteria bacterium
AGAAAGAGCATAGAAGAATGCTGGCCAGGGTAATGGCTACGGGCGGAGGTGCTCGACACGCTGCGACGGCATTACTGAAGAGATCGAAATCGTCTGCCGCGTAGCGGCTTACTTGAACCGGGCGTTGCTGCAGACAAACGCGGATGATTTCGGTAGCGGCGGCTGCGTCTCCGCGTTTTGTTTGAGCGTTCCCAGCAGAACGCCAATGCGTTAGAGAGCCAACCATGCGCATAAAGGAGATGCTCGGATGGCGGATTTGACTATTCGCGGTATTTTGGATCTCGTGCCGAAAGGGCAGATTCGGGTGCCCGCCTTTCAGCGAGGGTTTGTCTGGGATCCGGAGCGAGTTGCTTTTCTAATGGACAGTATCTATAAGGGCTACCCGTTCGGTTCCCTGCTCCTCTGGCGCACCTGAGAGAAACTTCGCTTCGAGCGTCAGCTTGGTCCATTCACACTCCCCGAGAGAGATCCAGACTATCCAATCGACTACGTCCTTGATGGCCAGCAGCGGATTACCTCCATCTTTGGGGTCTTCCAGTCTGACCTTCAGCCCGACCCTTTGGTTGAATGGGCCGACATCTATTTCGATCTTGAGGCCCAGGCTGATGCTCAAGAATCGCAGTTTTTGGCTCTCCGCCCGGACGACGTCGAGCCGCGTCGTCACTTTCCGCTGAAGACCCTATTCCTCTCCATCGATTATCGTCGTGCCACCGAGAATCTGGGTGCCCAGGATGTAGTCCGAGTAGATGGAATGCAGGAACGCTTCAAGGAAGCCCGCATTCCATACGAACTCCTAACGACAGAGGACCGTGCGAAAGTGGCGATCGTCTTCGAGCGAATCAATCGCATGGGTGTTCCGTTGGACACGTTCCAGTTGTTGACCGCTTGGACCTGGAGCGAGGAGTTTGATCTCCAGCACGAGTTCGATGAGCTGCGCGAGGACCTCGCTCCCTTTGGATTTGCGGGTGTGGGCGAGGATTCGAACCTCTTGCTCCGCTGCTGCTCCGCGGTGCTTGCTGGAGACGCCGCACCAAGTACGCTGGTCAACCTGCGTGGAGTGGACGTCCGCCTACGCTTCAAGGAAATCGCGAACGGTTTGAAGGGTGCCATCGATTTTCTCCGCACCAATCTCCAAGTGGAGACAGTCGGGAATCTGCCGTTCTCCACGCTCCTTGTGCCGCTCTCAGTCTTCTTCGCTGCGCCGGGCGATGAGCAGGTCAGGATGACGGACCCCCAGCGAAGGCGGCTCATCCGCTGGTTTTGGCGCTCTTGCTTTTCGCGGCGCTTCAGCAGCGGTGTCTTGCGCAACCTGAAGGATGACATCGCCGCCATGAATGCCTTGAAGGACGACCGCCCGAACGCACTCGGCGATTTCTCGGTTGTCGTGACCCGAGACTATTTCTCGTCAAACGCGTTCAGAATCAACTCGGTGAACACGAAGACATTTGTTCTCCTCCTCGCACAGTGCGGCCCGCTGAATTTTGTCTCGGGGCAGCCGGTCTCGCTCGGCCGCGTTTTGAGGGAGTACAACCGTAGCGAATTCCATCATCTTTTCCCGAGGTCGTACCTCGGGGCAGAACATGGGGCAGATGCTGACCCCAATGTTCTCGCTAACTTCGCATTCCTATCCAAGGTTGACAACAACACGCTGGGGGGTGGGCCACCTAGCAGCTACCGCGGCAAAATGCCGGCTAACATCGACGAGGTCTTGAGAGCGGCACTATGCCCAGACCTCCTGTTCGCGGACGACTACAATAAGTTTCTCGAGGCGCGATCGCAGCAGCTCGAGAAGGCCGCCGAATCACTCATGCAATAGGCTCTCTAACAACCGCTTGCACTCGCCGGCGGGCGCGGAACGGGGACCGGCAAGAAACACATAGTGCGCGCCCGCCGCGGGTGAAGCGGCGCGTTAGACGCGCTGCCTCCGGGCCGGAAAGCAGTTTAAGGATCGGCTATGGACATTAAAACTGTTTTTGAGATCGGCGTCCTTGTGATTACACTCATTGCGGCCCTGTACGGCGGTCTCCTCTTCATCGACAAACGCATTGAAAACAGAATTCGTGATGACGCTTTCCTTCGCAAGTTGGCAAGTGCTCTTCGCCCGTCAGTTGTTTTTGACCATAAAGGGCCGGTCCTCATAGACCAAGGTGCGATGCGCTTCATCGAAGCCATAGATGTCGAGTTGGATAAGGAAGGGCCATATCCGAAACGAATTATCATCCATCCCACGCAACATCTTTCTTACGCCCCCTTACTTACGCCTCTCGAGAGTGACTTGGCGGATATATCGACCAGCCGTGGGAATAAACACGATTGGATCTACACCATCGACTATTTCATGACCAGCGAAGAGCGGCGAATGCTGAGGTATCGACTTGAAATCATTTTATAGAGGAAGAATATGTCCTGGTCTAACCAAGGGCTGAAGTGGGAGGACCAAAACCACGCCGGACACATCCGGTGGCGTTTTCTGAAGCTCATCGGCGGCGTGGTTTGGGCCGTTTAGCCCTACGTTAGCCCACGCTCATGTTCCGTTCCTTGTCACGATGATTTCGTTGACGCACTTGGAATGAAAGCGGAGCTCCAGCATCTCGCCAGGGCGATCGGGACCATCTTTCCACATCCGGATGGCGATCTCGCACACCTCGCATCCGGCGCAGTATTCGATGTGATCTTCCCAGACCGGATCTCGCTCGTCGCGGCCGATCATCTTGCCGCACCAGGAGCAGACGCAGAGATCGGTCCCTTCCTGCGGTGAGAGATCAGACCAGCGCTCTTCGAGAATCTTCATGGCGTCGGCTCGGATGGTTACCGGCGACGTCTAGGCCCCTAGCATCACTTGCATCTCGCTCACCTCATTTCTCAAATTCCACGCCTTGGGCTTTCAGCTCGGCGAGTCTCCGATCGAAGGCAACCTCAAGACGCTTCGCTTCAATCAGCAGCGCCTGTTTGACGGCCTTCGCAGCATAGTAATCCTTCTGCGCCTGGCGCCTGTTAAAGCCGACCTTGATGGCGCCCCCGAGAGAGAGCAGCAGCTTGGCCTTGGCGTCGGTGATCGAGTCTTTGAGATCTACCGCAGCCTGCAGGAGTTTTTCCGTTGAATCGCCACGGTCTTTCACAAATAACGGAATAGGGTCTTCGGAGGTCGGGACTTTCCAGATAGGGTGTAATAAAGAAGCGTCGGGGAGTGTGAGCTGGTCAAGGGTTAGTGAACCAACAAAGATTCACGCTGGACTTGCTGGAAAAATTGAATACGCCGGAACCTAGCACTTTTCCGGCTACAGGGCTGAGTTGATTCGAGGCTCTGGTTAATTATTTAAGACAAAAGCCTCGTGCAAACTCCGGGGCTTTTGTTCTTCTTACGGATTGGTGACATCGTGGACCTAGACTTTGGTCCAAGTTGGAGGCGCTTATGACAACGATTAGCGAGGCCAAAGATGAGATCGTTAAAACGGCGACACTTAAGGAATGCCGCCACTGTGCTGAGAAGATCAAACCAACGGCTAAGGTATGCCATTACTGTTCAAGGGTGCAAGCGGGATTTTTTAGGTTCTCAAATTATCTACGATTATTCGAAGGGATATCGTTGTTAGTGTCATTCGGCCTTCTATTCGTAGCTTTTTCAAACTTGTCGTCGGCCAGCGAGGCCTCATCAAAAGCTGAAGAAGCTCTCAAGAGAGTCATTGAGACAGAGCGTCGAGTCCTTCAAGCGCAATGCGACGTGTTCGATCTCGCGCAGAACGTTGTCGAAATTACCGAAGTGATTCCCCGGACTAATGCCGGTGCAGCCTTCCAAGGAGGGAACTTAAGCCAAGAGGATAGGGCACTATTGAAGAAGAAAACAGATTCCTTGAAAAGTAAAATTGGCGACTTTAAGAAATCTGAAGCTTCGAAATGCCCATGAGTTTATCCCGACCGGACAGCCTAGATGAGTAGGGACAAAATGGGAACATGGAAAGACGCTTTGGCGTAAGTTGTTTGGCTCTGGCGCGCCCGGAGGGATTCGAACCCCCAACCCTCAGATCCGAAGTGTGTCCTAACACATAATGGCAAGGAATCACAAGGAAAGAAAGTCCAGGTTTACGAGGGGAAACAGGGATTCGACTCAACCTGATTCGCGGTGGATTTGGCTCAATATGGTGGCAAAGTGGTAGCAAAAATCGGCATACCCCGGGGGGTAGACGATGCTTTGCTACGCCAGACGTGGGACTAGCGCTAGCAAAGTCGAAAACATTTCGAAAAGGCTCGAACCGAAGTAAGCGAAAATGAACCACACACCGGTAAAACCACTGACCCGGCGGCAAAAGCGACTCTTGCCTCTTCTGGTGTCCATGCCTTCAGAGCAGCAGGCGTGCGATGAGGCGAAAGTCAGCCGATCGACGCTGTACTCGTGGAAGCAGCAGGAATCCTTCACAGAGGCGCTACAGGCGGCGCAGGACGAAGCGTTCGCCGAATCCCTTAGCAAGGTGAAGGTGAACGCCAC
>JAUYJC010000008.1 GCA_030688735.1 Deltaproteobacteria bacterium
GCGACCGCCTCATTCACGGTTACTTTGGGGTGGATTACCAGCTCGTATGGGACGTGGTCCTGGAGAAGCTTCCAGAACTGAAACGAAACATACAGAGAATCATTAACTTACAACAGCCCTAAGGATCGGCTTGAGCCGGAGCGTCGCCCCGCTCGCTTCACTCGCCAGCCTCGTCCGTTCATCCTTTCGTTAATCCTGGCGTCGAACTGAATTCTTCTACGGATCGATTCCAGCGCCTGCCGTATCTGTTGTTCGAGACCACTGTCCGCTGAAGTTGCCCTACCAAAGCATTGTTTCAAGTGAAGCTTCTCGTTCTGTCGAAAAATCCATTCGTCGGATGTCAGGTTGACAGCATATTGTTGATTCGATAGCGTCACGGCGGTAGTAGGTTTCATATCCGGTGTGTAAGGAGTCGAGCGCGACATGGAAGAGTTGAAGCCGGTCAAAAGCGGGAAAGTCAAAGTCGATGACGTAAACCTCTACTACGAGCTTTACGGCCAAGGCGATCCGTTGGTGCTCGTTGCCGGCACCGGCATCAGCCTGGCGCCCTGGCGCGTTGCCCAGGTGCCGGAGTTTGCCAGGCATTATCAGGTGCTGATTTACGACCATCGCGGACTCGGGCGGAGCGACAAGCCCGACATGCACTACACCACGCGCCTGTTCGCCAAAGACTGCGCCGGACTGATGGATGCGCTCGGCATCAAGAGAGCGCATATGATGGGTCATTCCATGGGCGCGCGGGTGTTGCAGTGGTTTGCGTTGGACTATCCCGAAAAAGTACGCAGCCTGGTGCTCTCGGGGCCCGGCTCGGGGAAATACAGTGAAAAGCTCGAAGACTATCCGCGCGGCGTGCCGTTGGACGCGGCGCTCGAGATGATCGAAAAGGGCTACGAGAAATATCAAAGCGATCACTGGGGACCGGGATTCATGTTCAGCGAGCAGTTTATGAAAGAGCACCCGGATATCGTGAAAAAGTATCAGGAGCTGATCGTCGACGAAGTGCCGCCGCTCAAATGTTACCTGCGCCATGTCGTCGCGCGCCAATGCCATGAGACGACGCATCTCATCCATAAGATTACCGCCCCCACGTTGGTCATCGTCGGCAGCAAGGACACGCACGAGGGCGGCACCGGCAACCACGTTGAGTCCGCGAAGGTCCTGGCGGAGAAAATTCCCGGCGCGGAACTGGTGCTTATCGAGGGTGGGCGGCATGGCTATTTGCGCGAGATGCCCGAGAAGGGGCACCCTCCGATCTTGGATTTTTTGCGGCGGCATTAAAAAACGCGGCGTAGGTGCAACCAAGGAGAATGGGAGATTATTACATAACGAGCACGTGCATACTGATGGTGTCGAGTTCAAGTTGTTCAAGCCGTTCAAATCGTTCAAGCCGTCGGACAATCCGGCAATCGTTTTGAACGACTTGAACGGTTTAAACTTTTTGAACAGCGCGAATGGCGCGACTTCGTGGTGCGAAGATTAACTTGTCGAATTTTTAAGAGCCTGCGACGCTAAGGAGCACCGGTGAACAAAAAAGAAATCATCGAAAAGCAGAAAAAATATCTCTTCTCCTGCGTGTCCACCTATTATGACGAGCCGTTGGTGGTCGATCATGCCAAGGATCACCATGTTTACGACGCCGAGGGCAAAGAGTATTTGGATTTTTTCGGCGGCATCTTGACCGTCAGCGTCGGCCACTGCAATGAAAAGGTCACCAGGGCGATCGACGAGCAGACCCACAAGCTGCAGCATTTGTCGACGCTTTACGCCAACGAGCCTCAGGTCCTGCTCGCCGAAAAGCTGGCGCGGATTACGCCCGGTCGCTTGGAAAAATCTTTTTTCACCAACAGCGGCACGGAGGCCAACGAGACCGCGGTGCTCTTGGCGCAGCTCTATACGAAGTGCCAGGACATCATTACGCTGCGCCACAGTTACAGCGGTCGGTCCTATCTGGCGCTCAGCCTGTCCGCGCAGTCGAGCTGGCGGCTCATGCCCAACGTCGTGCCGGGCATCCACCATATTGCCAACGCCTATTGCTATCGCTGTCCTTTCGGACTGACCTATCCGAGCTGCGATCTCAAGTGCGCCAAGGATGCCGAAGAAGCGATTCAAACGATGACCTCCCAGGGGCGCGTCGCGGCGTTTCTCGCCGAACCGATTCAAGGGGTCGGCGGTTTCATCGTTCCGCCGAAGGAATACTTCAAAGAGATCGTCGGCATCATTCGTAAATACGGCGGTCTTTTCATCAGCGATGAAGTGCAGACCGGCTGGGGCCGCACCGGCGGCAAGATGTTCGGCATCGAGCATTGGGGCGTCGAGCCGGATATCATGACCTTCGCCAAGGGCATGGCCAACGGCGTGCCAATCGGCGCCACCATCGCTACGCCGGCAGTCGCCGACAGCATGCAAGGCAACACGATCTCAACCTTCGGCGGCAATCCGGTGACCTGCACGGCGGCGCGCGCGACCATCGAAGTCATCGAAGAGGAAAACCTGGTCGAGAACGCCCGTGTGATGGGCAACCGCCTGCGCGATGGGCTCAACGCCCTCAAAGAGAAATATCCGGTGATCGGCGACGTGCGCGGCATGGGGCTAATGCAGGGCATGGAGTTGGTCGGCGAGAAGAAGAAACCCGACGCAGAGAGCACGAAGCGGCTGATGGAGCTGACCAAGAACCACGGTTTGCTGCTCGGCAAGGGCGGGACCTATGGGAACGTCCTGCGCATTTCGCCGCCGCTCAATATTGACAAAGAGGAAGTCGACCAGGCGCTAACTATCATGGATCGCTCCTTTGCGCAGTTGGGGCAATAGCTATCGCCGCGGGGCTCGAATACCGACCACGATATGGCTGAGATAACGACGCTTCGAAAGTTTCTTTGCGCGCAGAGATGAATACCATCGTCCGTCGCATCATCGGCGCCGTGCCGGTTCTCTTGGGAATTTCCTTTCTCGTTTTCCTGCTGATGCATCTTGCCCCCGGCGATCCCGTGATGCTTTTGCTCGGTGACGACGCGACGCCGGACGAGGTGGCGCGGGTGCGCCACGAATGGGGCCTGGACCAACCGCTGCTAGTGCAATACTGGCAGTTCATCTCTCGCGCCGTAGTCGGCGACTTCGGCAGATCGCTCAAGTTCGGCGAGCCGGTGATCAAGCTCGTGTTTGAGCGCTTGCCGGCGACCGTTGAGCTGGCGTCGATGAGCCTGCTCGTTGCCATCTTGATTTCGATCCCCATCGGCACCTACTCGGCGATCAAGCGCGACACTCTGTTCGATCACGCCGGCACGGGCGTGGCGCTGATCGGCGTTTCTCTGCCCAATTTCTGGCTTGGCATCATGCTGATTTATTTTCTCGGCGGGCAGTGGAATTTGCTGCCGGTGGCGGGCCGTATCGGATACGGCATCGAGATCAAGCCGATCACCAAGCTTTTTCTCGTCGACAGCCTGCTCACCGCCAACTTCGCCGGCTTCTGGAGCGCGGTGCAGCACCTATTGATGCCGGCGGTAACCCTGGGCACGGCGCTGGCGGCGATCGTCACGCGCATCACCCGCTCGAGCGTCGTCGAAGTGATGCGTCAGGACTACGTCACCACGGCGCGCGCCAAGGGCTTGAGCGAAGGGGTCGTCATCCGGCGGCATATCTTGCGCAACGCGATGATCACGGTCGTGACGATTCTCGGCCTGCAGCTCGGCGCCCTGTTGAACGGCTCGGTGATCACCGAGACCGTGTTTTCCTATCCGGGCATCGGCGATCTTCTGATCCAATCGATCTCCGTGCGCGACTACAAGCTCACCCAGGTCTTAATCCTGTTCTTCGGCGTGATCTATTTCGTCGTAAACCTGCTGGTCGATATGCTCTATACTTTGATCGATCCGAGGATAAAACTTTAATGCTCCGGTTGCGCTACTTCAAAGTCATGGTCGGCGGCATAATCTTGGCGGCGCTGGTCGTTGGCGGCCTGGCGGCGCCGCTGCTTGCGCCCTTCGATCCCCAGGAACAGCGGCTTGAGTCGCGGCTCCAGGCGCCGGCTTGGTTAGGCGGGCGGGCGCAAGCGAATTTATTGGGCACCGACAATCTTGGCCGCGATATCTTGAGCCGTATAATTTATGGGTCGCGCATCTCGCTGCTCGTCGGCGCCACCACCGTACTGTTGGCCGGGCTGGTCGGCTGCTTTCTCGGCGGCGTCGCCGGCTACTTCGGCAAAAGAGTCGACGAAGTGGTCGGCAAGATCACCGAAATATTTCTCGCTTTCCCGTTTTTGCTCCTCGCCATCGCCTTGATGGCGTTTCTCGGCCAGGGCGTAATCAACATCATCATCGCTTTGATGGTAAGCCGCTGGGTGCAGTACTGCCGCGTGGTGCGCGGCGAGGTCCTGTCGCTCAAGGAGCGCGATTTCGTCACCGCCGCCAAGGCGCTCGGCGCCGGGGATTATTACGTTCTGTTGCGCCATGTGATGCCCAACACGTTCGCCAGCGTCACGGTGGTCGCCACCTTCGCGATGGCGGTCGTGATCATTTCCGAGGCGAGCTTGAGCTTTCTTGGTCTGGGTGTGCCGGCCCATATCCCCACCTGGGGCTCGATGTTGAGCGAAGGCCGGAGCTACATGAACCGCGCGCCGTGGCTGACGATCTTTCCCGGCATAGCGATCTTCGTCACGGTTTTCGGCATTAATCTGCTCGGCGATGGCTTGCGTGATGTGCTTGACCCCAAGCTTAGAAGACAGATATAGAAGATAGATAGAGATGGGAGACAGAGATAGAGAGATTGAGGCGGGTCTTATGGCGAAGAGGAACGGGGGGATCAGCCGGCGCGATTTCTTGAAGCGAGGCGTGGCGTTGGGAGTCGGCGCGGTAGTCGGGCATCACTCAGCCCACGATGCCATCGCCGCCTCCGGAGATCGTATCACTATCTATCATTCCAGTGTCGCGAACTCGATCAACCCTTATAACCACAGCTCCAGCCCGATTTACGGCCAGTGGCAACATATCATAGAGCCGTTGGTCGAAATGAATAATGACAAGCTTGAGTACGAAGGCATTCTTGCCGAATCCTGGGAATTCAAAGAAAAGAAATGGGTATTCCACCTGCGAAAGGGCATTCGTTTTCACAACGGCGCGCCGTTTACGGCCAAGGATGTGATTTTTTCGATCAATCGCATCAAGACAGACAAGCATAGCCTTCAGAGCCCTAATTTCAAAGATGTCGTAGAGATGGAAGCGCTGGACGATCATACGCTCACCATCACTCTCGATCAGGTCCATGCGACATTTCTCGGCCTGGTGCAAAATCGTTTTGTCTTGAGCAAGGCCCACTACGATAAGTTCGGCGATCAAATGGACCAGCAGGCGATCGGCACCGGTCCCTATAAGTTCGTGAGCTACCAGCTAGGCGGGAACTTCGTGATGACCCGCAACGACGATTATTGGGGAACCAAACCGCAAATCAAGGAAGTGGTATTCCGTAAAGTAACGGAGGATGCCGCGCGGGTTGCCGCTCTCGAAGCCGGGCAGGCCGACCTCGTCAACAACGTTCCCATCCATGAAGTCGCTCGTCTGCAACGTAGTCCCAGGGTACGGGTCGAGACGGTGGAAGGCTTGCGCATGTTTTTTTTGGTTCTCAACCCTGCGCACAAGCCGTTTGATAACAAACTGATTCGCCAAGCCGCCAATTACTCCGTAGACGCCCCGGGGATCGTGAAGAATATTTTTGAAGGCAATGGATTTGTCTGCGACGGCCCCGTCGGGCGCAAAGTTTTTGGCGCCGATCCAAGTCTAAAGCGCTATCCCTACGATCCGAAGAAGTCGCGCGAACTGCTCGCTCAAGCCGGCTATCCCAACGGAATTGACGTTAAATTCTATTATTCTCCCGGGCGCTACCCCCAGGATAGAGAAGTCTGCCAGGCGATAGCCGCCCAGATGGCGAAAGGTGGGTTCAGAGTAGAGATCATCTCCCAGGAATGGGCAATCTTCTGGGGTAAGTCCGGGGTCAACGGTGGAAAACTGCCTTTCTATTACATTGGCAGAGGCTCTCTGCTTGACGCCGATACGCTGTACAATCAATACTTCAAGACCGGGACGAGCAAACGCGTAGTAGGCTACAGCAATCCGGAATTCGATAAACTGATCGACGAAGAACAAAAAACCTATGATCGAAAAAAGCGCGCGGCGATCCTCCGCCAGGCCGGTAAGATCCTCATGGAAGATGCTCCATTCGTGCCGCTGTTCAATCTGGCGGATCTCTACGGTGTTGCCCGCAACGTGATTTGGAAACCGCCGCCGGATGAGAAAGTTCTGGTCGCCGATATGAAGATTCGCTAACGGGAATTTATCGCAATTCAAAGAACGGAGGATTTATGTCTGTAATCCCCAACGGGATCAAGCGGAGAGAATTCTTGAAGTACGGCGCCCTGGCCGGCGCGGGCGTTTTAGCGAGCGCGTCCTGGCCGGGGCTGGTCTTATCCGCGAACAAGGAGCGGCTGACGTTCTTGGCCGCCGTCAGCCTCGACAGTTTGAATCCCTATGCGATCAGCGCGAGCCCTCACTATGGGATTTGGGAGCATATGATCGAGCCGTTAATCGAAGTCAATTACGCCAAGAAGGAATATTACGGCGTGCTCGCCGAGTCATGGGAGTTTCAGGGCAAGAAGTGGGTGTTTCGGCTTCGCAAGGGCATTCGTTTTCACGACGGCAGCCCATTTACATCCAAGGACGTGGTCCATTCGGTCAACCGGATCAAGACCGATAAGCGGAGCCTGCAAAGGGAGAATTTTCGCGACGTGACCGAGATGGAGGCGCCGGACGATCATACCGTTGTGTTCACGACTGAGGTTCCCAACGCCGTGTTCCTCGACCGGCTCTATAACCGATTCATGATCAGCAAGTCGTCGGCCGACAAGTACGGCGATCAGGCCGACGAACACCCCAACGGCACCGGCCCGTACAAGTACGTCAGTTGGCAGCGTGACGGCAATCTCGTGTTGACCCGCAACGATGCCTACTGGGGGCCCAAACCGGCAATCAAGGAAATTGTGATCAAGAAGGTCGGCGAAGACTCGGCGCGGGTCGCCGGGCTTTTGGCGGGACAGGGCGACGTGATCAACAACGTGCCGGTGGATGAGCTGTCTCGCCTGGAAAAACATCCGCGGGTGCGGGCGGAAAAAGTCGAAGGGCTGAGAATGCATTTTCTGGCGATGAACCTGAGCCACAAGCCGTTCGACAACAAGCTGGTGCGCCAGGCGTTTAATTACGCCGTGGATCCGGCGCAGATCATCAAATATATTTTCGAAGGCAACGGCTACGTGATGAACGGACCGATGAGCTCGAACGTGATCGGCTTCGATCCCAAGGCCAAACGTTATCCCTACGATCCGAAGAAAGCCAAAGATTTGCTGTCGAAAGCCGGACTCGAGTCCGGGCTGGAGGTGAAACTCTATTTTTCACCGGACCGCTATCCCAAAGCCCGCGAAGTGTGCCAGGTCGTCGCCGATCAACTTGCCAAGGTCGGCGTGAAGGCGGAGCTGGAGGCGCAGCAATTTGTCGTCTTCTGGGGCAAAGAGGGCGTCAACGGCGGCAAGCTGCCCTTTTACTACGTCGGCCGGCCGGCCATCGACGCGGACACGGTGTACGATCAGTATTTTCGTTCGGGAGTGAGCCCGCGCATCCAGTACAAAAACCCGGAATTCGACAAGCTCATCGATGAAGAACAAAAGACCGGCGACCCCAAGAAGCGCATCGCGCTCTTGCAGCAGGCCGGGAAAATTATCATGGAAGACGCGCCGATCGTGCCCCTCTATACGCTGGCGGAAAATTACGGCGTGGTGCGTAACGTCATCTGGAAACCGCGCCCCGATGAGAAAGTCTTGACCTTCGACATGAAAATTCGCTGAGCGCCGGCGCCTGCGAAGGCGTCTCTTCGAATAGCATTGGAACGGGTCGAGCAAGAATACCGTCGAGTTGGGTCCCTGCTTTGGCCGTGGCCCCACATTCGAGACGGAGCGTCGTAGGACATGCCTAAGGAGATCGACTTTTGACGCTCCCGGACAAGTTTGCACCGCTGCCGGGTGGAACCGGAGCAAGATGCTAGAGAACGCAATCGCAAACACCCAGCGGAAGGACTCTGGCGCCGAATCGCCGATCGCATGAACTCGGCTTCCGTTCGCTCTTTCTTTATCTCAGGACGGGCCTGAGAGCGTCGCCGGGAGAACGGAGCTTTTTCGGGGAAATTCCCGTAATTTTTGGGGTTGTCGCTGGCATAAAGGTTGCTGAGGATATTCCTCCGTGGCCCTACAATCCGTAAACTCCAATTCCGCGCCGAGCGCGAAACGACGCTATTCCAAAGCCTTGCGTTGCATCGGGCAGAGCTTGGAACAGGTCGGGCTCAAAGCATTGGAGGTAAAAACCCACGGGGAAAACTACACCGTCCAGGCCTGGCAGAAGGGTGTTTCCTCGTCGGTGGACCATGATAAGCACTACACGCCGGACGATATCAAGAAACTCGAACAGGAAGGGCGAGCGAAAAGAAAATCGTTTCCAAACCTCTTCAATCCCTTGAACCTATCCCAAGTGCTGCGCATGGCGGGGAATTATGTCGATCGGTTGCGCGGGCGCTTGGTCAGGGTGTCGTGGCAGGATCAATCGGACAGAATCCAGTCGAATGCTTCTACGGTTGACTCAGCACGATGACCTTCGACGCAAGCCGATGGCCGCCTTCCAGACTTACTGGGGATTTCCACCCGGAAAGCGCCGCTTCCCCTACGAAATCTGGTCGTGCTGAGCTAACCGTAGAAGCATCTCCAGTCGATCACGATTCAGTATGAGCCGTTTTCAGTCGAACGCGGCGAAAGACCGGACAGCCATATCACGACGATCGAAGAACTCTGCATCCACATCTACAAGCAGCGAAAAAAAATCACCGTGGCATCGGAAAAAACCGGCCAGCGTCCGTCCGCCGACGCAAGCAAGCAACGCTGAGAGTGGGTGAAAAAATCGTCCATGGTTCGAGAGCCTCACCATGAACGGGATGGCCTACACCTAAGTTCAAGAACTTAGCCGTTCGTCCTGACCCCTCGACAGGCTCGGGACTGAAGGCTGTCGAGGGGGCCTTATATTAGGTCTGTTGCAAATTATCATATTGGAGATCATGTTTATGTGACACCGATTTCAAGAGCTTTCTGGAATGAGGACCATCGGAGTCTGCCCTGAGGCCCCTCGAAGGGTCGAAGGGCGAATCGCGGTTTTTCACACACCCGTACGCCGCTCGGCCGGC
>JAUYJC010000397.1 GCA_030688735.1 Deltaproteobacteria bacterium
GGGATTGGAAAAGTTATCGCTCTGGTTCCCGAAAGCCAGCAGATCATCGTTGACCACGAAGAGATCAAAGGCTTCATGGACGCGATGACGATGGGCTACAAAGTTAGCTCGAATTCCCTGCTGAAGGGACTAAAGCCTGGGGACAAAATTCGCTTCGCTATCGATACCGAGAAACACGCGGTCACGAAAATCGAGAAACTCAAGAGCTGATTCAACGGAAGGGAGAAGATTAATGAAAGCTTGCAATGAGAAGTGGCTACTCGCCTGCGCTTTGTTATTTTTGGCTGGGTGCGCCGCCTACAAGTTAGAGCCGCTGACGACAAGCCACCCGGCTCACCCTGACGCCACGGCTGTCCTCGTACGTCCTGTCTCCAAAACGCTTGCCTATACGCGATCGGATATTCCTTCGCCACAACCGCTTGTCGCTATTGCACCGCCACAAGGCCAAGAGGCTCAACAGGCAGCACAGAGTGAACAAAAAACCGTGGTGGGAGAAGGGAAAGTGGTAGCGACCGTGCCCAACGCCAACCAGATCGTGGTCGAACACGGAGAGATTAAGGGCTTTATGGAAGCAATGACGATGGGCTACCGCGTTGATCCTCCCTCTCTGCTCGAAGGTCTGAAATTTGGCGACAAGGTTCGCTTCACCATCGATGTGCCGAAAAAAGCCATCGTCAAGATCGAGAAAATGAAATAGGCAACGGAGGCGCTCAAGGATGCTCTCGCTATTCAACACTACAATCTTGTTTATTTCGCTGGTTGTCTTGACCGGCTGTGCGACGGTGAGCCTTGATGCGGGCTTTGCCGATGTTAGCGCGCTGGTCGAGGAGCGCGGTGGACTGAAAGTTTTCTGGAACAATGGCACCGAACTCGATCAAAAGGCCGCGGCAAAGCTCGAATCCTTAGCGAGAAATAAACTAACCGTCGATGACGCGGTCCAAATCGCATTGCTTAACAACCGCGAGCTGCAAGCGGTTTACGCGGACCTCGGTGTCGCACAGGCGGACTTGGTGCAAGCCGGATTGCTGAGTAATCCGATCTTTGACGGCGCCACGCGATGGCCGACAGCCGGCGGGGGCAAGCCGGAGCTGGAGCTCGCCGTGGTGATGAATTTTCTCGACATTTTCTATTTGCCTTTGCGCAAGCGCGTGGCGGCGGCGCGCTTCGAGGAGACAAAAACTCGAGTGAGCGGCTTAGTGTTGGACTTTACGGCACGCGTTCGAACCGCCTTTTTCTTGCATCAAGCAAACGAGCAAATGCTTGAGCTACGCCGGACGATCGTGCAGGCGCTCCACGCTTCCTTTGAGGTCACGCGCCGGTTATACGAGGCGGGAAATATCACAGATCTCGACTTTGCCCGGGAACGGGCTCTTTGGGAGGCCGGGAAATTGGCGCTTGGATCCGCCGAGGTCGCTGCGCGACAGAGCCGTGAGGAACTAAACGTCCTAATGGGTTTTTGGGGCAAACAGACGGAGTGGCAAAGCGAAGACCGTTTACCGGAAATACCGCGGGAGCCGATCCAGACGGAGGATATCGAACGTGTCGCGCTCCAGCGCAGTGTGGATCTTTTGAATGCCCGGCAACGGGTAATCTCTGCGGGCGAAGAGTTGGGACTGAACCGAGCGACAGCTCTCATTCCGGAATCACACATGGGAGCGTTGGGTGAGCGGACCGACGGAGCGTGGGAAGTCGGGCCGGTACTGGAGTTTCCCATTCCTCTATTTGATCAGGGACAGGCTCGTACCGGCCGCGCGACTGCCGAGCTCAGGCGTGCTCAGCAGGAGTACTACGCACTCGCGGTTAGGATCCGCGCGACCGCGCGATCGCTGCGAGACCGAGCCCAAGGATTGCGGGATCGCGCTTTGTACTTTCGCGACATCATGCTGCCGTTGCACGAGCGCATCGTCAATGAAGCCCAATTGCACTACAACGCCATGCAACTCGGCCCCGTTCAGTTACTGCGGGCGCGTGAGCAACAGATCGAGATCGGCGCGGCGTATGTTGAAGCGCTGCGCGACTACTGGCTGGCTCGGTCGGAGTTGGCGCAACTCTTGAGCGGTCGCTTGCCGGGAGGTGAAAGCGCGCGCGCCGTTGAGGCGGCCGCCGCGATGAGGAGTACTGGCCTGCGAGGGCGCAATCCAGAAGGGCATTAAGAAAAGGAGAGCTATCATGGTTAAAAAGATATCACGGCGCCAGTTACTGGGAATCGGCGCTGCGGGCATAGCCGGAAGTGTTGCGCTGCTAGGAAAAGAAAGCGAGGCGAAAACTCACGGCGGTTCAGCCCAATATCAACCGGGAGGTGCCGGTCAGAGCGGTCGTGGGAGCCGGCCTCATTGGGAAAAGAGCTACAGCGGCGGACCTATCGATGTAAAGCCGTTGCCGACCGTACTCGCTGAAAAAGGGTACAAACCGGTTGTCGTTCCCAATGGTGGCGCTTTGCCTTTTAGGGTAGTCGACGGAGTAAAAGTTTTTCATCTCGTCGCCGAGGAAGTGGACCACTTTTTTGATTCGGGTCTGCGCGCTACGTGCTGGGGATTTAATGGTCGTGTGAACAGCACGATCATCGAGGCCGTCGAAGGCGAACGGATACGAATCTACGTTACAAACCGTCTGCCGGTTTTAACCTCCGTCCACTGGCACGGGTTTTATTTGCCATGCGGTATGGATGGTGTCGGTGGGCTTACCCAGCCTTACATAAAGGCCGGTGAGACGGTCAAATACGAATGGACTCTGAGGCAGCATGGAACTTTCATGTTTCACGCTCATCACGACGAGATGACGCAGATGGGTATGGGACTGATCGGTATGTTCATTGTCCATCCGAGGAAGCCGACTCCCGAATATCACGTCGAATGCGACTTCTCGCTGATGATTAGTGAATGGGCGATCGAAGCCGGAACCGCCCGGCCTAATACGCTCGTGATGAACGACTTCAACGTTCTGACGATCAACGGCAGGGTATTTCCATCGACTGCGCCTTTGGTTTGCAAAACCGGCGACAAAGTACGCATTCGTTTAGGAAACCTGGGCGCGACGGACCACCATCCGATGCACATTCACGGGTATCATTTCCGGATCACGGCGACCGACGGCGAGGATATCCCCCTCTCTGCCCAATGGCCGGAAACGACGGTGCTGGTCGCCGTCGGACAGACGCGCACTATCGAGTTCATCGCCGATGCTCCGGGCGACTGGGCTTTCCATTGCCATATGACCCACCACGTGATGAATCAGATGGGACATAATTTCCCCAACATGGTCGGCATAAAAACCGAGGGTCTCGACGAGAAACTCAAGCCGCTATTGCCGGCCTACATGACGATGGGCCACACGGGCATGGATATGGGAAAGATGGCTGAGGTCATGCCCTATCCAAAGAACACGATCTCCATGAAGGGTGCGTCCGGGCCTTTCGGAGATTACATTTCAATGGGCGGCCTCTTCACGATCGTTAAAGTTCGGGATCAGTTGAAGAGTTACGATGAAGATCCTGGGTGGTACAAGCATCCGCCCGGAACCGTAGCGTTGAAAGCAAGCGATGAGGAGCTTCGCCGGGACGGAATCAACGTCAAGTCTGATGGGAGTGCTACTAGCGATCATGGCCACTGAGCTTTTGAGCGAAACCCACAGATCGAGAGTCGATGCAGTTTTATGTTGGGAAAAAGCCCGACATCGCGCATTAAGCCCGGGTTTCATTAGAGCAGAGGGAGCAAGCGAACGTGCGTAGATTTCTGGAAGCCGTTTTTCTCATATTTGCCGTGCTCACGGCGGTGCCATTTGTGTCACTGGCAGGCGTCGCCGCCAACGAACCTATGAAGATGGCGGAGGGAGCCGGCGGTGCAATGGAGCGTCCAGCGGCTTCCGTTCCGTTTTACCAAGAGCATACATTCTTAGTTTTGGCCGGTTTTGCCACCGCAGTCGTTGGCTTCGTTGCTTTTCGAATGGCCCAGCGCCGCAGGGGGAGGAAAGTTGAGCCTGCGGCTTTAGTTAATGAGGCAGTGTTCGTCGTGGATCTGGTAAATTCGACGCATGTTTCCACGCACTATGGTAATGGCCTGGCCATGCGAGCTCGGACTGCGTTGAAGGACAGAACGATGGAAATTGCCGAAACTTGGGGGCTGACATTTTCGGAAAACACAGGCGACGGTTATTTCATGACCTTTGCTTCAGTCGGAGATGCTGTTCAGACCGCGAT
The DNA here is from genome assembly GCA_030688735.1 of Deltaproteobacteria bacterium. GTDB lineage: Bacteria > Desulfobacterota > Binatia > UBA9968 > UBA9968 > JACPFE01. Next base: position 4,196 of record JAUYJC010000397.1, read on the forward strand.
TGAACTGCTCAAGAGGTTAAGGGACCAACCACCTGACTTGTCTCCTGGACCGCCTCTAGCGGTGCGGGTTGGTATAAGTTACGGCGAAATTCTTCTCGACTCCCGTGGCGGTCGCCATGGAGCTGCCATCAACAAAGCGTTTCGGATCGAAGGGCTTACCTCGAAAAACTTCACTCGTGTGGAAGGAGAAAGCGAGCTGGATAAGCTCCCAGACTGCAACCGTATTTTTATCGACGAAGATGCGTCACACGAGCTGCGATCCTCCGGGATTCCCATGCGTGCCGTAGGCTTCTGCAGACTGAAGGGATTTTCCGGGCTTCACCAGGTCTTCGAGGTGCTTTGGCATAACGATGCCCAGCCGCCAAAAAGCCAAACAGATCTTCACGTGATTTCGAAAAGTATCATTGGCGTAGAAGGAGGACCAAATAAATCAGCAGTCCTTGACAGCGACTAATTAGTAAGCAAAAACTCATGCCCACGGGGATCCATATAAGGTTTTTCCTGAGATGATACGAATGCTGTCGCGTTTTTTTGCTATCCGGCCTGGGGAGGCCTACCGCGTGGGCATTATGGCCTCGCTCCTTTTTTTGCTGTTAGCGGCCAATAATCTCATCAAGATTCTCCGCGATAGTTTATTCCTCAGTGGCCATTCAGTCTCCGAGCTGCCCTATCTTTATATCCTGGTCGCTGTCATTGCTGGTGCGATTATCGCCACGTACACGAAGTATACGGCAAACCTCTCCATCATCAGGGACAAGTGTCAACAACATCGGACTTGACAGGAGAATTATAGGATGTCCCCTATTCTTCTCCTTTATTTTCTAAGTTGTCTAATAATGGACAGCAATTTATCTCGGGATGGCCGATTATGAGCATCACAAAGACTAAGGAGGAACAATCATGAAGACAAAAGCTTACACAACGATTCTTGCGGTCATCGCGCTGATGCTGGTCAGCGCAGTGGGCTCGCTGGCACAAACAGAACGTCAGCATGGCGCACAGAAGCCTATGCAACACGACATGTCCAAGATGGATATGTCCAGCATGATGAACGAGCCACACCATGCCTTAGCAATGGCTTATATGCAGAACATCAGCACGTTCGCAAAAACCCTGCAAAACCACGCGGAAGGCAGCAGCCCGCTTGATGCTAAGTTTGCCCGCGCCGCGGTTGCTGAGCTAAAACGGAGCCTCGACCAGATAGAGGAGTATCATGGGGAGCATATGAAAATGATGAGCGAGGAGATGCGTTCGCATATGGCGGCGATGATGAAGGACATGGAAATGCCTCGCTCGATGCTCAAGGATGCCGTCAGCGCTCTTGAGAAGGATGTCCGGGCTGATCAACCCGACTCCACGCAAGTCGCAGCGGACAGCGCTAACGTTCTCAAGCATCTCGATAAAATGTCGAAGATGCACGCTGACGAGAAGGGGATGAAGATGAAGATGTAGTTGTGCGGGCTAGTAGAAGTCAGAAGGCTGTGACTTTGATTCTAGATGCAGATTCACTTGGAACGAGATACACAGAGGAGATTAATCTCATGTACGAATCGAGCAATACACCCCTAGTCATCGCGTTTGTCGTCGTCGTCGTGCTTTTCCTGATCTTCGGCGGCGGGGCAATGACAGGGTCAATGATGAGTGGCGGGATGATGGGACACGGATGGATAGGCGGGTTCAGTTGGATGTGGGTTCCTACTTTGCTTACCCTCGGTCTCGGTTTCCTACATTGGTTGGGTGATTTTCGGGAAGAAATGACCAAGTCGTCGGTGTTCGTAGAAATCTAGAATAGGAGAAATCCTTACAATCAGCACAGCAAAAAGGGGCCACTCACAAAGAGCGGCTAGAAGAAACCGATACTCTGTTGCAGCGAGGCGGCCATGTGCATCTTGGCTACGCGCATCTTCAAAAGGGGAAACTCTTCGATGAAGGGGATGATGGGCATGGACGAAAAATCGGGGGATGCTCAAAAAGAACAGAAATGACTGCTGAGCACCACCACGCACCGCAGCACAATCTCCGCGCCAACCAAGCTGGAAACGCCGGAGACTGCACATCCAGCGCACATTCCAGCCTGCCTTGGCGGCGGTTTGGGCGGTTCTTGGCGACCACGGTGTTGGTGAGTTTCGTTTTGAACGAAATCTGGGAAATGGCGCAGATGTCCGCTTACGTCGAAACGGCAGGACCTTCCTGGACGAGCACGCTCGGTCTTTGCACGCGGGCGGCGGTGGGTGATGTGGGAATTATCTTGGGCATTTACGCGGCGGGCGCGCTGGCCGCTGGCGATCTGGGCTGGGGCTTGCGCGGCCGTTGGAACATTTACGCCACGGCGGCTGTTCTGGGGCTGGCTTATGCGGCGCTGGTGGAACATGCGGCGCTGGCCGCCGGACGCTGGTCGTACACGGAGCGCATGCCCGTGGTGCCCGGGCTTGACGCGGGCCTGTGGCCGCTACTTCAAATGACACTGCTGCCTCCGCTCACGTTCTTGTTTGCCAGGCGGTGGGCTGGTCGCAGCGTAACGAAAGGGTCTTTATGATGAACCAAACTGACGGATGGATGGGTGGAATGGGTGGATGGGCGGGCGGAGGGATGTGGATTTGGACGGTGATCGGCGTAGTGGTGGTGGTCCTGCTGGTCGTCGTGATTAGCAAGCTGTCCAAGAAATAAGTCGGCGCTCGACGCTTCGACGAAGTGAACTGTTAACCATGAAAGGAAACTTATGCTGATCAAATTAGCTACTGAGAAAACCGTGAGTGAAGCTGCGGCTGCCTTGCAGGCTGCCGTCCAGGCCAATCACTTTGGTGTCATGCAGGTTCACAACCTCAAAGAGACCATGGCAAAGAAGGGCGTGGAGTTCGCCCGTGAATGTCTGATCTTCGAGGTCTGTCAGCCGCAACAAGCGAAGAAGGTGCTCGATGAAAACATGAGCGTCTCCACCGCACTGCCATGCCGGATCTCCATTTACGAGGAGGGCGGTAAAACCATTCTGGCTACGTTGAAGCCAACCACTCTTCTGGCGATGTTCAACGCGCCGCAACTGGAAGGGGTGGCGCAGGAAGTGGAGGACACGATTGTTAAAATCATGAAGGAGGCGGCATCAGGCTGATTGTCTGGCCTTTGAACTCCCCGATGGTTCGGTTCCTAGTCATCATCGCCCCCGGCTGTCTGGATCGCAGTTATGACACCGCTGAACCATCCGTCAGTTTGGCGGGGCCGCCAAACTAGAGGCGGCCAGGAGATAAGAATCTCCATAACAAATTTTAACTTTAGGAGAGACAGCACATGAAGAACTACCAACCGCCTGCTTCAACCGCATTGCCGACCGAGTTGCTTGTGCCGGGCGCAGCGTCGGCTTTGGAGGTGAACATCACCGCCGCTCTGGCGTCGGTGGACGTGATGCATCATGGCCGGAAGGTCACGATCATGCGCAATCAGGATCAGAGCAACTCTGTCAATCCGGATTTCGCCAAGACTTCGCGCAAATGCCCACCATTCTGCATTCAGCCCAGTGAGCTGGCGCCTGGCGTGAAAACTATAGCTGAACTCGAAGTGTTGCACTTTCTCAAGAAAATCAGCGACGGCGATGCGTCCATGATGGTGATCGACTCGCGG
>JAUYJC010000398.1 GCA_030688735.1 Deltaproteobacteria bacterium
GCAGCTCTTGCGGTCGCATGGTTGCCGAGTGCTGGCGATCGATCTCGATGGGCGGCGGCTGGAGCTAGCGCGGCACTTCGGCGCGGTAACCGTCGATCTATCGCGCGGCGAAGATCCTGTAGCCGCGGCGGCGGTTTTTTCCCGGCAACAAGGAGTCGACGGCGTGCTCATTGCCGCTTCAACAAGCAGCAACGAGCCGGTGCACCAGGCTGCGCAGATGTGTCGGAAGCGCGGCCGGATCGTGCTCGTAGGTGTGGTGGGGTTAGAACTGTCGCGCGCCGACTTCTATGAGAAGGAATTGTCATTCCAGGTCTCTTGCTCGTATGGTCCAGGTCGTTACGATCCGAATTATGAGGAGCGGGGACAGGATTATCCGATCGGATTTGTTCGCTGGACCGAACAACGCAATTTTGCCGCGGTGTTAGATCTGCTCGCCGATGGCCGGCTGGACGCAGTGCCGTTAATTAGCCATCGCTTTCCGATCGATCAGGCCGAACAGGGTTATCAGGTGCTTACCAACGACCCATCATCGTTGGGAATCATTATTGAGTATCCCTCAAGCATCACTCAGCCAGATGACCTGCTGCGGAAACAGACGGTTACGTTTGCCACTCCAAAGCTCGCGCCAAAACTTGCTACGCCGGTCGTAGCTTTTATCGGCGCCGGCAATTACGCAACGCAGGTCTTGATTCCGGCGTTTAAAAAATCTGGGGTTCGGCTGCATTCTGTTGCCTCGAGCAGCGGCACAAGTAGTGTACACGCGGGTCGTGCATATGGATTTCAGGAGGCGAGCACGGATACCAGCCACATCGTTAGCGATCCGAAGATCGACGCGATCGTGATTGCCACCCGTCATGACAGCCATGCTCACTATGTGGTCCAGGCGCTGCAGGCCGGCAAGCATGTCTTTGTCGAGAAACCGCTATGTCTTAACGCTACTGAACTCCAGGAAATCTCCAATAGCTACGCCTCACGCCTGACGTTTCACTTTTAACGGCATTCAGGGCAAAATGGGATTAACTGCCTACAACGTCCTTATGGGTTCCAATAGCGGTAATGACAACGTTGGATTTGTCGCGAAAATAGGTCGCCCGGTAGTTCATGGTGATCGAGAAGGCCCACTGATCCGTACCTTTCAGTTTTTCGTTTCTCAGACTTGGGTGGGCGGGATTCGCGAGGAGTCTTTCCAATTGCTCCCAGAATTTGAGCCTGATCTCTTTGGGAAGGGCGTTGAGCGCCCTCACGACAGAGTCGGGGATGACGATATTAATCGCCAAAATGCTTTCGGGCCTCTTTCACGGATTTAAATACTTTGACCTTTCCCTTCTCGAGGTCTTTTCTGGACCGGGCAATCTGCTCCTGCCACTCCTTGCTCCAGAACCATGCCTGGCCTCTTGGCACTTCGATAATCGGACGGATGACGATCTCGCCCTCGCGCGCTTCAACCTCAACGCGGTCCCCCACATTCAAGGGGATCTTAGCCCGAACCCCTTCCGGGATTGTGACCTGGAACTTTTCCCGGACTTTAACAGTGGCGCCCATGGCAACTTCTCCTTTAGCGACTAATCGTATTTCTTCATTACTGTATTACTGTATTACAGTATGACAAAGTTCCCGTCTTTCTGTCAAGGTGACACTGTATAAAGGTCAGGGTGAATTTGTTCTCGCGAATTTGTTTGAAAAATCAACGATGGCCCACCTTTTGGAAAACACGACAAATCAATTGGTTATGGAGAGAACAAATTTACCGTGGTATAAAGGTAGCCGTATTTGATCACTTGGGGCCCCAGGCTGAATGATAAAGAATTGCTTCAGATCAAGTTGGGAGTCATCGATAAAGCGGATGGTACCAGTAATGAAGCCAGCTGAGGGTGGCCTTTCTTCATACGAAAGAGATGTGGCTGTCACAAAAGGCGTTGACGCGATCAGAGCCTCGAGGGCTGCCACATGGTCTTTTGGGGGCATAACTTGAGGTGTTCCAGGATCTCCAATTGTTCACGTAAGGGGTGGCGTAGCTCTAGCTCCCCTTCTAGCTCCAAAAGCCCCATGTCCTTTTCCTCGGGGTGTGGAAGCTCTCCGGCCAGAAGACGATCGGGGTCGACCTGAAGGTGTACGGCCAGGTGTTGAATCTTCTCCTCGGTCCGAGCAAGGCTCTGGGAAAGCAGACGTTTTTGTCTCTCAAGGGCATCTTGGAGAACAGCTAACACCCTTTCCGGCTCAGGCGTGGTGATTTCAATTTTCTCCATTGCGTCCTCCTTCTTTGCTAGAATATTAGGTTCTCTTCGTCGAAGTCAAATGGTGACGGCCCTGACTGCAATCTCTTGGAGAAGAGGCGTGAGGGCAGGGAGCCAAGGTCGGATGTCAGAATTCAGAGGTCGGATGTCAGAGATCAGAGGTCAACCGGCAGAGAGAAAAGGGCTAAGAGTGAAGAACAGAGGCAAAGAGTAGAAGTCGGTGATCAGAACTCGGCAGATTTGTTTAGCCAAGACCCTAACGGCAACCCGCCTTTTCTGACCTCTGACGTCTGATCTCTGACTTCTTTAGTCAAGGAGGCGCGATGCAAAAGACTGCATTAGTCACCGGCATCACCGGGCAGGATGGTTCATACCTTGCCGAATTTCTTATAGACAAAGGATATCAGGTTTACGGGATTATTCGCCGGTCCAGTTCCTTCAATACGGGCCGCATAAACCATATCTACCAGGATCCCCACGAACCGGATCCCCGTCTCAAATTGGTCTATGGAGACCTCAACGACGCGAGCTCTTTAAACAAGATCATGCGCGAGCTGCACCCGGATGAGATTTATAATTTGGGAGCCCAGAGCCACGTGATGGTCAGCTTCGATGTTCCCGAGTATACCGGCGATGTGACTGGGCTGGGCACCATAAGGCTCCTCGAGGCCATACGAGAAGCTGGTATCAAGCCAAAATTTTACCAGGCCTCCTCCAGCGAACTCTATGGTTTAGCCCAGGAGATACCACAAAAAGAGACCACGCCTTTTTATCCCCGCAGCCCGTATGCGTGTGCCAAGGCATACGCCTTTTATATAGTTCGCAACTACCGTGAGGCCTACGGTTTTTTCGCCTGTAACGGCATTCTTTTTAATCACGAGAGCCCGAGAAGGGGAGAGACTTTCGTGAGCCGAAAGATCACACGCGCGGTGACCCGGATTAAAGTCGGACTGCAGGATAAACTCTACCTGGGAAACCTCGAGGCCAGGAGGGACTGGGGCTATGCGCCGGAATATATTGAGGCGATGTGGCTCATGCTTCAACAGCCGAGGCCGGCTGATTTTGTCATCGCCAATGGGGAGTGCCACACGGTAAAGGAATTTGTCGAGGAAGCGTTCGGTCTCCTGGGATTGGACTGGCACAAACATGTCGAGATTGATCCCCGCTATCTGCGTCCTGCGGAAGTGGACACGCTGGTGGGAGATTCTTCCAAGGCGGAGCGGGAGCTAGGCTGGCGGCCAAAGGTACAATTCAAGGAGCTCGTGCGCATCATGGTCGAAGCCGACCTCGAACTGGCCAAGAAAGAAACTCATATGAAAAACTATCGCCAGGGTTGAGCTGCTTGGAGCAAAGGACCCAATGACGGCGATCAGAGGCCAGAATTCCTATAGCAACCGGAGGATGGCAAGGTACCAGAGGTCAGAAGTCGGAGGTCGGAAGTCAGCGGATGGCGGATTGCGTATCGCGAACTGAGGAATTGCTGACTTCTGACATCTGACCTCTGGCGTCTGACTGTACGGAAAGGTAAACGGATGGAATTTTGGACTGGCAAGCGAGTTACCGTAACCGGCGGCGCGGGATTCCTGGGTTCATTCGTAGTCGACAAACTTAGGGCTCGCGGGTGCCGAGAAATCTTTATCCCTCGGAGCCGGGAGTATAATCTCGTTGAGATGGAGTCTGTTAAACGGTTATATAGTGACGCTCGTCCTGACATGGTCATCCATCTTGCGGCCCGGGTCGGCGGCATCGGCGCCAATCAAGCGAATCCTGGAAAATTTTTCTACGACAACGCGATGATGGGGAGTCAAGTCATCGAGCAGGGCAGACTCCACGGCGTAAAAAAGTTCGTGGTCATCGGGACCGTATGTTCTTATCCAAAAATGACGCCTGTTCCGTTTAAGGAAGAAGATCTATGGAACGGTTACCCGGAGGAGACCAATGCTCCTTACGGTTTGGCGAAAAAGATGCTCCTCGTCCAATCACAATCGTATCGAGAACAGTACGGCTTCAACTCTATTTACCTCGTTCCGGTAAACCTCTACGGCCCTCGGGATAACTTTGACCTGGACACCTCGCACGTGATCCCGGCGCTCATAAACAAATGCCTCGATGCCAAGGAGCACGGCAAGCCGGAAATTGTTTGTTGGGGAGATGGCACGCCCACGCGCGAATTTATTTATGTTGAGGACTGTGCCGAGGCGATCGCGCTCGCGGCAGAGCGATACGATAAGGCCGATCCGGTGAACATTGGGACAGGCAAAGAGATTTCGATCAAAGAGTTGGCCCGGCTGATAGCCGAGTTGGTCGGCTTTAAGGGCGACATTGTCTGGGACATTGCCAAACCCAACGGTCAGCCCCGTCGGTGCCTAGACGTCAGCCGGGCGCAAAAACTTTTCGGTTTCATCGCCGCCACAGGATTTCGCGACGGACTGCAGAAGACGATCGATTGGTACATCTCAAATAGAGGTCAGACGTCAGAGGTCAGAAGTCAGTAGTTTCAGATGTGAACTTTTATCCATTTTCACGGCAATTGGAAAATCCACTAAAGCCAACAATAAAAAATCTATCGAGCGAAAGCTCTGAGTCCTGATCTGATGGCGATTTGAAATGCAAAACGATAAATTAGAAATCCGAAATTCGAAATTCACAATGCTTTTTCCTAGCATCAAGCGGCTCTTTGATCTCCTGGTCTCGGCGAGCGTTTTGGTTTTGTTCTCGCCACTCCTGGTCTTGATCGCGCTGGCGATCAAGCTGGACGGCGGCGGGCCGATTCTCTTCGTGCAAGACCGTGTGGGGAAAAATCGCAGGAATTTTCGCTGCTACAAATTTCGCACCATGGTTCTTGGCGCCGAGACCATCGGCAGCGGCTTTACCGTAACGGCGAATGATGCGCGTATTACCCGCGTCGGCCGACTGTTGCGCCTGTGGACTCTCGACGAGATTCCCCAGCTCGTCAATGTTCTTAAAGGCGAGATGAGTATCGTCGGCCCTCGGCCTTGGGTTCCCGCCCAGGCTGCAATCTGCTCGCCGGCCGATAGCCGTCGCTTCAATTTCAAACCAGGAATGGCGGGATGGGCGTGGATTCATGGACGGAACCGGCTCCCTTGGGACGAACGCGTCCGCTTGGATCTTTGGTACGTCGATCACTGGTCTTTGGGCCTGGATTTTTATATCTTGGTGAGAGCATTTGTGCTACTTTTCCTGCGTGAGGGTGTCTACGGCGCCGAGAGCGGTGACGACAGTCCGGAGACCCAAACAGATAAATCTCTATGAGGCAAACCAACTTGCAGATCGAGACAAATAAACAAGCATCAGAAGTCCTTATCGTCGGTGGCTCGGCGGCAGGATTGTTTGCGGCTTACCTGCTGGCGCGCGAAGGCAAGAGAGTGCGG
>JAUYJC010000410.1 GCA_030688735.1 Deltaproteobacteria bacterium
TCACCTAGCGAAAAGATATCTAAAGGACAATCCCACCAGGGCGTGGTTTCCGTTACCCGGTTCCTCATGTTCTGCTTCCATTAGCGGTCAAGTTCCCAGGGATAGAGACAGCAACATTCTCTAATAGGAGGAGAACATGAATAATAAATTGTACGTGGGCGGATTGCCCTACTCAGTTACCGACGGGAAACTGGAGGAAATGTTTCAGACGCACGGAAGCGTTGCGTCCGCCAAAGTGATCTCGGATAAGTTTACCGGCCAATCGCGCGGCTTCGGCTTCGTCGAGATGAGTTCCGGGATCGAAGCCCAATCGGCCATCAGCGCGTTGAACGGGACCCAATTCGAAGGGCGCTCGCTGATGGTGAATGAGGCCAAGCCGATGGCCAGCCGTGATAGTAACGATGGCGGAGGCCGAGGAAATCGAGGCGGCGGCCGCGAACGCTGGTAGTTCTGTCGTTCTAAACTAACCCAAAGGGGCGCAACTGGTCGGGTTGCGCCCCTTTTTTTTGCGGACTTCAGGGAGTACTGCGAAAGACAACTCACCTCAGCGCGGCTAAGCTGCAACCGAACGCCGGAAGGTCTCCCGCAAAGCATGTCCTGAGCGACGTCGAAGGGACCCCAAGGCGCAAAGGTGACTGGCCTCGGCCCGTCATCCCGAGCGAATGCGAGGGATCTAAAAAAGATTTTTCCCTTCGGTCGAAATGACCACGAGTCTCACTTGGCTCGCTCGGTGTTACTGCGGTTAAGTTCAAGACATGCTTTGGGCGAGAATATTTCTCTTCCGAACTTGGCGACCCTTCGACAAAGCTCAGGACATGCTTTGCGCCTTCGCGGGAGGAATTTCCGACTCCGAGTGCTTTCATTTTCCAGATCATTTGCGCAGGCCGCGCAAATTTCTAGCTATAGTATCAATGTCCGAAACCTTCTCGTGTAGTCATCATGCGTTATCCGGCAAAGTGGCCGGTGCAGGAGAAAAGCGATTAGTTTAGGTATCTTGACTCATAGTGGTTAATCCGCTAGACATTTTTGAGTCAAAAATTATTTCTCGAAACCGGCCTAAGGCGTTTGTAACAACCAAAATTCCCTTAGGCTTTTTTGCACGCGAGGAGGCTATGGCAGAATACAAGATTGTGAAGGTACCGAAGGACGGCGCGAAGATTACGATGGGAGCGAATCATCAGCTCCAGGTTCCCGACAATCCGATCATCCCGTTTATCGAAGGCGACGGCACCGGCCGCGATATCTGGCGCGCCTCGGTGCGGGTTTTCGAAGCGGCGGTGGAGAAGGCCTACAAGGGCAAGAAAAAAATCCACTGGATGGAAATCTACGCCGGCGAGAAGCCATTCAAAATGTTCAATACGTGGCTGCCGGACGAAACCGTGCAAGCGTTTACCGAGTTCATTGTGGGCATCAAGGGGCCGCTCACGACCCCGATCGGCGGTGGCTTCCGCTCGTTGAACGTTTCACTCCGTATCTTGCTCGATCTCTACGTTTGTCAGCGTCCGGTGCGCTATTTCAACGGCGTGCCTTCCCCGGTCAAGCATCCCGAATACGTGGACATGGTGATTTTCCGCGAGAACACGGAAGATATCTACACGGGAATCGAATTTCCCAACGGAACCGAAGAGAATAAAAAGATCAAATCCTTTCTCAAAGAAAACTTTCCCAAAGAATATGCGAAGATTCGCTTCCCCAATACTGCGGGGATCGCGCTCAAGCCGGTTTCCGTGGAGGGCACGGAGCGATTGGTGCGCGCGGCGATCAAGTGGGCGCTCGCGAACAAGCGCAAGAACATCAACCTCGTGCACAAAGGCAACATCATGAAGTACACCGAGGGCGCGTTCAAGGATTGGGGCTACGCCCTGGCCAAGCGCGAGTTTCGCAACGAGACCGTCAGCGAGCGCGAGTCGTGGATTCTGGGCAACAAGGAGCAGAACCCCAACATGAGCGTGGAGGACAACGCCAAGGGGATCGACCCCGGTTTCGAGATGATGTCGCCGGACCAGCAAAACGACATTAAAAAGGAAGTCGAAGAAGCGCTCAAGCTCTGGCCGACCCACGGCGACGGCAAGTGGAAGAAAAAACTGCTGATAAAAGATTCGATCGCTGACGTTACTTTTCAGTTCTCACTCATTCGGCCGAGGGACTACGACGTCATCGCAACGATGAACTTGAACGGCGATTACCTGTCCGACGCGCTGGCCGCGCAGGTCGGCGGCATTGGCATCGCGCCGGGGGCGAACATCAACTACGACAGCGGCCACGCGGTTTTCGAAGCGACCCACGGCACCGCGCCGAAGTATGCCGACCTCGACAAGGTCAACCCGGGATCGGTTATCCTTTCCGGTGAGATGATGTTTCGCTACATGGGCTGGGGAGAAGCTGCGGACCTCATCATTAAAGGGATTGAAGGCGCCGTGAACAACAAAACCGTCACTTACGATTTCGAACGCCTGATGCCGGGGGCCAAGCTGGTCAGCTGCTCGGGCTTTGGCGACGCGATCATTGCAAATATGTAGAATAGTGCTGAGAAACGAGTGCGGAGGGGTTTTCGGAGAGCACGTTGATTCGAGTGGAATGGAGGGGATTATGGCACGCAAAAAGATAGCGTTAATCGGAGCGGGCAATATCGGCGGTTCAATGGCTCATCTCTGTTTGCTCAAAGGTTTGGGCGACGTGGTTTTGTTCGACGTGATTGAAGGTTTACCGCAGGGCAAGGCGCTCGACCTCTCCCATGCCGGGCCGGTTGAAGGATTCGACGGCAACGTTATCGGCACCAACAAATACGAAGACATCGAGGGCGCCGACGTCTGCATCGTGACCGCCGGTATTGCGCGCAAGCCGGGGATGAGTCGGGATGACTTGGTCGGGACCAATGCTAAGATCATCAGTTCAGTTGCGGAAAACATCAAAAAACACGCGCCGAACAGCTTTGTCATCGTCGTGACTAACCCGCTGGACGCGATGGTGACATTGACGCATCGGGTCACCGGCTTTCCCAAGAACCGCGTGGTCGGCCAGTCCGGCATCTTGGACTCTTCACGCTATCGGTCGTTCGTCGCCAAGGAGCTTAACGTCTCGGTCAATAGTGTTGCCGCTATGGTCCTGGGCGGGCACGGCGACGACATGGTCCCTGTGCGGAGCACCTGTCTGGTTGGGGGAGTGCCGGTTGAGAATCTGATATCTCCGCAACGGCTCGCCGAGATCGAAAAACGGGTGCGCAACGCGGGCGGCGAAGTGGTCGCCCTGTTGAAGACCGGATCGGCCTATTTTTCGCCGGCATCGGCGGCTATCCGCATGACCGAAGCCCATCTCTTCGACAAAAAAGAGATTTTTCCTTGCGCGGCTTTGCTGGAGGGGGAGTACGGGGTCAACGGTTACTATTTCTGCGTGCCGGTCATCATCGGGGCGGGGGGCGTGGAGAAAGTCATCGACATCAACCTCAACGCCGCCGACAAAAAAGCCTTCGACGAATCCCTCAATCACGTCAAAGATATCGTCCAGGCGATGAACCGCATTTTAGGCGTTCCCTGATCCACGGGCGCGGCAAATCTATTGAGACCCTGAGGCTTATAGTTTAGTCTTAGGGTCTCGGTCTATTATGGCCCTGAAAATATGAACGTTCACGAGTACCAGGCCAAGGATATCCTCAAACGCTTCGGCGTGGCGGTGCCCCGCGGTATCGTCGCGGCCAGTCCGGCGGAGGCCAGGGTCGCGGCGCTTGAGCTCGGCGGTCCGCTTTGCGTGGTGAAAGCGCAGATTCATGCCGGCGGGCGGGGCAAGGGCGGCGGCGTCAAATTGGCCCGCGGCGTGGACGAGGCCGAGCAGAAGGCGCGCGAAATGCTCGGCAAGAATCTAATCACGCACCAGACCGGCCCGGCGGGCCGCCAGGTACGGCGTGTGCTGGTCGAGCAGGGTTTGAACATCGAGCGGGAGTTGTATGTCGCGATGGTCCTCGACCGCGCGCAGTCCAGGGTCACGGTGATTTGCTCCTCCGAGGGCGGCGTCGAGATCGAAGAGGTCGCCGCGAACCATCCGGAGAAAATTTTAAAGGAAGCGATCGATCCGGTGATCGGGCTCGCCGCTTTTCAATGCCGCCGGCTGGCTTTCGCCCTCGGCGTCCCGCCGGCGCTGGTCGGCAAAATGACGGCCGCGATGATTGGGCTTTATCGCGCCTTCGATGAGTGCGACGCCTCGCTGGCGGAAATCAATCCGCTGATCATCACTCCGGAAGGCCAAGTCATGGCCCTCGACGCCAAGATGAATTTCGACAGCAACGCCTTTTTCCGCCAGAAGGAGATCGTTGCGCTGCGCGACTTCGACGAAGAGGACCCGCGCGAGGTCGAGGCGAGCCGGTACGACCTCTCCTATATATCGCTTGACGGCAACATCGCCTGCATGGTCAACGGCGCCGGCTTGGCGATGGCGACCATGGACATCATCAAGTTCTATGGCGGTGAGCCGGCCAATTTTCTCGACGTCGGCGGTGGCGCCGACAAAGAGAAAGTCGCCCAGGCATTCAAAATACTTTTGGCCGACGCGCGGGTGCGCGGCGTGCTGATCAATATTTTCGGCGGCATCATGCGCTGCGACGTTCTTGCCCAAGGGGTCGTCGACGCCGCCCGGGAACTGCATGTTGCTGTTCCACTGGTCGTTCGAATGCAGGGCACCAACGTCGAGGAGGGGAAAAGGATTCTCAAGGAATCCGGCTTGGCGATCATCCCGGCAGAGACCATGGCCGAGGCGGCGGAGAAAATTGTTAAGGCGGTCAAGCAATTTTAGATTTTAGATTGCCGATTTTGGATTTGGGGAGAGGCAAAGAATAGACTATCTCAACCGCGCTGTGCTCAGACTCTTATTCCGACAATCGAAAATCCAAAATCTAAAATCGAAAATTTGAAGAGATGGCTATTCTAGTCGACAAGAACACTCGCGTCCTGACTCAGGGCATCACCGGCGCTACCGGCCAGTTCCACACCAAGGCGTGCAAGGAATACGGCACGCAGATGGTGGCGGGGGTGACGCCGGGCAAAGGCGGCGGGGACTATGAAGGCATCCCGATTTTCGATACCGTGGCGCGCGCCGTAGCGGAAACCGGCGCCAACGCTACCGTGATTTATGTGCCGCCGCCCTTTGCCGCCGACGCGATTCTTGAGGCCGCCGACGCCGCCATCCCGTTGATTATCTGCATTACCGAAGGTGTGCCGGTACGCGACATGGTGCGCGTCAAGCGCTATTTGGACGGCCGGAACTCTAAGCTCTTGGGACCGAATTGCCCCGGCGTGATCACTCCCGGCCAGTGCAAGATCGGCATCATGCCCGGCCATATTCACCGGCAGGGAACCATCGGCGTGGTGTCGCGCAGCGGAACCCTAACCTACGAGGCGGTGGATCAGCTCACTCGCTTGGGCCTGGGGCAGTCGACCTGCGTCGGCATCGGTGGCGACCCGGTGCATGGTTTAGAGTTTATCGATGTGCTCGATCTGTTTAATCGCGATCCAGGCACCGCGGCAGTCGTCATGATCGGCGAGATCGGCGGCAGCGCCGAAGAGGAAGCGGCCGGTTGGATCAAGGCCAACATGAAAAAACCCGTCGCCGGTTTCATCGCCGGACAAACGGCGCCGTCCGGCAAGCGAATGGGCCACGCCGGAGCGATTATCGCGGGCGGCAAGGGAACCGCAAAAGAAAAAATCGAAACCATGACCAAGGCCGGCATACGGATGGCGCCGACGCCCGCCTTGATCGGCCAAGCGATGCAGGAGGCTTTGGGTAAATCATGAGTGTCGAGAGCACGCTGTCGATTGTCAAACCGGATGCCGTGGGACGCAACCTGATCGGTGAGATCTTACGCCGATTCGAAACCGCGGGTTTAAAAATCGTCGCGGGTAAATTACTCCGGTTAACGCCGGAACGAGCCCGGGCGTTTTACGCGGTGCATAAGGAGCGGCCGTTTTTCGTGGGCCTGTGCGCCTATATGTCTTCGGGCCCGATCTTCGTGTCGGTGCTTGAAGGGGAAAATGCGATCATGAAAAACCGCGAGATCATGGGCGCCACCGATCCCGCGAAGGCGGCGCCGGGGACGATCCGAAAAGATCTCGGTAAGGATGTCGAGCAAAACGCCGTGCATGGCTCCGACGGAGCTGAGACCGCGGCGAGCGAGATCGCATTCTTCTTCCGGCCTGAAGAAATCCAGCGCACCTAACGCTCCGTCGGTGTTATTCCGCGCGGTCGGGGTTCAATCTACATTTGAGTGATGGCAACCCGCTCGATGCCGTTCAAGGTTCAATGTTCAAAGTTTGGGGGCTCCAGCCCAAACTTAAAGTCCGAAACATTGAATCTTGAACTCGGAACCTTGAACTGAATCGGTTTATTCCATGAAGCCCAACGTAAAAGACCTCAGTAAAGAGCAATTCACGAGCTATTTGGCAGAACGCGGCCAACCCTCGTACCGGGCCGCGCAAGTCTGGCAGTGGTTGTATCAGAAACGCGCCGTATCGTTCGATGAGATGAGCAATCTTTCCGGGGCGCTGCGGCGGCAGCTGGCCGCGGACTTATCCATCAGCCGCCCGCGCATCGCGCGCCAATCCGAGTCCCGTGACGGCACGGTCAAGTTTCTTTTCGAGCTGGCAGACGGTGAAACCATCGAGAGCGTGCTGATTCCGGAAGTACACCGCCTAACGTTATGCATTTCCACTCAGGCGGGATGCGGCTTCGGTTGCGCCTTTTGCGCCACCGCGCTGATGGGTCTCAAGCGGAACTTGCGCGCGAGCGAGATCGTCGACCAGGTGCTCGAAGCTAGCCGAACGCTCGACGGCGAGCGGCGCATCACCCATGTGGTGCTCATGGGCATGGGCGAGCCTCTCGCCAACTACACGCAGACGGTCCAAGCCCTGGAAGTCCTGACCGACGCGACCTGGGGAATCGGCATCTCGCCGCGCAGGATGACGCTGTCGAGCGTTGGGCTGGTGCCGCAAATTCAAAAACTCATGGAGGAGACCCGCGTCAATCTGGCGATTTCCCTGCACGCCGCCAACGACGAGTTGCGCGACAAGCTGATGCCGGTCAATCGCAAGTATTCACTCAAGCAGTTGATCGACTGTTGCCGCTCTCTGCCCATTCCCCGCCGCAAACGCATTACCTTCGAGTACGTCTTGCTCAACGGAGTGAACGATTCCGAGCAGGATGCGCGTGAATTATGCCGGCTCTTGAGCGGCGTCCGTTGTAAGGTCAACGTGATTCCATTCAATCCCCATCCGGGCAGTTCTTTCGAGCGGCCGGGCGAATCCGATATTAGTCGCTTTGGGCAGATCTTGCTGGAGCAAGGTTTTCAGGTTAACGTTCGCCGCCCGCGCGGCGACGATATCCAGGCCGCCTGCGGCCAACTGAGCGTACTGAGCAGTGAGACAGTGAGCAATGAGCGGTGGAGGGTGGAGGACACTTCTCACTCCTTACCCCTCACTCCTCACTGAGGAGGGCCAGTGGCGGCGGCGCGGAATATCCTTGGGGTCATCGGTGGCAGCGGCCTTTACCAGATGGAAGGGCTTGAGAAGGTCCGCGATGTGGAGGTGAAAACCCCCTTCGGCAAACCCTCCGATAAATTCATCACCGGCAAGCTCGGCTCCATTGAGATGGTTTTTTTGCCGCGCCACGGCAAGGGGCATCGCTGGCTGCCCACCGAGGTGAATTTTCGAGCCAATATTTTCGCGATGAAAAAGCTCGGCGTCGAGCGGATCATCTCCATCAGCGCCGTCGGAAGCCTGCGCCAGGAGATCGAACCGGGTCACGTTGTTGTGCCCGACCAATTCATCGACCGCACGACCCAGCGGCCGAGCAGCTTTTTTGGCAAGGGGATCGTCGCCCATGTGAGCCTGGCGGATCCCTTTTGCAAAGAGCTCTCTGGCAGGCTGATCGACGGCGCGAAGCGAGAAGGCGCGCGGGTTCACCCGCGCGGGACCTATCTCTGCATGGAAGGACCGCAATTCTCCACCCGCGCGGAGTCCCATCTTTACCGCAGCTGGGGAGCGGACGTGATCGGCATGACCAATCTGCAGGAGGCGAAATTGGCCCGCGAAGCGGAGATTTGTTTTGCGACCCTGGCTTTGGCGACGGATTACGACTGCTGGAAGGAAGGGGCGGCGGACGTGGAGATCGAACATGTGCTGGCCATTTTAAAGCAGAACGTCGAACTCGCCCAGAAGACGGTTCAGCGCGTCGCCATGGCCCATGCGACTTCCCGATCCTGCTCCTGTGCGTCCGCGCTAAAGAATGCTATTATTACCGAACCGGCTCGAATCTCTAGGGAAGTTCGGGCCAAGCTGAAGCCGATCATCGGGAAATATCTATGACGATTTTGGATCCTTCGACTCCGCTCAGGACAGGTTTTGGATTGAGGCGATGAGTGTCTTAGTTGTTGGCACTGTCGCCTTCGATTCCATCGAGACGCCGTTCGGCTCGGCGGAGCGGATTTTGGGAGGATCGGCGTCCTATTTTGCACTGGCGGCGAGTTTTTTCACTCCGGTGAGAATCGTCGGCGTCATCGGCGAGGATTTTCCCGCTGAGCACCTGGAACTTTTTAAGCGGCGGAACATCGACACCGACGGGATCAAGCGCGAGAAGGGGAGTACCTTTCATTGGCGCGGGCGTTATCACGAGGACATCAACGTGCGCGACACTTTGGAGCTGCACCTCAACGTGCTAGCCGGCTTCGCGCCGCGGCTGCCGGAGCGATACCGCGACGCGGAGTACGTTTTTTTGGGCAACATCGATCCGCTCATGCAACTCGAAGTCTTGAACCAGATTCACCACATGAAGTTGGTGGTTTGCGATACCATGGATCACTGGATCCGGGAAAGCCCTGACAATCTTCAAAAAGTGCTCAAGCGCATCGAAATGTTGGTGATCAACGATTCCGAGGCGCGGCTGCTAAGCGGGCAGAGCAATGTCGTGCGCGCGGCGCGCGCCATTTTGAAGATGGGGCCCAAGGTCGTGCTGATCAAGCGGGGCGAGTATGGGGTCTTGCAGTTTTCCGACTCGCAGGTTTTCGCCACTCCCGCCTATCCCCTGGAGGAAGTTTTCGATCCGACCGGCGCCGGCGATTCTTTCGCCGGCGGCTTTTTGGGGCAACTGGCGCGCTCGGGAGATGCGAGCCAGAGGGGAATTCGCCGCGCCATCGTTTACGGCTCCGTGGTCGCCTCTTTTACCGTGGAAGATTTCGGCGTGAAACGATTGACCACGGCGTCGCTGCCCGACATCGAGGAGCGCTTTGAGCGCTTCGTCGAGTTGACCGATTTTCACACTTGAGCCGATGGAGCTTTCCGTAGTCGTCCCCGTTTACAACGAGGAAGCGAATGTCGAGCCGCTGATCGGCGAGATCAACGGTGTCTTGCGCCACCTGGGAAAGAGTTACGAAGTGATCGTCGTTGACGACGGCAGCGAGGATCAAACGTTTGCGGCGCTGTCGAAGCTTCACCGCGAGCAACCGGGATTGAAAGTCGTGCGACTCAAGCGAAACTTCGGGCAGACGGCCGCGCTGGCGGCGGGGTTGGCCCACGCGCGGGGGAAAATCGTGGTTTTGATGGACGGTGACGGGCAAAACGATCCGGCGGATATTCCGGCGCTGTTGACGAAGCTTGCCGAGGGCAACGACCTGGTGGCCGGTTGGCGCTTTGACCGGCGCGACCCGTTCCTCAGTCGCCGGCTGCCGTCGATGATCGCCAATCGCCTGATCTCGTGGACCACCCGGGTTAAGCTCCACGACTACGGCTGCACGCTGAAGGCGATGCGCCAGGATATTGCCAAGAACCTCAAGCTCTACGGAGAAATGCACCGCTTCATTCCGGCCATCGCCTTTGAGCGGGGCGCGCGGATCGCCGAGTTGAAGGTCAACCATCGGCCGCGCCTGCGCGGCCAATCGAAGTACGGTATCACCCGTACGCTGCGCGTCGTTTTGGACCTTATGACCGTTAAGTTCATGATCAGCTATTCCACCCGGCCGTCGCATGTCTTCGGTCCCATCGGAATTTTGAGCGGACTGAGCGGATTTTTGATAGCGATTTATCTGACGATTCAGAAATGGGTATACGATCTGGAAATCGGCGGCCGGCCGCTGCTTTTATTGGCGATCCTGCTGATCTTCATCGGTTTTCAGTTTGTGACCATGGGACTGCTGGGTGAAATGCTGGCGCGGACTTATCACGAATCGCAGGACCGGCCGGTATTTGTCGTCGGAGAAATTCTCGAGGAGAGGAACAGCGTATGAACATCGCCGTCATCGGCACCGGCTATGTCGGGTTGGTTGCAGGGACTTGCTTCGCGGAAAACGGCAACAATGTCGTTTGCGTCGACATCGACGAAAAAAAGATTGCCACCCTCAATCAGGGCAAGGTGCCGATCTACGAGCCCGGGCTGGAAGAAATGATCCGGCGCAACGTCGCCGATCGGCGTTTGAGCTTCACCACGGATATTACTCCGGCGGTCAGGAAGTCGGAAATTATTTTCATCGCCGTGGGAACCCCCCAGGGACGGAACGGGCGGGCGAATCTCGAATACCTGCGCGCGACGGCCAAATCCATTGCCAAAGCGATGAATGGGCGTAAGATCATCGTTACCAAGAGCACGGTTCCCGTGGGAACCGCGGACGAGATCCGCGGCTTGATCAAAACCGGCACCAAGCATCCTTTCGCGGTGCTCTCCAATCCCGAATTCATGAAAGAAGGGGCGGCGGTCGATGATTTCATGAAGCCCGACCGGGTGGTGCTGGGCGGCGACGACTTCAAGGCCATCGAGAAGCTCAAAGAGGTCTACGAGCCCTTCGTGCGCACCGGCAACCCCATCATGGTCATGGACGCGCGCAGTGCCGAGATGTGCAAATACGCCGCCAACGCCATGCTGGCGACAAAGATTTCGTTCATCAACGAAGTCGCCCGGCTGTGCGAGAAGATGGGCGCCGATGTCGGCGAGGTCAGGCGCGCTATCAGCATGGACCGGCGCATCGGTCCCTATTTCATTTTTCCCGGTACCGGATACGGCGGCTCCTGCTTTCCCAAAGACGTGCGGGCGATGATCGGCATGGGCGAGAGGGAAGTCGAGATGTCGCTGTTGCGCGCCGTCGAGAAGGTCAATGAGCGGCAAAAGCTCATCCTGGTCGACAAAGTCAAGCGGGTCTTCGGCGCAAAATTGGCAGGGAAGACTTTCGCTGTCTGGGGGCTGGCATTCAAGCCGCGCACCGACGACATGCGCGATGCCCCGGCGATCTCAGTGATCAATGCATTACTGAAAGCCGGCGCCAAGGTTCAGGCCTTCGATCCGGAAGCGACCCAGGAAGCGAGGAAGATTTTCGGCGAGCGGATTCTCTACAGCCAGCACAGCTACGATGCGCTCTATGGCGCGACGGCTCTGTTGGTATTGACGGAATGGAATGAGTTTCGCCGCCCGGATTTTGCCCGTGTGAAGCAGTTGCTCAAGAATCCGGTGATTTTCGACGGGCGAAACATTTACGATCCCCGGGATCTGGGCAAACTCGGCTTCAAATATTTTCCTATAGGACGGAAACATGGCTAGATATTTGATCACCGGCGGCGCGGGTTTTATCGGTTCTCATCTGTGCGAGAGTTTTCTCAAGCAGGGACACGAGGTCATCTGCATGGACAACTACTCCACCGGCGCCGCGGAAAACCTCGCGGGCTTGGCCGCTCATCCCGGCTTTGCCTTCGTCGATCACAACGTGAGCGGTTACATCGAAGTCCCGGAGCCGCTGGACTATGTTCTTCACTTCGCCTCGCCCGCGAGTCCGGTCGATTATCTGGAGCTGCCAATTCCCACGCTGAAGGTGGGCGCGCTCGGCACGCATAACACCCTGGGTCTGGCGAAAGCGAAAAACGCCGTCTATCTGCTGGCGTCCACCTCCGAAGTTTACGGCGATCCGCTGGTTCGGCCGCAAAGTGAAGACTACTGGGGCAACGTCAATCCCATCGGCCCGCGCGGCGTCTACGATGAAGCCAAGCGCTTCGCCGAAGCGATGACCATGGCCTATCACCGTTATCACGGCCTGGACAGCCGTATCGTGCGCATCTTCAACACCTACGGGCCGCGCATGCGCATGCGCGATGGCCGGGTGGTGCCGAACTTCATCAGCCAGGCGCTGAAAGGCGAGCCGCTGACCGTGTACGGACAGGGACAGCAGACCCGGAGTTTTCAATATGTCGACGATCTGGTGGCGGGAATTCAAAAGTTGCTAGCGGCCGATCACCACCTGCCGGTGAATATCGGCAATCCCCATGAGATGACCGTGCTCGAGTTCGCCAAGAAGATCATCGAGATCACCGGCTCCAAAAGCACGATTGTCTACAAACCGCTGCCGGAAGATGATCCCCAAGTCAGGCAGCCTGATATCACGAAGGCGAAAAAGATACTCGGCTGGGAGCCCAAAGTGGCTCTTGAAGAAGGGCTGGCAAAAACCATCGACTATGTCCGCGCCAAGTTAAAGGAGCAGAAACAGTGAAAGTTCTTGTCACCGGAGGCGCGGGGTTTATCGCCTCTCATATCGTCGACGCTTATGTCGAGCGCGGCCATGAGGTCTTCATCTTTGACGACCTGTCGACCGGACAAAGAACCAACCTGAACCCTAAAGCGACGTTTCTTGAGGTCGATATCGCCGACGCCAAGGCGGTCAAATTGATCGCGCAGATCAAGCCTGACGTGCTGAACCATCACGCCGCCCAGATGGACGTGCGCCATTCGGTCGCCGACCCCCAGTTCGACGCGCGGGTGAACATCCTTGGATTCATCAATTTACTCGAGGCCTGTAAAAACGCCGGGACGAAAAAGGTCATCTTCGCCTCCTCCGGCGGCGCGGTGTACGGCGAGCAGGACATTTTTCCCGCTCCGGAAGAGCATCCCACCCGTCCATCGAGCCCCTACGGCGTCAGTAAAAGAACCGGCGAGCTTTACCTGTCTTATTATCAACAAGCTTTCGGCTTGCCGTACATCGCGCTGCGCTACGCCAACGTCTATGGTCCGCGCCAGTCGAACAAGGGCGAAGCGGGCGTGGTGGCGATTTTTATTTCGCTGCTGCTCGCGGGCAAGGTCCCTGTGATCAACGGCGACGGTAAACAGACCCGCGATTACGTCTATGTCGGCGACGTCGCGGCCGCCAGCGTCGCGGCACTTGAGTCGCCCTTCGTCGGCGAAATCAATATCGGCACCGGCGTGGAGACCGATGTCGTGACGCTCTTTCAATCGCTCCGCCAAGGTGCGGGGAGCAAATTTGAGGCGAGCCACGGCCCGGCCAAGATCGGCGAGCAGCGCCGCAGTTGTCTCGCGGCCCAGCGCGCGGCGGATATTTTCGGCTGGCGGCCACAGGTCTCTCTGCGCGAAGGCCTGGAACGCACCATCGCCTATTATCGCGGAAACGTTGCTTCATGAATTTGAGCCACATCAGAAATTTTTCCATCATCGCCCATATCGACCACGGCAAATCAACCCTGGCCGATCGCCTGCTCGAATTCACCGGGGCCGTGAGCGATCGGCAGAAGACCGATCAGATTCTCGACAGCATGGATCTGGAGCGGGAGCGGGGGATTACCATCAAGGCGAGCCCCGTCTGCCTTCACTACCGCGCCAAGGACGGCCGGGAATATAAGCTGAATCTCATCGACACCCCGGGCCACGTCGATTTCACCTATGAGGTTTCCCGCAGTCTGGCCGCCTGCGAGGGCGCGCTGCTGGTCGTCGATGCCGCCCAGGGAGTCGAGGCGCAAACCGTCGCCAACGTTCACATGGCGCTGGATCACAACCTGGAAGTTCTACCGGTGATCAATAAAATCGATCTCCCCAGCGCGGAACCGCAGCGGGTCAGGCAGGAGATTGAAGACGTCATCGGCCTGGACGCTTCCAATGCGATTCTCGCCAGCGCCAAGGAAGGCATCGGCACAGAGGAAATTCTCGAAGGCATCGTGAGCCATTTCCCGCCGCCCAAAGGCGATCCCGACGCGCCCTTGCGTGCTTTGATCATCGACAGTTGGTTCGATCCGTACCACGGCGCGGTGGTGATGATGCGTGTCTTTGACGGCGCGGTGCGCAAGGGCACGCGCATTCGCATGATGTTCAGCGGCCACTCCTTCGAAGTCACCCGCCTCGGCGTTAATTCGCCCGTGCCGGTGGAAGTCGCCGAATTGAAGGCCGGCGAAGTCGGATTCCTGATGGCGGGGATCAAAGAAGTCGCGGAAACACGCATCGGCGACACGATAACGACCGACGAGCGCCCCGCCGCCGCCCCTCTGCCGGGATTCAAACCGCTCAAGCCGATGGTCTTCAGCGGGCTCTATCCCACCGATTCCGGACAGTATCAAGCTTTGCGCGACGCTTTGGAGAAACTCCGGCTCAACGATTCGTCCTTCACCTATGAACCGGAGACCTCGCTGGCTCTGGGGTTCGGTTTTCGCTGCGGCTTTCTGGGATTGCTCCACTTGGACATCGTGCGCGAGCGGCTGGAGCGCGAGTTCGCCTTGACCCTTATCACTACCGCGGCGACCGTGGTGTTTCGAATGACCACTTTGCGGGGCGAGATTCTGATGATCGACAACCCGGTGAAATTCCCCTCCGAGGGTGATATCGAGCGGATCGAAGAGCCGGTGATTCAGGCGATGATCCATCTGCCGCAGGAGTTTTTAGGAGGTGTGATGGCGCTCTGCGAGGAAAAGCGCGGCGCGCAAAAAGAAATCCGCTATCTGGGTCCGAAACGGGTAGTGCTCGTTTACGAGCTGCCGCTCAACGAGATCGTCGCGGATTTTTATGACCGGCTGAAATCGGTCAGCCGCGGCTACGCCTCGATGGATTATGAGCTGGCGGGCTACCGGCCGGCAGACCTAGTGAAGTTGGATGTCCGCATCAATGGCGATATAGTGGACGCCATGTCGCTGATCGTGCACCGGGACAGGTCCTATTATCGCGGGCGTGATCTGGTGCAAAAAATGCGCGAGCTCATTCCCCGCCAGCTCTTCGAAGTGGTGATTCAGGCCGCCATCGGCAGCCGGGTGATTTCTCGCGAATCGGTCAAGCCGCTGCGCAAGAACGTCACCGCCAAATGCTACGGCGGCGACATTACCCGTAAGCGCAAACTACTCGAGCGGCAAAAGGAAGGAAAAAAACGCATGAAGCAAGTCGGCAAAGTGGAAATTCCCCAGGAAGCCTTCCTGGCGGCCTTGAAGGTTTGATTGGGAAGTGATTTATGTCATGGAATAAACTTAGTCAGGCAAAAGAAAGAGCCGCTTTGGAATTGGAGCAGAAAACCAAGAGTAAATCGACCTTCCGCGAATACGCGGAAGCGATCGGCATGGCGCTGCTCCTGGCCTTGTTCATTCGCACCTTTATCGTGCAGGCGTTCAAGATTCCGTCGGGCTCGATGATTCCGACCTTGCAAATCGGCGATCATATTCTGGTCAACAAGCTATCCTATGGAGTGCGTATACCGTTTTTGGAGCACTATTTGGCGAGCTTCCAGAAAGTGCAACGGGGCGACGTGATCGTCTTTATCTTTCCCGAGGATCGCTCCAAAGACTTCATCAAGCGCGTCATCGGCGTGGCCGGCGACAGCGTGGAGGTGCGGGACAAGAGGATTTACATCAACGGCAAACAGGTCGACGATCCTCACGCCCATTTTGAAGGCGATGACCCACAATCGCCGGGGCTGCCGAGCCGTGATGGCTATGGGCCGCGCGTGGTGCCGGAAAATCATATTTTCGTGATGGGCGATAATCGCGACCGGAGTTACGACAGCCGCTTCTGGGGCTTTGTCAGCCTGGATGACGTGCGCGGCAAGGCGTTTTTGATCTACTGGTCGTGGGATGGCAGCGATCGCTGGGTGCGCTGGGAGCGGCTCGGCAGTTTGATTCGTTAGTCAGGCTTTCGTCGGTGATTCGAGGCTGCCCGGCCGGGAGCCGGGCGCGAAAAATAAGAAAGGTGGAAAGCGGGGTCATACCATGCTCAAGGGACGGATTTTACCAATCGTTTTATCCTGCCTGGTGTTGCTGTTGGTCCTCGTCAATATTCTATTGATGATGGGCAATCAGTCGGTGCAGACCGAGGTCAGCGACCGCGGGCAATTCATTTCCCAGGCGTTCCAACTGGGAGACTTGAGCCGCCAGGTGGTCGGGGCAATGGCAAACATGGCACTGAAAACCAACGACGAGCAGCTCAAAAAGCTGTTGATGGCGAACGGGATCGATCTCGACGCTGCGGGTGGAACCGCGCCCGGATCGAAGTGAGGAACTGTGGAAAACGAAGAACAAGCTACATCTGACCTTGAAATCAGCGAGGAACACCGGCCGGTCGAGAAAGCCGACTCCAACCTCGCGATCATCATTACCCTGGCAGCCCTGCTCCTGTGGTTCGGCTTCCAGTCGGTGCAACTCTGGCGCGAGCGCGGCAATTTGAGCGCGGTCAAAGCCAGCCAGGAAACCGCGCTCCAGGAATCGGAAAAGATCCGGCTTCAGTTCCAGGGGCTCATGGCGAAAACCTCCGAACTGGCCAATCAAGGGAATGCGGGAGCGAAGCTGATCGTCGACGAGTTGCAAAAGCGCGGCATCGGCGTCCCGCCGCCCGGGGCCAAGCCCGCCGAAAAACTGGAATTCAAACCGGCCAAGTAGCTGACCGCTTCGTTTCAATTTCTTCTGTTGACCCTTCGGCGGATTCCTTCTACGCTGGTTTTTCCACCGAGTTGGAGAAACCTCGTTGCAGTTACCTTTTCATCCGATCGTCCGGCGCTGGTTCTTCGAGCGCTTTGAAAAGCCTACTCCCGCTCAGGAAGGCGGATGGCCGTCGATTGCCATCGGCCAATCGACGTTGATCGCCGCGCCCACTGGTTCGGGCAAAACCCTGGCGGCGTTTCTCTGGTCAATCGACCGCTTGATCCAGCGAGCTGCCAACGGCGATCTCGAAGATGTCACCGACGTCGTCTACGTCTCACCCCTCAAAGCCCTCGGCAATGACATAGCGAAAAACCTTCAGGCGCCCTTGGCCGAGATCTTTCAATTGGCTTGGTCCGAAGGCATGCTGCTGCCGGAAATCAGGGTGGCGGTGCGCTCCGGCGATACGCCGGCGCATGAGCGCCAGGCGATGGTGCGCAAGCCGCCGCATATTCTCATCACGACGCCTGAATCGCTTTATATCTTGCTCACAGCCGAGAAGAGCCGGCAGTTTCTCAAGACCGCGCGGACGGTCATCGTGGATGAAATCCATGCGGTGGCGGCGGATAAGCGCGGCGCGCATCTGGCGTTGTCCCTGGAGCGGCTCGACGCTCTCGCCGAGCGGCCGCTCCAACGCATCGGCCTCGGCGCGACGCAAAAGCCCATTGACGAAGTGGCGCGTCTGTTGGTCGGGGGCGAGCGGGTCACGACCGACGGCAAGGCCGACTGCGCCATCGTCGACACCGGCCATAAGCGTCATCTGGAGCTATTAGTCGAGCTTCCCGACCAGGAGCTCGGTCCCATCGTGCGCCACGAAATCTGGGCCGAGGTCTTCGACAAAATTGTCGCGCAGGTAAGGGCGCATCGGACGACGCTGGTGTTCGTCAACACCCGCCGTCTGGTCGAGCGGGTGGCGCACCAATTGAGCGAACGACTGGGCGAGGACAAGGTCGGCGCCCATCACGGCAGTTTGTCGCGCAAGACCCGCCTCGGCGTCGAAGAGAAGCTAAAGTCAGGGGCGCTGCCGGTGGTCGTCGCCACGGCGTCGTTGGAATTGGGCATCGACATCGGCCATGTCGACGTGGTTTGCCAGATCGGCTCGGCGCGTTCGCTCGGTGTATTGCTCCAACGAGTGGGCCGCTCGGGCCATTGGCTCGGGGCCACGCCCAAAGGGATCTTTTATCCATTGACGCGCGACGACTTGATGGAGTGCGTCGCCGCGATGCGCGCGGTGCGCGCGGGTGAGCTCGACCGGCTGACGATAACGGAAAAGCCGCTCGACATTCTCGCCCAGCAAATGGTTGCAACCGTGGCGAGCGCCGCCTCGTCGCGGGATAGGAATGAGGCGGAGTCTGGGGGAATCAGCGAGGAAGCGCTTTTCCGTCTGATGCGGCGCGCGTATCCTTACCGCGCTTTGTCCCGCAGTGAATTCGATCAAGTTCTGGAGATGCTTTCGGAAGGCATTTCGTCGCGCCGTGGTCGGAAGAGCGCGCATATCCATCGCGACCGCGTGCACGGGCTCTTGCGCCCGCGCCGCGGCGCGCGTCTAACCGCGATCACCAACGGCGGCGCGATTCCCGACACCGCGGACTACAGCGTGGTCGAATTTCCCGCTGAGACCTTCGTCGGCACCGTCAACGAAGACTTCGCCATCGAAAGTTCAGCGGGAGATATCTTCCTGCTCGGCAACCGCTCCTGGCGCATCCGGCGGGTCGGCTCGGGGAAAGTCTGGGTCGACGACGCCCAGGGATTGCCGCCGACGATTCCTTTCTGGTTAGGTGAAGCGCCGGGACGAACCGTCGAGCTTTCTCGCGCCGTCGCCCAACTGCGCGAAGAGGTCGCGGCGCTCCGCCACGATTCCACCGGCGCGCTGCAGTGGCTTGCCGCCGAGTCGGGAGTCGCCGCCGCGGCGGCTGAGCAGATTGTCAATTACGTCAAGGAAACCTGCGCCGTCTTGGGAACGGTGCCGACCCAGGAGCGCATCGTCGCCGAGCGTTTTTTCGACGAAGCCGGCGGCATGCAATTGATCATTCATTCACCCTGGGGCGCGCGCATCAACCGCGCCTGGGGCATGGCGCTGAGAAAGCGCTTCTGCGTGAGCTTTGACCGGGAGCTTCAGGCCGCCGCCACCGACGACGGCATTTGCATTTCGCTGGTGGAGCGCCATTCGTTTCCGCTCAGCGATGTTTTTTTAATGCTGCCGGAGGCCGCGGTTGACGGGGCGCTGACCCAGGCGAGCCTGGCCTCGCCGATGTTCACCAATCGGTGGCGTTGGAACGCGACGCGGGCGCTCGCGCTCTTGCGCCAGAGCGGCGGCAAGAAGGTGCCGGTGGCGATCCAGCGCATGCGCGCGGAGGATTTGTTAGCGGCGGTTTTTCCCGAACAGGTGATGTGCCAGGACAACCGCTCCGGGCCGGTGGAGATTCCCGACCATCCTCTGGTTAACGAAACCATGCTCAATTGTCTCCATGAGGCGATGGATAGCGAAGGATTAAAAACGATCCTCGCGCGCATTGCCCGCGGCGAGATCGAAACCATCTGTGTCGATACGCCGGCGCCATCGCCGATGGCGCACGAGATTCTCAACGCCAACCCTTATGCCTTTCTGGACGACGCGCCTCTGGAAGAGCGCCGGGCGCGCGCCGTCTCTTTGAGGCGTGTGGATCCCTGGCTCGACCGCGAGTTTGGCCAACTGGATGCGGAGGCCATCGCCGAGGTCCGCCGCCAGGCATGGCCTGACGTGCGCAATGCCGATGAACTTCACGACTTTTTGTTGGGGGTTGGAATTCTGCCCCTGGCGCGAGCCGCCGAGTGGCTGCCCTTTGCTGAAAGTTTGCTGCGGAGCGGACGGGCGACCGTCGCCGACTGGCCGGCGGAGGAAAGCGGGCAAAACCATCGAGCTTACGTTGCAGCGGAACGATGGTCTCTTGCGCGCACGCTCTTGCCCCAGGCGACCGCCAGCCCGGTGCTGCAACTGTCGCTGAATTTGTCTGCGGCAAGCCTCTCGGAAGAGGAGGCATGGCGCAGGACAATGCAGGGATGGCTTGACGTGTCGGGGCCGACGACCGCAGCCGAGTTAGGCAAGATGCTCGGTTTACCGATGCACAAAATCGATGCGGCGTTACTCGCCTTGGAAGCCGCGGGCGCGATCATGCGTGGGAACTTTACCCCCCTCCGCGAGCCCCTTGGGCAAGCGGAGAAAGCCCCGCCTGTAAAGGCGGGGCTGGATGAGGGTATCCTCCGTAGCTTTAGCGAAGGACAATACGCTTCGGAGGGTTCCGCCCTACGAAGCGCGTGGAGAGGTGCCACGGGCGCCAGCCCGTGGGGCTCCACCGGCAAGATCGGTGAGGTCGAGTGGTGCGAGCGCGGGCTGCTCGCGCGCATTCATCGTCTCACCCTCGGCCGCATGCGCAAGGAGATCGAGCCGGCGGCGGCGGCGGAGTTTATGAATTTTCTCCTCGCCTGGCAGCATGTTACACCCGAAACTCGGTTGCGCGGCCGCGACGGCGTACTGCAGGTCATTGAGCAGCTCCAGGGGCTAGAGCTGCCCGCGCCCGCCTGGGAGCAGCATGTATTGCCTGCCCGGGTGCGCGACTACGATCCGGCCGATTTGGAAAATCTTTGCCTGGCGGGCGTCGTCGCCTGGGGCCGTTTGCGCTCGGAGATTCCGGTCATCGATGACGAAGGAGACGGAACGCAAAAAAAACCGCGGCGCCATCTGCGCGGGCCGACGCGCAGCGCGCCCATCGCCTTTTTGTTGCGCGACGAACGGGAATTGTTTTTCAGCGGATCGCTTACCCCCTTGGAACAGCTTGCAGTTCTCACGCCGATGGCCAGCGACGTCGCCCGATTCCTTGAACGGCATGGCGCGTCGTTCCTGAGCGATATCGCGGCTGGCACGGGTTTGTTGAAAGTGAAAGCGGAGGAGGCCCTTTGGGAATTGGTGGCGCGGGGAGTAGCCACGGGCGATGGCGTGGCAGGGCTGAGGGTATTGCTGACTCCTGAACTCAAGCGCCAGGGCCGAAGGGCGCGCTTGCGGGTCATCAGCGGCGGCCAGGCCCGCCTGCGCATGATGCCGGTGGGGCGCTGGTCCCTTTGGCGGCCGGGATCTCGGACTGAAGATCTCGGGCAAGAAAAACTTTGCGAGCATCAGGCGCGCCAACTGCTCAGGCGCTATGGCATCGTCATGCGCGAGCTGTTGGCGCGCGAGAGCGCAGTGCCGTCCTGGCGTGCGCTGTTGCAGGTCTATCGGCGGCTCGAAGCCCGCGGCGAAATTCGCGGCGGGCGTTTCGTCAGCGGCTTTGTCGGCGAGCAGTTCGCCTTGCCCGAGGCGGTCGAGCAATTGCGCGCCCAGCGGCGCCGGGCGCAATCTTCGGAGCCGATGGTTCTGGCCGCCTCGGACCCACTGAACCTGGCCGGGATTATCTCGGCGGGGGCGAAAGTTTCTCCTTACTCGAATCAAGTCGTGGCGTTTGAGGAGGGTCTTGTGACCGAGGTCGGGGCGCTCGGCGCGGTGCGCAGCCGGCTGCAGCGAAAAAGCTTAGCTACGTAGCGCCGGCTTTAAGCCGGCTCGGATACTGCCTCTGGGTGTAGAAATTCAGCCAGCTTTGAACCTTGCTGGATTCCCGGTTTCTGGTATGTGGTCGGATGATGCTGAGTCGAGTATTCGATGGCGCTGCTGTCGCAGCGTGGGAGGTATGGTTTGCTCAATTTGGTCGAGCATCCGACCGTGGGAGCAGCCCCGTAAAGCGAGATCGATCTGAGCGCTGGTGTGAGTGCCACAAAGCAGAGGGATAATATAAACGAGTCTGTTGAGTTCGGCTTGAGGGTTTCTCTGGACGATTGTCTTAAACTTTCCGAACAGAGATTCGATGGCGTCACTGCTGACAAGAAGCGGAAGCTGTCCGATTGCGAGTCT
>JAUYJC010000529.1 GCA_030688735.1 Deltaproteobacteria bacterium
AGCGGCGGCGCGGTTCCGCTTTTTCCGGTTTCACCCATTACTCCAGTCGTCACACCTCCGCTGGTTCCACCGGACGCACCGCCGCCGAATCCTTTCGAGCCGCCTAGCCCCACACCACAGCCCGGACCGACGTTTAAGCCATTTGGGTCACCACCCAAGACCCCGGTAAACCTGCTCGGCGAAGTTGAAAAGTGGGATATCACCGCTGCCACCAATGTGACTAATGTGAATATCAATGTCTCCCAGATGACCGGGGCGCAACTGATTGAGATTCTCAAGAAGCTGCCGGACGGCGTGACATATTCGTTGAACTTGGAGAAAGAGACTAAATGACGGCTGGCCGCAACCCAAATCTCGATGCCATCCTCACTGCGACGCCAAAGGAAGCGTGGCAGGTCATCTTTGATAAACTCTGGGAAACCTTTTCTGCTCCCGTAACGGCGCAGCATGCCGAACGCGAAGTCACCGCCCGCGAGCGAATGATTGGTGAAATGGAACTCCTGCTATCCGGCTCAGCGTGGGAACTCTGGCGGGACTTCGAGACATCGGTGCCGCACACGGCACAGTCGCTGATCGAGTTCTGGAACAAGATACCTTCTGGAAAGGCCGTGCTGATTCTCGATGCGCTGTCGTTGCGCGAAGCTCCCTGGCTGCTGCAAGAAGCGCAGCGGCGCGGTTACCAGGTCCATCAGTCCGGTGCGCGCGGCTCCGAAATTCCAAGCGATACTATATCATTTGCCAAGGCGCTCGGTTTCGGCCAGCGCTCATCATTTGAAAACAGCGGCGCGGGTTCCGCTCACTACTTAACTGGCGCACGCACCGAAAGCATGAATGCCGCGTGGGATTATTGTCTCGACTGGATAGCGTCTGCCCCCGACATTGCGCTTTGGCATCACTGGCCGGACGAGCGTATCCACCAACTGGCCGACCCGGGCGATGGTTTTCAGAAACTGTGCCGCGAAGCCGCCCAACAGCTTACCTCAGACCCGTTTTGGCAGATGGTCGAACGTATGGCCACTGGACGCCGCTTGGTGATTACCAGTGATCACGGCTACGCGGCGTCCGGCATGTTCGCCGATGTTGGCGACAAGGAGCAGGTGGCCTGGCTCAAAACAAACTTTGGCAGCAGCCGCTTCGCCCATGGACCGTCTACCGCGCGCCACTGGGTTCCGCCTATCTCGCTGTGTTTGCAGAGCACGCACGGCACGAACCAGTTCGCGCTCGGTCGCCGGAAATGGCGCAGCGCCGGGGGCTATCCGACGCTCGCGCACGGTGGTTTGTCGTTGTTGGAAGTCGCCGTGCCGTTCATCGAGCTTTCTCGCTAGGCGTAGACCATGAGAACATTCACCGACGACGAACTCAGCGCCCTTGTCGCCTGTCCCAAGCAGGTTGATGATCCGCCGCGGCGTGAGATGCGACTTGACGGTAAGATGAAACGGAACGATTTGACCTTGAAGTCGGTGGACGGTACACACTCGTTCCGAGTTTTCATGCGGCAGAGTGACGAGTTTGTGGAGAACTTTTCTATAGGTCTGATGTACGTGCCGGGCGAAGAACCAGGCAGCTTCCAGCTGATTCGTTGCAACGGACAGCACGGCGGGGAACGTGTTCACCCTCATCATGCTGTTTTCCATATTCATCGCGGCATGGCCGAAGATATCAACGCTGGAATCCTGGAGCCTCGACTCATTGAACAATCCACTTCGTACGCTTCGTTCCGTGAGGCTTTGGCCCATTTCTGCGCTATAATTAAACTGGAAAGACCGGATGATTATTTCCCCGGTCTTAGTCAGGTTCAAATGTTCCCGGAAGGTGAGGTGTAATCATGGATGCGGTCGAACTACTCCGAGAACAGTTCAACTCACATGTCGCTGTGCGTGAAAAGCGACCGGGCGTACTCCAACTTGTGGCCCCGCTCTTCCATGAAGACGGGGACATGATGGACATTTTTCTCAACTTGCCGACGAACGGCGATGCCAGTCCTGACCAGAAAATCCGCGTTAGCGACCACGGCCTGTCGTTGATGCGTCTCTCGTATACGTACGACATCGATACACCCAACAAGGAAAAAATATTCCACCGTATATTGGCTGAGAACGGAGTGGGGGAACAAAACGGCGAGCTGTTTATCGAATCCGCACCGGAGTCCCTTTACCCGGCCTTGCTCCAATTCGCGCAGGCGGTATCCAAGGTTTGCAACATGCGCTACTTCAGACGCGAGGTGCTGGCCAGTTTGTTTGAGGAATTGCTCGCCGAGTTCATCCAGGCTGAACTCATGCGCTTTAAACCGACGCAAACCATCTTGCCCATTCCCGACCGTGACGACCTCGAAGTGGATTGGGAGTTCCGCCCGAATGGCGTTCCGCTCTATCTGTTCGCGGTCAAAGACAACAACCGAGCGCGGTTGGCGACCATCAGTTGCCTTGAGTTCCAGCGCCACACTTTGAAGTTTAAGAGCATCGCCGTGCATGAGGATATCGACAAACTGAGCCGTAAGGACCGCAACCGCCTTACCAATGCCTGCGACAAGCAGTTCACCTCGCTCGATGAGTTCAAACAGAATGCGATCCCATACTTAGAGCGCGAGATCGCTTAAGCGATGGCTGTAAGAAAATCCGGTAAATCCAAAAAAGAATTGCTCACCGAGCAAATCGCCGCTGCTGTGGGCGCTGGCCGCGAGGTCGCGGTTGAGACCGTGGACTTCTCCAATCCGAACCGGCCCAAGACCTGTCTCGAAGTCGATTTTCCGATCATACCGATCAACCAAATTGCCGCCATCGAGGGCAACGCGGGCAAGCCCATTTACCAGATGTCCAAGTGGTGGGCGCGGCGGCGGTCCAGCGTCTTCCGTTCCATGCTCCTGGCGGCGGCGATGAAAGCGCCGGAGGACGAGAGCAAAGCCGCTAAAGCCGTCTGGGAGGTCTACTACGCCAATCACCAGAAGCGTGGCACGCTTCGCCATCTCAAAGTGGCCGATCCGTTTATGGGCGGCGGCACGACCATCGTAGAAGGTTCGCGCTTGGGAATGCAGATGTTCGGCTGCGATTTGAATCCAGTCGCATGGTTTGTCGTGAAGAACGAGATGGCGCAGGTGGACATCGATGAAGTGAAGCGGTTGCTCGCGGACATCGAAGCGGAAGTGAAACCGCAGATCATGCCCTACTACGCCTGCGACGGCCCGGACGGCGAGAAGGGAAGATGGTTCCGAAAGCTGGGCCACAAAAAGGCACAAGAAGGCGCAAAAAGAGAAACGACCGAACAGTTAAATCTGACCGGCGTGGCGGACGAAGGCGGTGCGAATTCAACTCGCCCGGAGGCCGATCAAAAAAACAAAATTGTAAATTCTTGTGCCTCTTCGTCGCAAAACTTCGAGTGGGAGGAACTCCCGGCCAGCTTCGACATCTTCTCCGTGCCGTGGCAGGAGCGGCGGAACTACCGCTACGAAGGGCCGGAACTCATTTACACCTTCTGGGCCAAGCATGGGCCGTGTCCGCGCGAGGGCTGCGGGCATCGCACGCCCATCATGTCCACGCCGGTCGTCGCCATCAAAACGCCGACGGTGGATGCGTGGCAGGACTGGGAGTGTTCCGGCTGTGGGAAGAAGTTCGACGTGGAGCGTCACGCGACGCGGATGGCCCCGGATGTGCCGCTGTTCGTCGCGCCCGATGAAATGCCGTTCGCTGTGATGGACAGCGAAGGGCGCTTCACCTGCCCGCACTGCGGCAAGACCCGGCAGGATGCGAAGGCTTTCGCAGAAAACCATTCGCCGGAGTTTGGCAAAGCGAAGAACAAGAAGGTGGAGTTGACGCTGCTCATCCATCCGCAATGGCTGGAAGGTTGTCCGAAGTACGACGAGCAGGGTCAAGTGTACGGTGGCAGTGCGACCGACTCGGTGGAGGAGACAATCCGCTGGAACAACGATCGTGCCACCAAGCTGCGACTACTCGAAGTGCGCGGCACTTTGCCCGAACAAGTGACTTGCCCGGAAACGGGCGTAACTTTCCGGACGGATACCAAAGGCGGAACTTCCGCCAAAGCCGGCAAGTTCACCTGCGGGCAGGAAACCTGCGGAACCGAGCAATCAATTGTGGGTGCAGCTGAGGCGACGGGTAAATCAGCACCGTGGGCTGCATTAGCAATACATGGCTACTCACCTCACCGCGACGCTGCGGGAATACCCTACAGTGGACGCTTTTTTGCCGTCGCCAACGCAAAGGTCATCAACGCGGCTTTCTACGAGTGGGAGCAAAGAAAAAACGAAGACTTGACAGGATACTGGCCGACATCACCGATTCCGTTCGGCCACATGACTCACCAGCGCAATCCGCTCGAGCGGCATGGAATCAAAGAGTGGTGGCACTTCTTCAACTACCGCCAGTTGCTCATCAACTCACTACTTCTAAAAGCGTTGACCACGCATCCGACGGCATCTGAAGCGGCGAAGGAATCTGTTTTGGGTGCGTTCCAGCAGTTTCTTCGCAACAACAACCTATTCTGCATATGGGATAGGGACTACGACAAGCTTGTCCCCCATCTTAGCAACAACAACTTCAATCCCAAAAACAATATCGTTGAAAACTCTGTTTTCCCCCGCCTCGGTAGAGGCAACTGGTCTTCATGTACTGAAGGCGCAATCGAAGGTTTGCGTTGGACACAAGCGCCGTGGGAAGTTGCTTCCGTCCAATCGCTACAAAGCGCTCCGATTGGTGCGAACGAAAAGAGTCACAAGATTCCGTTGCGCGACAGAGTGCAAGGGGAGTGTCGTTTGGTTTGTCACTCAGCTTCCGCGATGACCGGAATTACTGAGCGTGAACTCGATTTTGTCGTTACAGACCCTCCCTTCGGCGGATTGCTGCATTACGCTGAGTTGTCGGATTTCTTCTACGTCTGGCTTCGACTGGTGCTTCGCGGAATTTACCCCGATGAATTCGAGCCGGAATACACACCGAAGGCGCTTGAGGCCATCGCCAGTGAAGCACGGCATCCCGAAGACCCAGATGGCTTCTACCAGCGCATCCTTACCGAGTGTTGGCGCGAGGCGTATCGCGTGTTGAAGCCGGGTGGCATTTTGGCCTTTACCTTCCATCACAGCGAAGACGAGCCGTGGGTTGGTGTGCTGGAAAGTTTATTTGACGCTGGTTTCTACCTCGAAGCCACGTATCCGATTCGCAGCGACGAGACGAAGGGCGAGGGCGAGTTCGGCTCTAAGCAAATTGAATACGACATCATCCACGTCTGCCGGAAGCGAAACGGAGCGGAGTTGCAGCCCATCAGTTGGGCGCGGTTGCGTCGCCTGATTACGGATGACGTGCGTCACTTGAAGCGTCTGCTTGAGCAACATAGGAACGATGGACTTCCTGCTGCTGACCTGGACATCATCAAGCGCGGCAAGGCGCTGGAATACTTCTCCCGGCATTACGGTAAAGTTTTCATAGAACAGGGACGAGAGTTCACCATCAGAGATGCGTTGCCTGCCATAAAGCTATTGGTGGACGAAGAAGCCGACGCTACGTCCGGCATTGAAGCGCCGCCGGCCAACGCCGAACCGTACACGCGCCAATTCTTTCGCCTCTTCTACGAGACGTGCCAAGTGCCGCGTGACCAGATGCAGAAATTTCTACGCGGTACCGGCATTGCGCCTGGTGACTTTGAGGAACGGGGCTGGTGCTCTGAGAAAAGCAAAGTCTTCACTCTCACGCCACCGATCGGACTGGCACGGGCGTGGAAGGGCTTGTCCCGCAAAGGCATGGCGCGGGATTTCGACCAGACGATGTTCCTCGTCGGCGCGTGTTTTGAAGGTAGCAACATTCGCGTAACCGATACGCTGGACAGTCCGAACTTTGAGCCGCATCCCGCTACGGCGGAGCTGGTTGAGTGGCTGGCTCGCCACGGCGGCACGCAGGACATCAAATTCGCCGCTCAACGCGCGCGGACAATCTACCGCGACTGGCTGGCGAAGGATGAAAACAAGAAAAAGGCGTTAGAGCAATTGAAGCTGTTCGACATTGACGCGTAATCAGCTATGAGCCCGGACTTGCACGACGATACTTGGATTCGCTGCGGCACATCCCTCCTGTGGGATGCCGCGGCGTTGAACGGGATCTGCTCCGCTGAGAGCGTCCGCAGTCTCCGTGAATTTCTGCGCCTGCATCAAGCCGGATGGCCGGAAGATCAACTTAATCTCGTCAAGAATCGCACTCTCGTCGTAGCCGGATTGGAAGCGGCGATGGACACGCTGCACCCCGACGAAGCGGTTGAGTGGTTCGAGCAGAAGATATATCCGGCAGTCCTCGACTTTCAGGAAAACGTCGCTGATGGTGGACGTGAAGCCGGACTCATTCTTTGGCTGGCTGATCGGAACCGAATCTTCCATCACGCCGCAGAGAATACCTACCACTGGCACTGTTCCGGCGCTCATCGGCAACGGTCGATTCCGCTTGGCCGCTGCATCTGGAACGGCGCGGAGACCAGCGTGCGCCGGATCATGACAATGACCCCGGACAAGAAACCAATTTGGGCGGGCCTGTTTAATCAGAGAATTTCGTAAGAGCGGAAACAGACATGAGCGCGCCAACGACCGATGATTTGAACGCCGGAAACATCCGTGTCTTCAAACCCGGCGAGCGTGTGCGTCACGGAGATCTGGGTGAAGGCGTCGTCATTGGCCCGGCGGTCGACGGTTTTATCAAGGTATTTTTCCCCAGTGGGGAGCGGCAGATACGGGTCGAAGGACTTGGACCGGCCCTCAGCCGTTCTGAGGCCGTCGTTCTCAATGCGAAGGGCGATAGCAAGCGGGCGCTGCGGGCGTGGCTCTGCTACCAAGCCCATGCGCTGCCGTTGATGGATAACGTTAGCGCCTTGAGCTCGGCGAAGATCGATTTACTGCCTCATCAAGTGGTGCTCACGCATCGCGTCGCGACGGCAGCGCCGCGCCGATTTCTCATTGCCGACGAGGTCGGCCTTGGCAAAACGATCGAGACCGCGCTTATACTGCGCGAACTCATCAGCCGGGGTGAACTGAAGCGGGCGTTGATGGTGGTGCCCGCGGGCCTGGTCAACAACTGGCACCGGGAACTGAATGAAGTTTTCCACCTGAACTTTGAGGTCTTTGGCAGCGAAGGTGACGTGACCGACCGCAAATCGAACGCCTTCGAGAAGCACAATCTGCTCATCGCCAGCATCGATACATTGAAAGTGCGTGCGCGTATGGCGCGCTTGAAGGCGGCACCGCCGTGGGACCTGGTAGTGATCGACGAGGCGCATCACCTGACTGCCTACCGGCAGAACGGCAAGCTCGTGAAGACGCAAAATTTCAGACTGGCCGAGATTCTCAAAGAACACACCCGCGACTTACTTCTGCTTTCCGCTACCCCGCACCAAGGCGACCATTTCAGATTCTGGATGCTCGTGCAGATGCTCGACCCGACATTATTTAACTCTCCCGGCGAAATGGTGGAGCACCGCCACCGTCTTAATAGTGTGGTCTTCCGGCGCACCAAGGCCGACGCTTGCCGGCCTGACGGTTCAACTCTGTTTGCACGTCGGCAAGTTCACACGGAAGCATTTACAATGTCCGAAGTCGAGAAAATATTTTATGACGCTCTCGTCGCGTACTTGCAGGACGGTTTCGCGCTAGCAAAGCGGCAGGGCAAACGCGGACAGGGGC
Source organism: Deltaproteobacteria bacterium (assembly GCA_030688735.1). Lineage (GTDB taxonomy): Bacteria > Desulfobacterota > Binatia > UBA9968 > UBA9968 > JACPFE01. Next base: position 7,667 of record JAUYJC010000529.1, read on the forward strand.
TAGCGTTTGTCATGACAATTTTCCAAAAGATTGCCGCATCCAGCTTTGCTGCGGTGCAACGTACATTGCGCCGCCGGCTGGTTGCGTTAACCATTCAGGAATCATTAATGCACGACCAGAAGCTCGACATCGAGGCGCGCAACGTGGCGCTCGATGAAGCGCGAGGACTAATACGGGAGTTGCACGGCATCGCCGATGGGCGATTGGGAGACGCGGAGACAGATAGGCTGCTTGCCGATTATCGTTACAAAATTCTACGCATGGAGCGGGACCGGGAAGAAGCGCTGCGTGCGGGTGCCGATGAGTCTGGCTGGCAGGCACGCGCCGCGGACGCTGAAGACGCTGCGATGAGCAGCGTGTCGGTGGCATTGCCGGAAGAACGACGGCGCATCAAAGAGTTGCTCGGCAAATATCCTTCGCAACGTGAGACGAAAGTGAACAAACTGATCGACGCTCTCGGCGTGATGTGGCGAGAAAACCCGCAAGAGCGGATGGTCGTCTTCGCAACGTATTTAGGCAGTGTGGAGATGCTCGGTACTGAGATCGAAAAGCAATACCCCGGTCAAGGTGTCACGGTGCTCAAGGGCGGCGATCACGGCGCAAAGGCCGCGGCTGAAAAAAGGTTCAAAGCGCCAGACGGTCCACGGGTGTTAATTTGCACAGCGGCAGGACGCGAAGGCATCAACCTGCAACACGCTCGGATATTGTTTAACTTTGATTTGCCTTGGAATCCGATGGACTTAGAACAAAGGATCGGTCGGATTCATCGTTACGGCCAAAATAATACTGCACAGGTCTACAATCTCGTACTTGCTGACACGATCGAAGGAGCTATTTTTCTGTTGCTCGACGAGAAGCTGAAGGAGATCGGACGCGCCCTCGGAAAGGTTGACGAGCGCGGGGAGATTGCCGAAGACCTACGTACGCAAATCCTCGGGCAGCTTTCAATGCAGTTGAACTACGCGAGTCTTTACGCCGATGCGCTAAACGATCCGCTGCTAAAACGGACGCGTGTGGAGGTAGAAGCCGCGATGTCCAACGCCGTTGAGGCTCGCAAGGTGGTCTTCGAATTGTTCCAAGACCTCGACGGCTTCCGGCTCGACGACTATAAGGCGATGGGCAATCAAGACGAAGGCATGAACGTACTAGCTCGATTCGTCGCCGACGCGGCGGTTGCCGACGGCGAGACGTTCACCAGCCGTACAGACAAGGTGTTCGCGTGGGTCGACAAGAAGACCCAGACCGAGACGCTAATGACGACGGATCGTGAAATCTCGCTGCAGAACGAGAACGTCCAGTTGCTCGGGCTAGACCATCCTCTGGTTGCCGCCCGCCTGCAGAAGTTCCGCGATCTCCTGCCAGAGGAACTGGGCTTGTGCGTGCAATCCCCGGATGGCACGAACGGGATTCTGGCGGCCTGGTCAGTCGAAGCTCGCGGTGACAAAGGGCAGGTTAAGCGCGGGATCGTCTCACTTGCCGTGGATGACCAAGGCAGGCGCGTTATCGCATGGGAACGCCAGCCAGAGAAACTGTGGCGGTCACAACCTGCATCCAAAAAGGACTCTCAAGCTGAGAACAAGCTGACTATGTTGCGCGATCTCTTGGAGCCGATGCTTCAACGCGAGCTTGAGTATCGCGGTCTCGCAACGGGTAGCTGCGGCTTCGAGGCAAAGTTGATTGGATGGGTGGAAGGATAGTCAGCTAGAAACTTTAAATACGCGCCGACGGAGGTAGAGGCGTCTTCTTTGCGGTGCGTTCATTCTCGGAGACTCTGCGACAAAAGGAATCTATGACAGTTCGAGATGTAACCCGCGCCGTCATCAGTCTCGTTGAAAAGGGCGCGGCCCATGTGCTTATGCCTATCAGCGCCCGCAAGCAATTGAACGATCTGCCGGACGACGTGCTTACGAAGGTCACGCTTTTTTATTACAGCGATCCGCGGGATGCTTTGATAAAGGGCTTGGCGGAGTAACGAGGCGGGGAATTCGATGCCGACTGCCACCCTGTTCATCAGCAGCGTTCAGAAGGAGCTTGCGGAGGAGCGCCGCGCCGTGGCCGAGCACGTGCGACAGGACCCGCTCCTCAGACAATTCTTTGATGTGTTTTTGTTTGAGGAACTTCCGGCAAAGGATCGGAGAGCGGACGAGATCTACCTCGACAAGGTCGATGAGGCGGCAGTTTATGTCGGAATCTTCGGCGACGAATATGGTTTCGAGGACAAGGCGGGCATCTCACCCACTCAGCGGGAGTTCGATCGCGCGACGGTCCGAGGCATTCCGCGCTTGATATTCGTCAAAGGCGACAACGATGCGGCTCGCGCGCCGAAGATGACAGCACTTGTGCGCGAGGCCGCCGGACAAATTATCAGCGTGCCTCTGGTGCCACGCGCAAAACTTCGATGCGCGACCTCGCGGATCTCGTGAAGCGCGGCCTGTTGGAACGCGTCGGAACTCGTAAGGGCGCCTACTACAGGTTCGCGAGGAAACGGGACAGTTATGGGACTTATGGGACACGCCCTGGCGCTCCCTCTGCGAACTCATCCGGCGAAAAGCGTTCCGATGATATGGGACAGTTATGGGACAAACGGGACACCGCTGCATCCCGAAAAAAAAGCGCTACAAAAGCGCCAACCGAGCCAGCAGCAGGCCGGTCGAGTCGAGGACGCAAAGAAGGCTTACATCAGCGGAATGCATCAATTATGACCCAAATGCCTCAGCGGGGAACCCGCCACAAACCCGCCAATACGGCGACCCGAATGCAAGGGGACAAAAAGAAGCCAAAGGGGCCGGGGCTCAAACGGTTCACAAAGACCTCACGAAAGCCTCGGCGGCGAACCCGGCATAACGCCGACAAAAGCAAGACGCGGAAAAGCGGAAGGTGACGCATTATTTGCTCAACCCGGCTTATCCCGCCGGCGGAAGCAAGGCGTCGTTTTTTCCGCATTTTGGTTTCACCGTGGCCGATTGGCAGCGGCTGGCCGAAGCGTTGGTCCGGCACGCGAGCGAGAACGAGGTTGTCGAGATGAAGGAAACCAGGATCATACGCAATACCACTGGTAGCCGTAGTAAGGCGGCGCGCTTCAACCATACAGTTTCGCCACTCGAAACAGGAAGAAGTTCTTGTCTCTCACGCCCCGCACAACGGTGCGAAAGTTCTTGAGTTTGGCATTGAATG
>JAUYJC010000429.1 GCA_030688735.1 Deltaproteobacteria bacterium
GAGGAAATTTTCTGGGAAGCCTCGTACACCGGGGTCGGCCAGCTAGGCCAGGACACCGACGCCACGCCGAGAGACGTGCCGCTCCACCCCGGCGCGGAGAAGTGGTATCGGGAGCATGGGTTCAAGGTGTAACGGCCGGAGCTGGCGTTTTTTTGATCGAGCGAACTTGCCTGTTTCTGTTTCAGCGGAAGCGAATGAGTCAGAGCGAGACTCACTGGATGATCTCTCTTGCGCAACTCGCGCTGTGAGGCAGCGATTGTTGCCTTAAATGCGGCGGAATCTTTTCTACGGCTGTCGGTTTCGTCACCACGTGGCCCATGCGGGATGTCTTGATCGCGCTGTGCGGATTAACTCCTCAGGTGGTTACAGAAACACTATGGGCCTTGGGGCAACAGCGTCCAGCCATCGTTCCCGAAAAGGTCTGGATCATTACCACGCAGTCGGGAAGAGAGGCGTGTGAACGGCTTCTTTTCGGCAAGACCGGTAAGTTCGCGTCCTATTTTCGCGAATATCCTCCCTCGCGGCCCATCCGATGCGGCCCGAGTACCGTTATTACTCTCAAAGGATCTGACGGCCGGCCGGTTGAGGATCTCCGCACACAGGAGGACAACCTCGCGGTCGCGGATCAGCTTGCAGCACGGGTCCGCGACTTGACGGCGCTCCCGAACGAGAGGTTGCACTGTTCGGTCGCGGGAGGCCGCAAAACGATGGGCGTGCTCCTCGCCTCGGTATTGCAGGTTTATGGCCGCCCTGACGACCGCCTCTATCATGTGCTCGTCTCCCCAGACTTCGAATCACAACCAGATTTTTTTTACATCCCCAAGCGCCAGCGCCTGCTTGCGCTCCCCAATGGCAAACGCCTCGATTCAAGAAAAGCGTGTATCGAGCTTGCCGAAATCCCCTACGTCCGCTTGCGAGCTTTTCTCCCCGAGGAGTTGCTCAAGCAAGCCTTGCCGTTTACCGACCTTGTAGCACTAGCGCAGAAACATTTGCGCGCCTTGGAGCGATTGGAACCGGTGGCAATTGATACGGTGGGTCACCGCCTGATAGTTGGCGAGACGGTCATTGAGCTGAGTCCGGCACAAGCGCGGCTCTACACTGCCTTCGCGCGCATCAAAACGGCGCACTGCCTCGAACCGGCGCGCAAAAACTGTGACGCGTGCATTGCCTGTTATCGTCCGATCTCAAAGGCAAACTGGGACGCGGTGCATACGGAGCTGGAGAACTTGGCCGAGGGCCTCTTGCTCTCACCCGCTGATGCAAGAGGAGAATCGGGAGAAACCGCTGTCGGGCGTTTTCGTTCTCTCCTTAGCAAAACCAACAAGGCGCTGGTAAAGGGACTGGGCTCGGAACATCTCGCCGCACGATACGAAATTCGGTCCGAGCGCCAATCGGGCGAGACCCGCTACGGTCTAGCGGTGGATAAAAATCTCATTCAACTCGAAACTTGACCCGGTCAGGGGGTTGCTTTGGGAACATTACTTACCACGGAAGCTAAATCGATTCTCACTCATGGGGGTATTGCATCTCGGAAGCCGTTGGACGAGAGGCGCAAGCCGCGGCGGCAGATCTGACCAAGGAAGTTCACGTGATCAAGCGCCAGAGTCGGCCGGACAGAAATATTTCCGTTGCGAAAAAACTCTGCCGCCATGGTTTGGCCTGTGTTACACCATCTAGCGATGGAACCAATTCAAAAGCAAAGAAAACCTTCGGAACGTATCGTTAAGGAAATAGTCCTGGCCGCTGCCGTGACGGTAAAAGATCAAAGGAGCAGAGCATGAGAAAGCTCGAATACACGCTCAGCTTCACTACCCCGGCGTTTTTGGGCAACGCCGAGCAGCAGGCGCAATGGCGCACACCGCCCTTCAAAGCGCTGATCCGCCAGTGGTGGCGGGTGGCAAAGTCTCCCAGCGTCACGTACGACGTTTTCAAGTTAAGAGCGGAAGAGTCCAAGTTGTTTGGTTCAGCATCTGATACGGAGAGTTTCCGCTCAGGACGATCGCGCATCGCTATCAGGCTTAGTTCGTGGAATCGCGGGGCAATGGATCGATGGCAGGCAAGCGAGAGAGTTCGTCATCCTGAAGTGGGCCGGGATGGAATGGATATCGGTGCCGACCTGTATCTAGGATACGGGCCGCTCACATCCAAGGGACCCGACACAGCGCTGAGCACAGTTAGAGGAGTAGCTGTTCAACGCACTGCGATCAATCCAAAGGCAGAGATTTCTCGTCTGACTCTGGGTGTTCCCGATGAAGATCTCGTAGAACTGCGCCAAGTCTTGCAGCTAATCGCGTCGTTCGGCACACTCGGTTCCCGCTCGCGGAACGGCTGGGGATCGTTGGATATTCGTCCTTCCGATGCCCAATTAGTTCTCTCGCCGCTCAACCGATCCAGCCTTGAACAGTGGAATGTGTCGCGGGCTTTCATGGATTGTTTGAAACTCGAATGGCCGCACGCAATCGGGACAGACGAGAACGGGCCTTTGGTTTGGAAAACGAAAACACAAAGCGCTGACTGGCGCCCGATCATCAAAGAACTGGCACGTATCAAGATCCAGTTTCGGACCCAGTTTGGGTTTCCCTCGGATGGGCCATCGCCATCAAAGCGGCATGTGCTTGCTTACCCAGTGACGCATCACCAAGTAGGCGCTTGGGGCAATCAAGCACGTTTAGGCAACCAACTCCGTTTTAAAGTTGGCATACACCAAAACGGCAGACTCGAAGGAATCATCTTTCATCTTCCCTGCAAGATGCCGGACGAGTTAGTGAACAAACTGTCACAAAGCGATCAACAACTCATTCGCAATAACGAACTGGCCGTCTGGCAATCGGTGCACAAGGTCCTCGATAAGGAGGCAGCGAGGCTTCAATGAAAACCGATGTCTGGCAACTCAAACTCGCCGCCCGAATTCACGATCCGGCTGAAAAGGCGTTGGTCCTGTACCGCGATCCCTCGGGGCACGAAGGCGGCTCCATCGTTGGCGTGGGCAAAGCGCTCGGGTTGCCGACGCGACCTGTCGTGCGGCGCTTGGGCGACGACTCAACCGTTGAATACGAAAAGCTCGATCTCGACGAGGATACTGAGCAGGTTATCAAACAGGCCGATCACTGGGCCTCGGCCGCCGACCGCCCTCAGTTTCCCAGGGATGCCAGCGAGCGGTATCCCTCTTGGGCGCAGGTGCGCTTCGCACAACAAGGGACGCTCATCCATCCTCTCACGGGGCAGGACTATCCGTTAGGAAATGTCGCCGAGCAGGTTCTCGTCGAAGATATTACGGAAGCTAGTGAAAAAAACTTCAAAAATCTGATTCATCGAAAACAAGACGGTTCCGCCGATCATCGCCTGTCCCTCCTCGCGTTTTGGCGCTTCGGCCCGGAACTGGGGCGTAAGATCGAGGGCCTCGGACAGTTGTGGAGCCTGCTTCCGGCAGACACTCGCATCCCCGATCACACGATCTGGCAGCATCTCGATCTGACTTCCGCGTTGGCCGGGGCGATGGTGGACGGAAACCGGCCGGCGATATTGACTGTCGCCATCGGCCCGGTTCAAGAGTTCATCGCGGCGAGTCGATCCACATCCGACTTATGGGCTGGGTCGCATTTCATCGCCACGCTTGCATGGCGCGCTATGAACGTCGTTGCCGAAGCGCTTGGGCCGGACGCGATTCTGTTCCCGCAACTGAGAGGTGTGCCGGTTGTGGACCTTTGGCTCATCGAGCAGGGTATCCGACGCGAACTCTTTGACGAATACGGGGCCGAATGGACCGAACGCAACACCGACTACAACCCGCTTTTCGGCGCGGCGCTTCCCAATAAATTCGTGGCGATCGTGCGAGAAAATGAAGCGAGGCAGTTGGCCGCAACGATCCAGCAGAGCGTGCGCGATTGGGTGCAGGCGGAAGCACGGGAGATGCTGAACACTGTGCTTGAAGCAATCGGGGAGATGCCGGACGAACAACATTGCTACCGGCAGCTTGAAAGGCAACTGAAAGGTTTCCCCGAAGTCCACTGGTCCGTGGTTCCATGGTTGGACGAGACTGACACCAAAACGGCGCTTACCGCTTTCCAACCCGGAGGCAAGGAACCTGAGTTTTTCTCGACGATCTGGAGCAAGCTAAAAGAGCCTATCGAACCGGAAGCAGGCTGGAAGTTTTGGGCCCCAAACGATGGCGCGCTTTATCCCGCGATTCATGATTGCGCCGAGCGCGTCCTCGCTGCCGCGAAGTCGGTGCGCTCCTTTGAACAACTGGAGCAGAAAGGCTATCGCGATTCGCTGAGCGGCGAATATGAATGGTTGACGTTAGCTGAACAGGAACTCGTTCTTCCGCCGGGCCAACGGACAAAAACCCTGTGGGCCCGCGTAGCCGAGCGCAAACCTTCATGGGCCAAGAAAGGCGAGCACCTCTCCGCCTTCGGCCTTATCAAGCGTCTGTGGCCCACACGATACGTTGACTGGCTGAAGGGACAAGGTATCACCTCGGACGTGGATCGCTATGTCATTTCAACACATGTGATGGCACTCGCTCCATCGTTGGAGAAGCTGACGCGAGACGGCCCGGCGGACGAGGACAGTTTCCGCCGTTTGTGGGCTCAAACTCAAGGCATCAAACGCGCCGTCCTCCCCCGCAAGTTGATGCGTCAAGAATACCGACAGCACACTGAATGGTGGGAGACGGCCGCCCGGTTACCGAGCTTGCTCGACGAGTTGCGCGATCAGGCCGAAGACGAACAAGAAGAGCAGGTCGAACAGGTTCGTCGTACGATTGAGAAGGCAATCGGGATTCCAGCTGAAAACTATTACGGCCTCATTCTCTTCGACGGCGACAATCTCGGCGCCTGGCTCTCGGGTGACGAGAATCCCCTGAAGTTTTGTGAAACGTTCCATAAGAAAGTTTTGGATGGCATGCGCCGCTACGATGACATCCGGCTGCGCGATTATCTCGAGCTGAAGCGCCCGACATCCCCCGCTCGTCACATGGCGATTTCGGCGGCTCTCAACGGCTTCTCTCTCGACCTTGTGCGCCACGTCGTCGAGGACCTCTGCTTGGGCAAACTGCTCTACTCGGGCGGCGATGACGTGATGGCGATGGTCTGCGTGCGCGATCTGCCAAAGGCGATGTGGTTATTGCGCCTGGTGTACTCCGGTGGAATGGCGGGCGAAGCCGGAGGCGCGCTATTTGATCACGACCTGGCGATTCGCCGCGGGTTCGTCATGTGGCGCAATCGTCTTTACCGAGTGATGGGAGAACGCGCGACCGCATCGTTGGGTGCGGTTATCGCCCATCACACGGCGCCGCTCGGTGCGGTCCTTCGCAACCTTCGCGAAGCGGAATTGGACGCCAAGAATAAGGGAGGCCGCAACGCTTTTTCACTCCGCGTTCTCAAGCGGTCGGGCGGGCGGCAGGATCTTACGCTTCCCTGGTCGCTTGGCCCGGAAGAAAAGGACGTCTCAACCATGCACACGCTGGAGGCGCTGCGCAAAGCTATTGAGGGCGATGTCTCCCGGCGGGCAGCCTATCAGGTCGAGGAATGGATGCGGGGTTTTCCGCTACTGGACGATGAAACTCAATTGCGCACGCTGATCGCGGAGAATGTGGCTTATCAATTCAACCGCAAAGCGCATGGCAACGCTAAACTTTCATCTGAAAACGCCGAACGGGTCGCGAGAATTGCGGTTCTCGAAGCCCAACGCCGATTACGATCAAATGAGAACACCGAACCGGGAGATTTGGCGCGCGAGGCCTATAAGGTGGTTCGAGGTCTACTCTCCACGGCTGAATTTCTTGCGCGCGAGGCGCGGGGCTCCAAAACTTTGGCAGCGGCCGTGAGTGCAAAGGAGGCTCGGCATGGCTGAAACCCGCTTCATCGCCGCGCTCGATGTGCTCTTTCCGCGCGGCAACAGACTATTCGGCGATGCCGGGCAGCACGGCGAAGCGCAGCAGATGCCACCGTGGCCGTCGCTTGCAGCCGGGGCAATCCGCTCGCGCATGCTTGCCGACGGCGCCGTCGATCTGGCCGGCTTTGCGAACGGGCAAAAGCCAACGGGGCGGTTGGGAGACGCCCTCGGCACGCCAACGGAACCAGGCTCCTTCCGGCTCGCCTGGTTTTCTCTGGGGCACCGCAACCGAGTCGGTATCGAGCCAATCGTTCCTCTTCCTGCCGATCTCGTTGCGCACCCCGATGAGGACAGTCTGCTCTATCTCAAGCCTCAGGTTGTGTCCGAGCGACTTCACGCCAGCCACTCGACACCGCAGCTTGCCATGCTGTGTCAGGGAAAGAGCCGCAAACCCGACGGTGGCTTGTGGCTCAACGGAGCCGGCTTGGCTTCCTATCTGCGCGGTGAAGCCGTGCGGAGAGAGCCGCACACGACGACCACATCGCGTTTGTGGTCAAGCGACCCGCGGCTCGGCATTGCGCTCGACCCCGTCACGCGCGCGGCGCAGGAGGGCCGGCTCTACACTACGGAAGGGATAGCACCTCACACAGATGTCGGTTTTTTGGCCGTTATCAGTGGCGCCGATGACGTGATACCGAAAAACGGTTTGATCCGCCTCGGTGGCGATGGTCGAGGCGCGCGAATCGAGCCGTGCCAAACAAAATTTCCGGAACCGGATTGGGATCGCATCGGGCGTGAAAGGCGCTTTCGCATCATTCTCACAACACCGGGTCTTTTCGAAAACGGTTGGCGTCTTTCGGGTCTCGCCGACAACGAGACATGGGCAGGTCCGGGTGGGCTGAGCGCAAGGCTCGTCAGCGCGGCCGTTCCCCGCGCGCAAGTCGTGTCCGGGTGGGACCTTGCGCAGCGCAAACCAAAACCCGCTTTGCGCGCTGCGCCGGCGGGAAGCGTCTACTGGTTCGAGGCGCCGGACGCCGAAGGGTCCGCATTGATGCATGAGCTGCGAAGGCTCGTGACGTTGGGTTTGGGTTATCTCAGTCAGTATCCGGACAAGACGAGGATCGCCGAAGGTTTCAACAATGTCATGGTCGCCAACTGGACGGCCGCGTAAAAGGAGGGTTTACCTTGTTCACCGAGCAGCAACCTTTGTTTATTTACACCGTCAGCCCGCTGCACATGGGCGCGGGCACGACGATCGGGGTGATCGATAATCCCATTCAGCGCGAGGTTCACACGGGCTGGCCTTCGATGGCAGGTTCAGGAATTAAGGGCGCGATTCGTCATGCGCTCAATGAAGCCTGGTCGACAGAAACGCTGAACGTAATCTTTGGTCCCGACGCAGATTCTAGCGATCTCCACGCTGGCGCTATTTCTTTTACGGATGCCCAGATCGTCTGCTTCCCGGTGCGCTCTCTCAAACGCGCATACGTGTACGCGACCTGCCCGACGGCGATCGCCCGACTGGGACGATTAGTCGGCAAATCGTGGAGTGTGCCTCCGTTCAAAGAGACCGAAGCGCTCATGAATAATCCGGAGCTGTTGCAGGACACGCGCCTCATCCTTGAAGCGCTCGCTTACGACGGACGCACCGAGAAAGCCGTTGGCGAAATCGGTGAGTGGCTTGCCGGGCAAGCGATGCCAGCGGGATTTTTTGCCGACAAGCTTAAAACCGATCTTGTGATCCTTTCCGACACCGACTTCACCCATTTCGCGAGGAACAGCACGCTTGTCGAGCCGCACGTCCGCATTGATGACGAGACAGGGACCGCTGAGGGCGGTGGCCTGTTTTACACAGAGAACCTCCCACCTGAATCGCTGCTTGTAACCTTGGCTATGGCCAGTCATGTGCGCGATGGGACGACCAAGAACGCCAAACAGGTTATCCAAGAAGTCTCGTCGGCTCTGAACGACGGCAAGATTTGGCAGTTCGGCGGCGACGCAACCACGGGACGCGGGCTTGTCATGCTGCGACTATTCGCGGCGGGAGGCAACGATGAAAGAAAGTCTTGATCAGGAACGTGCCCGTTTCGCGTGGGAAAAAGTGCAACGTCAAACCGAGGAGTATACCAAACTTGCCAAAGGCGCCCCCGCTCTAATCATGCAAAGTGGGTTAATGCCGGTCCTCGCTTTCTTTAACGAAAAGGCTAGAAAAAATTCTGCGCCACATAGGGACCTGTTGGAACACCTTTGCCACTGGCTGCAGCGACAATTCAACGGGCGCATTGAAGAACCCCGCTTCAGGGAAAACCCGTTTCAAGCGGTAATGCAGGCGCTGATGGGGACCAGCGGAAACAACGCCCCAGGCCACGCGCAATTTTACCGCATGGCTACCGAGGAAGTGCTCTCGATCTTGCGCTGGATTCGCCAGTTCGCGGCGGCTGTCGGCGGCGGCAACGAAGGAGGCAGGGCCAATGGTTGAAATCTCGCGACGACATCCTCGCGGTTCCCCCGACCGAACAGACCGCGGCGGTCAATCCAGCGGACCGCAGAGAGGCGGAGATCTACGAAGCGGATCATCCGGCGGCGGTGACCGACCAGCGGCCGGAGGCTCGTATCGAGCGGCCGTCCCGTGGTACGTCGGGCAGAACTTTAGCGATGCTCCTCCGGGACATCGCTATCTATCGTATCTGCCCTTCTGGAAGAGCGACTGGAGCGCAATCAAGGACGGCAAGCAAAAAGTGCTCAAGGAACTGGGCGCTTTACCCGCTCATGTTGATACACTGATGCGCGCTCTCGCTGCGCGCCAGCGCGATGTCGGAGAGGCTAGCGGCGCCGAGATTCTTCCGGCGGTAAGCACCTCTCCATTTGCCACGGGCTTGGGTTGGGAGCATCCGAATGAAAACGGTTTTGCGTTCCTCCAGCCCTATGGATTGCCGTACCTCGCGGGCAGCGGCGTAAAGGGTGTGGTAAGACAAGCTGCGCAGCAGTTGGCAAAAGACAATGACGAGAGCGCAAATCACGGTTGGAATCATAACGTGATCGAGAAGCTGTTCGGTTTGGAGCCGGCGCCTGGAAGTGACAACGCCACCCGCGGCGCGCTCCGTTTCTTCGACGTTATTCCTGAACTTGTCGGGAACGCCATGAATGTGGACATCATGAACCCTCATTACAGTGAGTACTACCAAGGCAAATCGACTCCCCATGACGCGGGTAGCCCTATCCCTATTTTCTTTCTCGTAGTGCCGCCGGGTTCGAAATTTACATTTGTAGTCGATTGCCCGCGAGAGCGAACCCTGCCCGCTGAATTGGCCGCACGCTGGCGCGAGCTTCTTCGCGCGGCCTTCGAGCACGCCTTCGACTGGCTCGGATTCGGCGCCAAGACGGCGGTGGGATACGGTGCCATGAGTTTAGCGCCGGCGAGCGCAACCAAGCCCGCGATTCCCGCCCCCGAGCCAGAGGCGGAACGAAAAGTTACAAAAGAACCATCGGCGCGTCCTCAAACTGTAGCATCTGACACCAAACAAGAGGTCTGGGACAAAGCCACGATCTCCTGGAACGATGGCGGTGGCGGGGTCGTAAAAGTCGAGGCACCCGGTCCGAAACGGGCAGAGGCTCGGGGCAAAGCGGCGCAGGATTTTCTCGCTACGCTGACAGAGCAACAACAGAAGCAGTTGTTGGAACGAAAAAAGGCGCTAACCAACGTCCGAGTCTTGGTGGAAATCAGCGGGAATCAGCGGACGTTGAAGCGGCGAGTTGACTGATAAAGGGGGTGATCGAATGGAATTCGCGCTACGCAAGCGATGTTCCACGGGCGGAAGCGAAATTGTTGCACAAGCGGGCTTTCAAATGCGCGTATCCGCGAGAGATTTTGGAGGGGGGTGGTTGGAACGTTGACCTGATGAAGAAGGGATTAAGACCTCGCGGCAGGCATCTTTAGAACATTTAGAGTCGTTGGAACGTTGACCTGATGAAGAAGGGATTAAGACATCTCGACCATGAGGACGTTGACGGTGTACCGCTGTTGGAACGTTGACCTGATGAAGAAGGGATTAAGACCGACTTGCTCTGTATATCTCCACCAATGGTCGTGTTGGAACGTTGACCGGAAGAAGACGGGATTAAGACTCGCTGTTCCAGATCGTTCTGCCTTCGGTGATCTTGTTGGAACGTTGACCTGAAGAAGAAGGGATTAATGCCAGACTCCATGCAATGTCCTTGATTCACTTTCTTGCCATTCTGATTGCACTTATTTAGGCTTTCTCCGCATCGAATATTTCCGCATGAATTGAGGCGGCCAACTGGTGACCGTCCGATTCGAAAGCAAAGCCTGAAGGTGGTAAGATCCTAGCACTTTGAAGAAAAGGATCACTGACCGTTAGGAGGATATGAGCCATGACTGTCGTATCGATTAAGGAGGCAAAGGTGAAACTTTCGGAGTTGATCCACCAGCTCAAGCCCGGCGACGAGGTCATAATTACCGAAAAGAATGCGCCAGTAGCTCGTTTGGTGCGAGCGGTGAGCTCACGCCAACGTCAGCCCCGGCGTCCAGGGACATTACGGGGGACCGTCCTGTACATGGCCTCCGATTTTGACGCCCCGCTGGAGGATTTCAAGGAATACATGGAATGAGACTTCTGATCGACTCACACTCGTTGATCTGGTACGTCGATCAGGACCATCTGCTCAGCCCTGCCGCTCATGCCAGCATCACGGACCCGAACAACGACCTGCTGCTCAGTGCGGCGACGATCTGGGAGATCGCCATCAAGGTCGGGCTGAAAAAGCTGTCTCTGTCGATGCCCTACAAGCAGTGGATCACAAAGGCGATGGTCGATCTCGACATGACTGTGTTGCCCATCACGGTCGAGTACGCAGACGTGCAGGTGAGGCTACCCAATCATCATCGAGACCCGTTCGACCGAATGCTGGTGGCGCAGTCACAGGTGGAAAATATTCATGTGGTAAGCGCCGATCCTGTCTTCGACCAGTATGGGATCAACCGGCTCTGGTAAAGAGGTGCGATGAGTCTCGGTCCGCTCACGAAACAGTGCGGTTGGAGTGGTGCTTTGATTTTCTTGGCAATCTTGGATCAACGTCCATTTCTTTAACCAACCTGTTTACCCTCCGGGACTCCGCTGCTAGTTTTCAGTCTTCATCGGAGTGCAACGGGGACCTGACAACTAAAACTGACGGAAATATTTCCGGGCTAGCGGTGGTGTCGAGTCACACCACGCTTTGGTATAAGCTCTCTTATCGTTGGAACGTGACAGAGGTCGTTAAAAGGAGGAACGGGTTTGGCGCAGACGTTAATCATTTCTGTCGGCAGTACTATTGAGCCGATCGTCGTCAGTATTGCAGAGCACCGTCCCGACTTTGTTATCTTCTTTGCGTCGGAGCAGACGATCGAATCGATCGGCGCCATCAAGGCTCGCCTCCAGGAACAGAATGTCGCTATCCGCAATCGCAATGTGATGATCGCTGATGCCGAAGATCTGGAAGCCTGCTACGCGAGCGCCCTTCAGTGCGCCGAGATCGCCCTTGAAGCGGGTCGGCAGGCCGCGGACGTGGTGGTCGATTTTACCGGCGGCACCAAAGCCATGACGGCGGCGCTGACGCTGGCCACCGTGGGCAAAGGGTTTGCGTTCTCGTACGTCGGCGGGCGCGAGCGCTCGAAGGAGGGCCGGGGCGTTGTCACGACCGGCAGCGAACGGATCGTGCGCCGCCGCGATCCGTTTGTTCTCTACGCCGTCCACGAGCGGAGGCGCCTGGCCCAGTACGTCAACCGCTATCAGTTTCAGGCCGCGGAGGCGGTGGCGCGCGATCTTCAGGCGCGGCCGATTTTCGAACCGGATCGAGTGGCGTTCGAATTCATTGGTGATGTCGCGGCCGGCTATGAGGCATGGGATCGATTTTTGTTCGACGACGCGCAACGCAAGCTCAAAAGCGCCAGCCGTAAGTGGGCTCCCGCGATCAGAGCGAATCCTGCGCTTCGCTACGCGGAGTTGCAGCCGATGATCGAGGCCCACGTTATCCGGCTCGAGCTGATCCAGGACAAGACACACCGCTTGCGCCAGGTGCATGCGCTATTGGCCGAGGAACTCCTTGCCAACGCGGCGCGCCGCTCCGAGGAGGGGAAATACGATGACGCCATCGTCCGCCTCTATCGCGCGCTTGAGCTGGGCGGCCAGATCGCAGTCCAGAAAACGCTTGGGTGCGGCACGGATAAAGTGCCGGTGGAGCGCCTTCCGGCCTCGCTCCGTGACGAGTACCAGCAACGCTATCAACGGCAACCGAATTTTGTGCAGCTTGCCTTGGACGCGACGTACCGGTTGCTCGAGGCGCTCGATCAGCCGGAGGGCAAACAGTTCGCTTCCCGCGCGGAGCAGTTTAGAAAAATCCAGTCCGCGAGAAATGGTTCCTGGCTCGCGCACGGGTTGGGACCGTGCCACGCCGAGACCTACGAATCGCTGAGCTT
>JAUYJC010000433.1 GCA_030688735.1 Deltaproteobacteria bacterium
AGCCCGGTTCCGCCCGCCTTGAGCGACAGCACGAAGAACGGCACGGCTTCGTCTTCCTGAAACTGCCGCACAAGAGACTGGCGCTTCTTCACGTCGGTTTCGCCGTGCAGCACAAGTCCGGAACGTCCAAACACCGAGCCCAGAAACGCCGCAAGCGGCGCGGTGACTTCGCGGAATTGCGTAAAGACCAAAACCTTTTCCTGCCTCGCGGCAATAACGTCGACGATCTCGCGCAGGCGCGCGAGCTTGCCGCTGTCCCCTTCGGCCCACGCGCCGTCGCCGAGCCACTGCGATGGGTGATTGCAGATTTGTTTGAAACGCATCAGGAACGCGAGAATCATACCACGACGCTCGATTCCGTGTGTCTTTTCGAGTCGTTCGGATAATTCCGTCACGGCTTCCTGATACAGCGCGGCCTGCTTGCGCGTGAGTTGGCAGAACGCCTTCACCTCGGTCTTATCCGGCAAATCCGCGATGACGCTTTTGTCCGTCTTCAATCGCCTCAGGATGTATGGGCGCACCAACTCGCGCAGGGGCGCGTAAGGATTATGCGGCCTTTCGGCGAGGCGTTTGGTGAATGTTGTGAATTCCTTGCTCGATCCGAGCAGGCCCGGATTGATGTAGTCGAAGATGGACCAAAGATCTCCGAGCCGGTTTTCCACCGGCGTGCCGGTGAGCGCGATCCGCGCCTGAGCATCGATCTGCTTGGCGGCCCGTGTCTGCCGGGCGCCGGGATTCTTGATGGCCTGCGCTTCGTCCAGCACGGACAGTCTCCATTGGATTTTCAAAAGTTCGGGAACGCGCAAGAGCGTTCCGTAGCTCGTGATGACCAGATCGACGCCGGCGAGGCGGTTCGCGTCGAGACTTCGCAATTCGGCGGCTGGCATCGCCGATGGATGCGCGACGATCGCCTTGAGACTTGGCGCGAATCGTTCGATTTCCGATGCCCAGTTTGCGAGTAGTGACGCGGGCGCGACGAGAAGGCTCGGCCGCCTTGGACCGCCTCCGTCGCGCCGCAGCACGAGCATCAGCGCCAGAACCTGCATCGTCTTGCCCAGTCCCATATCGTCGGCCAGGCAGGCGCCGAGACCGAGCATGGACAGGAGGTGGAGCCAGCGAAGGCCGGCCTGCTGATACGGACGCAGCGTCGTTTTTAGCTCATCCCCGGGTTTTAAGCGCGCGAGTGCTTGCGGATGCCGGAGCTCTTCCAGAGTTTTGGCGAACCACGGACCCGCGACAATGCGCGACCAGTCGAGCGCTGCCGAATCCGTGAGACCGCCGTCAGAGACGTTCGCGCCCGCGAGCATGCGCATCGCGTCGGCGAAGGTCACTCCGGTCTCAGCCGCCGCTTTTTCAACGGCCCGAAATTGGTCCAGCATTTTGGCGAGCTTCTCTCGATCCACTTCGACCCAGCGGCCGCGCACGAGATGAAGGCCATTGGAGTCTGCGAGCAGCTTCGATATCTCGGTTTCGCTTAATCGCTCGCCATCGAGCGTGACTTCCATCCGGAAGTCCAGTAGCGCGTCCGTCCCGATTCCCGATGGCGGCTTGCCGCCCACGGTCGCGGTCACTTGAGGCCGCGATGGACGATTCGCCCTCCAAGCGCTTGGCACGCGAACGATCACACCAGCCGCTTCGAGGAGCGGTAGATCCTTCAGCAGTTGAAAAGCCTCCGCGGGTGTCCAGCGCAGCGGGTGAAAGAACTCGCCGGAATCGACCATCGCCTTGAGCCAGGGGCACTGCTCTGCAACGCGCTGCACCGGTGACAGCAGCGACAGAAGCCGCGACTTGTTCGCCGCGCCTGCATACTCGCTGAGCGCTCTGCCGAGCGGCAGGTGTTGAGCCTTCGCATGCGCCGACAAGCGCGTCGTATACGTGGCCAGGAATGCGAACGGCGCTTCCTCATCTTTGCGGTTCTCGGCGAGATTGAAATGGACCCGTCCAACCACGTTCCATGCGGGGTTCTTGCGCTTGAGGAAGTCCTGGATCGATAGCTTCGACTGCGACAGTTCCAACCGAAACGCCGCATCGACGTCGGTCCAGACCGTTTCGAGAACGGAAACCGTCAGATATTCCGCTCCAGTCATCGATGGCGCCGCCGCGGCGAATGAGTCGAGATCCGCGCGCCCAGGCGGCGGTATCGGCGGCAACGCGCGGCCGGCTTCGACGTCCGAGAGCGCGCAGAGGGCCACGACGTAGCGCCCGGAAAACTCGCGCCAGTACATGAACACGGGTGGCATCGCCGTCTGAACCTCGGCGGCGCCGAGTTGCAGAAGACCGTGACCGTGGCCCCGTGTAAACGCTTCTTGCAGTCTCTCCGCGAGATCCGGGGAGAGTGGCGGCGCGTCTTCAGCTTGCGCGAGCAGCAAACGGCCGTGTGGCGTGAGGACCGGCGCCAGGAAAGTCGTCAGCGTATTGGAACTTTGAACCATGTTTGTAAAATACCAGCCCGCTCTCGGGCCTGAGTGCCGCAGACATGGACGGGTTTCTAGACTACTTTAAAGAAGCTTGGACAAGAATTCCACCGGAACTCGGCTGCGAAGCTCAGGAGGGACTTCAAGGTTGCGCGCAATATCGGCGAGCGCCTTAAGCGCGATCCACGCCGGTGGTGGCCATAAGATTCGGCTCTGCGGCGATCAGTAAAACGGCCGCGCTGTCGCTTGCCCCCCGGTTGAACGCTACTGGGCGGCGCGAGGCGCCAAAGCCAGTTTTGCGTTTTTGAAAGTTCCGCACGCTGATTTTCCCTTCATCGCGAAAATTTCATTGCGAGTTTGATTTTTCTCGCTGTTTTGCTGACTTCAATCGACCCCCCGCAGATGGCACGGCGTATGCGATTAAAATAGCATAAACTTAGTGGTTACTAGTGCTGGCGGAGGCGTGTACGGTGAACGGCATGCGACGGCGTTGATTCGTAGCAGGGAGAGACATTGAATCGTTTGGGAGGTGCTCCATGCATGACGCGGACATCGAGCAGCGGTTTCATTTGATGCAAAGGCAGTTCGAAGCGGCGGTTTCGTTCATGCGCGAGGCGAAAATCGAACTCACTGCGGCCATCGATTCGCTGAAAATCGAGATCGAAATCCTCAAGACGTACCTGGAGCGCCATCACCCGGGCTTCGCGGAATCCTATGGGAAGCTCAGGGAAGAGGCGATTCAGGCGATTGATCCCGAATGGATGGGGTCGCCGGCTGAGCGGAAACAGTAAAAACCGGATGAGACCTATGGGATTTCCGTGCCTACCCGAGAGGGGAAAGGCAATGGCGTCGAAGCTGCGGGTGCGCGACTGCATGGCCGTTGACCCGGCGACCGTGGGCCCCCGGGACTCGTTGCAAAAAGTCATCGAGCTGCTGCGCCGGCGGGATATTCGGTCGATTCCGGTCATCGAGGAGGGCAAGCTCGTCGGCATCGTCACCGACCGGGACATTCGTCAAGTCGCGCCAGCCTATCCGTTGTTTCGCGACGAGGCGGAGATTCGCCGCTATACAGAGAACTTAACGGTTACGGCGGCGATGACCGCGGATCCCATGACAGTTTCCCCCGATGCGCCGTTGGTGCAAGCCGCCAAGGTGCTGGAAACCTACCGCATCAGCGCATTGCCCGTGGTGGATGGGCAGAAGCTTGTCGGCATGATCTCGGTTACGGATCTGCTGCGGGTGTTCGTTGAGCAGAACGAGGAAGCTGAGGTATGAACCTCAGAGAGATCATGGTGCCCATTGCAATACAGATTTCGCCCAACGAAACCGTCGGCGCGGCAGCACCGTCTCGACCCGCGCTCGCCGCGGGGCCGTGCTTGAACGTTCAACTTTCAAAGGTCAAAGTGTGCGGTAGGGACGTTGAACACTAAACTTTGAACTTTGAACCTCAGGAGCGATCGACATGATTTTCAAAAACCGAAAAGAGGCGGCGCGACTTTTGGCGCGCAGGTTGGGCGCGTATTACCGAAACAAACATCCATTGGTCCTGGGCATTCCGCGCGGTGCCGTGCCGATGGCGAAAATCATCGCCGATGCCTTGGGCGGGGAGTTGGACGTCGTCTTGGTGCGCAAGCTTGGCTATCCATCACAGCCCGAATTGGCCATCGGCGCCATCGACGAAAGCGGCCAGGTGTTTTATTCGGACTACGCCTACGAAATCGACGAGGGTTACCTGGAAGCGGAGAAAAACCGGCAGCTCGAAGTCATCCGCCAGCGGCGCGCCCGGTACACGCCCCACCGCCAGCCGATCGACCCCAAGGACCGAGTCGTGATCGTGGTCGACGACGGCATCGCCACCGGCTCCACGATGATGGCTGCGCTGCGATCGATCCGCGCGCGCAAACCGAAGAAGCTCGTCGGCGCCGTCGCCGTGGCGTCGGCGCAAGCCGCGCGCGCGATGCGCCAGGAAGCGGACGCCATGGTTTGTCTAAAGGTGCCGGTGGAATTTTACGCCGTGGGCCAGTTCTTCAAGGATTTCGAGCAGGTTTCCGACGAGGACGTCATAAAGATCCTCGAAGGCCAGGAAGCAAGAGTCTCCGCCGTTGGTTAGCTTGGGTTGCCGGTAGCCGGGTGAAAATTATTTCGGCAGCGGTTTCCTCTTGCGCCGCCGTTTTGCGATCTTTTGCCGTAATTTGGCGCGGGACCGCCGCGCAACCGGCGTTGCGCTTCGCTCGGAATGTCGTTGACGCCCATCTCGCGCACCGTGACGGTTCGGTGGCGGTGTTTCCGTTGAGTCATCGTTGCCTCGAAGCTGCGTGGTCCAGCGATGGCTCTCTCTCACGATCCCCGGCGGTTGGTGCCGGAGCGCTCTCGGTTTCGCGATAGTATTCTAAACATTCGACTTCACGCCCGCGAACGATTCTTTTGCCGATGAGCGGGCCGCGCTGGCTGGTAATGACGGTGGATTGCCGTTCGCCATCACGGCCGTCGTAATAGAGCAGGACCCAGTCCCCGGTCTTTCCCATCTGGTGCGCATGGGCGGTGTTGGAAAAGAGCGACATGTAGTGGCGCTCGCCGCGCACCGTGTGCAGTATCGGCAGCCAGGCGTCGTGATTGATATTGAAACGCCGTGGGGCGATCATCCGCAACTCGCCGCTGGCTGCCTTCTCACGATATTCACGGTCGACATCCAATATCTCCGCAACCGCAGGCTCGGCGGTTTTGCGGATTACCCGCAGCGGTCGAACGCGGCCGAGCCGCGCGGAAAGCGAGTCGGTGATCGCCGCGAGCCGTTTGTAGCCGATGCCGGCGATCTTTCTCAACCTTCCATCATCAGCAGCGGCTTCGAGTTCTTCCAGGGTCTCGATGCCGAGGTCGTGGTGCAGCCGCGCGGCGAGAGCCTTGCCGATTCCCGGCACCGAGGCGAGCAGCAATCCCGCGTCGCTTTCACCGCGCAGCCGGTGGAGCATGGGAAGCTTTCCCGTAAGCACCAGTGTGGCGATCGATCGCGCGAGGCTTTCGCCGATGCCGGGGAGGCGGCGCAAGCCGGGCTCGCCCTCCCGGCGAACAATTTCCGCTGCGGAGCGCGGCAGGCGCCGCAAAGTTTCGGCCGCACGGCGATAGGCTTGAACGCGATAGAGATTGCCCGCCTGCGCCTCCAGCAACTGCGCCACTTCATCGAGGCGGCGCGCGATGCGCAGGTTGAGTTCCTTGTCGGTTGCGTTGCGTTCCATGGCGGTCTTGCGCCGCCGTATGGCGCTCACTGTTCTTCGGGCGTCGGTTTCGTCGGCGCGACAAACTCCGTGCCCTCTTCATGACTCTCAACAACGTCTTCGGTCCCGGGCGAATCTTCCCAGCTCGGCTGCTCCTCCGGCGGTTTCTCTCTGGTGCGCCGGTCGTTTTCCCAGAGCAGTTCTTCGATCTCGATATGATCGACGATCTCTTTGAAGCCGAGCACGTCGGTCAAAGTCCGCAACAGGATCTGATGCTCCGCTTCGCTGGGAAGCGCGCCCGTGAGGTGAACCACGCCTTTTCGCGCGACCACGCGCAACTCTTCCATATCGATGCGGACGTCTTCCTTTAAGTGCTCCAGAATCGTCTCGGCCATTTCGCGGTCGTTGAGCAGGCTGAGATCCGGCGGAGCTGAAGCCGCAGTCATGGTCTCCCTCGCGCCGCTGGCGGCTACCGGCCGGCGCTCGCTGCGCCCGGCGCAGCTCTTACAGAAGCGGGTTGCCGGGAGCGCGCGCAGGCGCGCGACCGGGATAGCTTTCCGGCACCGTTCACACTTGCCATAGGCGCCCTTAAGAATCCGCTCAAGGGCAGCGTCGATTTCTCGAACCGCCACGAGCGTGCGGTTATCCAATCGGGTCAGCAGCCGGGCGGACTGCTCTTCTTGAGCATGTTCTTCCAACTCGCTTTCGCGTTCCTCGGCGATCGTGTCCAGGGCTTCTTCGGCCTTGCGGAATTCCCGGAGAAAGCTGTCGCGCTGGTCGCGCAGAAGTTGGGCCAACGAAGCGATCAGTTCTGTATCCATCGTTTCACCTCACCAAAGGCCGGTTGATTAGGTCTAAAGGCAAGGCGTATGCCACTTGCAACCGGGCCGCCATCCAAGGCCCGCGCCGTCATCTGTTGATACAATTGATGTAATTTCCCGGTAGCACTAACTATCGGACGCGCGGCTTTGCATGCATGGGAAACAACCGCGTCGACTTGGTCAATTGTGGAAAAAATTAACTGCGTGACCGAGCACCAGACGAGTGACCGGGCCTACGTCAATCTTTCCGGTTTCACGCCGCGTCGTGGATGAGACGGCGCGCGCTGTGATCGAGTACCTGTTGGGTGTGGACCTCGACCTGTCGCAAGAAGGATGGCGATACCGCGTAGCCGTCGCTCTCATAGGTGAGGATGGGCATCCCGCCTCGGATGCTATGCGGTTTGAGAATGGCTTCGGCGATGCGGAAGGGGAGACAGTTGAACGGGCCGATAATGATGATGCCATCATACCCTTCGACCTCGGCCCTGACGCCGTCGCCTACGGTAGGAAAAGCCTCGCCGAAGATCTTCGGCGAAATATGTTCAGAGGCGTCTGCGAATAGCGAAGAGGCATCTCTTGGAGCTGCCACGAGCAACCCGCTCTTGTGAAAGATCCGGCGATAGTATTCCTCGGAACGCCGCTCGGTCCGATAGGTGAGCCAACGGCGCAAGTACTCTTTCCCGTCGGGTCGGATAATTTTTGTACAGGCTTTGGCCAATGCCGCGCCGCCCGGTTTGAGTCCCCAACCGCCGGCGGCTTCAAACACCGCGTTATAAGCGCCGTACAAAAGGAGGCTATTCAAGTCAACGGGCTTAAGGATAATGCCCCGTTCGTTATAGATCTCGCCCACGCCTTCCATGAAAAAGGGACTAAACCGGGTGAAAAAATCGCCGGTAACGAGTACCCGTGGACAGGCGAGCGGGTTTGATTTGCGCGGCAGGGCTGCCAAGCGGTCGACGAAACCGGACAGTTCGGCATGGAATTGTTCGAGCGAAGTACTGCTTGCTCTGAAATTCGCCCACTGCCGTTTAAGCTCGCCTACACCGTGACCATCGCCGACGACACAAAGCACCTGCTCGATCTCGGCCATGATGTCCGCCACCAGCAGCGCCGGCAGGGTATATTTTGCCAGGGTGATCTCATCGTATCCGCAAAGATCGTTTTCGCCGCCGGGGGCAAGCAGGAATAGATCGTCCAACTGCTGTTCGTTGATGAACTGCTCGAGGTAGCGCACATAGGCATCGACGACACAGGGCGCGCCGCCCTGCGTCATATAAAAACCGCTGATCTCGCCGGGGCTGCGTCGCTCGTGAATATCGAGAAGCTGGCCGATGCAGATCGGCAGGGGCAAGCACTCTCGTCCGGAGGTGTGCTGTAGCCCTCTGCTGAGTTGGCGGCGGTCGAGCGGAATGACTTCACCCGCGTGCAGGCCCAGCCATCCGACCGCCATAGCTAAAGTCCCCGCGTGATATTGCGAGAAATTGGAGAAATAGAGTTTGACGCGCGGGTCGGTGAGCGCTACTTGCGCGCCGTTTCCTCGGCGGATTTGGCCGCCCGGAATGAGCCGCGCGGGCGTAAACCGGGGGGCGCGGCGACTCTGTCCGGCGCGATAGTTTCCGACGATGTCGAGGAAGGCTTCCAAGCGAGTTTGTAAGCCGGCGTCGGCGGTGTGAGAGTCGATTTCGAGGATGAGATAGGGCTTTGAGCCCATCTCGGCAGTGAGCATCGCTTGGGTGAAAGCATCGATAGTGCAACTGAAATTGCTAACCCAAAGGAGAAATAAATTAGGATGTTCTTTGACGGTTTTCACGGCATTCATCACTTGGTTGGCGAAATACCACGAGGTGGGACCGGCGCCTGCCGGGATCAGGCAGTCGGCGGGAATCGCCGTCACTCCCATGCTCGACAATTTCTTGCCCACCGATTGCGACCCTTCCGGTGTGAAAGCGTTGTAGCTGTGGCCCGCCAAGATGATCGCCGGCTCGTTCCCCGCGATGACTTGTGTCAGCGCGGTTTGTCCCAACTTTTGCAAATCGGAATCGGCTTCCGTTTGCGCCCGTACCGCCGCCGTCCACTGCCTCTCAGCGAACTCGCGCGCCTGTCCTAGCTCGCTTACGGCCATCGCGACCAGCGTGGAGCTTGCTGCGTAACCGTCGCTAAAATCGAGCAGCGGCGAGAGTAACTGAATCTGCGGATAAGCCTTGGCCAGGAAATAGGGGCTAGCCTCAATACTGTTCACTTTACGATTCTGATATGATTCTCGACCATGATCCTTTTTGTGCGCGACCGCTTGCGTGGTCGGAGAGGATAGTTGCTCATCTTTCGCTTGACTCCTCTGGGATTGCAGCGCGATCGACTCGATGCCAC
>JAUYJC010000446.1 GCA_030688735.1 Deltaproteobacteria bacterium
TAGCTTGATGCCGCGCAGCCTCGCCTCGATGGACACCGGGCCGCCGCCGGCGATTTGCACGCTGCCGCCGACCAGGGCGGCGATATTCATCGCTCCGCTGTTGATGTAGAGAAGCTCGCCTTCGAGGCCATGTTTTGCGAAGAACCCTTTTTCCTGCGCGACCCAGAAGTGCGCCTGGGTGGAATTGAGGGCGGAGTAGGAGATGCGCAGTTTGTCCGCGGCGGCCACATGCGAGGCACCCCCGAACCATAACGCCGCAAACCCGGCGAGTAAAAACTTCCAAAACAGTCCTGTGGTCATCGTGTATGCCTGGATACTTCTGATAAAGTCCGGAGTCAAGACTTGCACGGTCGCACGGCGATTTCAGGCCGGAAAGAGTTTAGGGCCGCTTGGGTGAACGCCTCCCGCGCAAGAGCTTATCCAGGTCGGCTAAAATGTCCGGCATGTCCAGAGCGGCAGAAAACTCTTGTACGTACCGGCGAATTCTTCGGACATTTAACTTCGGGTTGGCCTCTACCAGGGCTTTGATGTCCATCATGTCTTGGGGGCGATGCGCGATGGCCTTCATGATGATCAAATTCTCCGGCGTCGGGAGGGGCAAAGACAGTTTCCCTACCTTGCGCCATATTGCTTGTTCAATGCTTTCTTCTTCAAAGGTCAACCCCGCCACCGCGATATCAATATCAACACCGGTCGGCTTGTGGCGGATCAGGAAAACTCGAGAACGGTGGGCGAAATCCACGGGATCGTCAATGCGTGGTACAAACCCGAAGCGATCGCCGGCCTTGATGAATGTTTTCCATCGAGTTTCTTCAAGCGAGACTAGGACGTCGACGTCGCGGGTGAAACGCGGACGGCCAAGTAAAGACGCGGCAACGCCGCCAATGATCAGGCATGAAATATTTTCGGCCTCGAGCCAGTCGATCAACGGGCCGAGCGTGGCCTCTGGAGTCAGACCGAGAGACTTACTAGCCACGAGAGACTCGGCGGAGACGCGCCCATCTTCTTCTTACTTCTTCCACACCGTTGGCGCCGGAATGATTCCAACCGAAGTGTTCGCCCCATGCCATGAGCGCGTTCAATTGTTGGAGCTTGCGCGCAACGGGTGTTTTGCGTAGTTGTTTTTTGTCTTCGCCCGCGATGAGTTTCCAGCGTTTCTTGAATGCGCGAGCGGCCGCCCTGGTGATTTGTTTTTTCATAAACGTCAAATGAACTTTAGCATTTTTCGTAACCAAACGCTCGTATTTTTGATCGCTCCCGATGATTCACAAAATGCGCAAGGCAAAGCCAGGGGGAGGGCTGGATCTGTTTGTAAAGTCACCGGCGGCTGATCTATAAAGCAAATGCAGAAGGAGAATCGCAATGGCGACCCGTTGGTTATTCAAGACAGAGCCATCCGTGTACTCGTATCAACAACTGGTTAAGGACAAAAAGACCGTCTGGGACGGGGTGGCGAACAACTTGGCGCTGAAGAATCTCAAGGACATCAAGAAGGGCGAGCAGATTTTTATCTACCACACGGGAGACGAGAAGGCCGCCGTCGGTGTGGCGAAGGCCCGGGGCGGCGCTTATGCCGATCCGTCGAAGGGCGCCCCAAAGCTGTTGGTTGTCGATATCGAGCCCGTAAGACCGTTGGCGCGGCCGGTGACGCTCGCCGAGGTGAAAGCTCACCCGAAGCTTAAAACCTTCGATCTGGTGCGCAACTCGCGCCTTTCGATCATGAAGGTGACCGATGAGCAATGGCAGATCATGGAAGGGATGGCCAAAGGAAAGTAAAAAGTAAAAAGGCAAAATTAACGATTGACTCCGACTCGGCGTCCTCCGTGCCTCCGCGGTGAAAGATCGGATAATTCACCACAGAGACGCAGAGTTCGCTGAGTTCTAGGACAAATTAAAAAGGAACTCGGAAATGGCAGAGGAACGAAAACACGATCACGGTCGCGAGCATGCCCACGATGACGACCACACGCACCATAACCACGAAGGGCACGAAGGGCACGAAGGGCACGAAGCCGGTCACAAACATGGCCAAAGCCAGGATCACGCTCATGAACACCCACATGGTCACGAGCATGCCCACGATGGCGCTCATCCCCACGATCACGGGCATCAGCACCATCAGCACGAAGGTCACGAAGCTAAGCACGGTCACGAACACGGCCACGGCCACGAGCACAAGACTCACTTTCACGATCCGGCGCACGCCGCGGAGTTCGATCGGCGGATCTCCGAGATTCGCGGCGATCTGGCCGAGAAGTTGGCGGAGATGCTCACGCTCAAAGGGGACGAACGAGTGCTTGACGTGGCAACGGGCACCGGGCGCGTGGCCAGACCGGTGGCGAAGCGCTTAAACGGCGGGCGCGTAATCGGTGTCGATCAGGCGCTGGCGATGCTCGATGTCGGTCATCAACACCAGGAACCAATCCCCGCGTATGATCAGAGCGCCGGCGCGGCGGACGCCTTGCCTTTCAAATCCAATTCCTTCGACCGCGCATTCGTTTCGTTCAGCCTGCACCACTTCGGCAATCCGTCGGGCGTCGTGCACGAAGTCCTGCGGGTGTTGAAAAACGGCGGGCGGTTCGTGGTGTTAGATCCGGTCATCGAAGAGGCGAAGGACTCGGTGGACGTGGCGCTCGAAGCTAAGGTCAATCGGGTATTCCGCCGCACTCACGGGAACGACTTCCGCTTTCACACGGCGAGCAGCATCCAACGAATGTTGACGAAGGCCGGTTTTCGCATTCCCCGCAGTAACGTTATGTCTTACTCGTTCAATCAAGAAGGCATGGATGGCATCCCCACCGGACGGCACTGGCTGGAAGTTGCGGAGGAATTGGAAACCGAAGCGCCGGAGCTGGCGGAACGGATGAAAAAAACCTATTTCACCTGGCACCGGCATGGCGACCATGTGCACGTGAAGGGGAGTTTCTCCTATGCCCTGATTACGGGAGTGAAACCGGCGTGATCGAAAGTGCTGAGTAATGAGTAACGAGTGCTGAGCGGGAAAACCCGGGACTCAGGACCTCTCTCGATTAAGAACAAGGGCGACAACGTTGAAGTAAGCGGACTTTCGGACATTTTACCGTGACGCCTTTGGGGTCGAGTCCGGGGCTTCTTTGCATTTGACGCAACGTTCACAGATGGCTATTCTGGCAACATGAAAAAAGCGGGAATCGCTGAGTTAAAAGATAACCTTGCTCGCTACCTCGATCGCGTGAAGGGTGGTGAAACTGTGCTGGTGGTCGATCGAAACCAGCCGATCGCCCAAATTATACCATTGCGAAAAACCGCACGCCGCGCTGCTACCCGCAATGGCCGCTTGGCACGTCTGGAACGCAAAGGACTAATCCGGCGTGGAAGTAGCGACCCGGATCAGTGGCTCGTGAAACACCGTCCTGTGAATGTTTCAGGAAGCGTGCTCCAAGACTTGCTGGATGAACGCCGGAGCGGTTGGTGAGATTTTGGGACACATCCGCAATTATTCCCCTGTTTATTGCTGAGCAAGGCTCGGTCCGAGCGAAGACCTGGTATAGAGAAGACCCCGAAATCATTGTTTGGACACTGACCAGGGTCGAATTGTTGTCCGCTGTGGCCCGCCGCCGGCGGGAAAAACCCGCCTCCGCTCGTCGCTTGGCTACCGTTCGGAGAGATTTACTCCGCGCCTGGGAGCGCTGGTCGGAAGTCACAGCCATAGAGATCGTTCGTCGTCATGCGGAGCGCGTCGTTGAAAGGTACCCGCTAAGAGCTGCCGATGCCCTGCAAATCGGTGCGGCGATTCTCGCCGCCGAGGACGATCCTGCGGGACTTGAGTTCGTGACGTTTGACGAGAATCTGGGCAATGCCGCCGGACGCGAAGGCTTTCGTGTTCTCGGCCCTTAAACGAATAATCGAGTTCCAGTGGTGGTCTTCGATTTCATTCGGGCAAAGACGCGAAACTGGCCCATTATAAATGTATTCCGGCATTAAGGAGCTACAGCTTTGAAGAAAGCTGATTTTCGAACCTTCTACCGAGATGCCCATGCGGTGGAATGTCTCACCGAGCGGGAAAAGATGCTGATCGGTCTCACGGTCGCCATGATGCGGCTTTGCGATCCTTGAGTGGATCGGCGCCTTGCGGACGCAAGGAAAGCGGGAATGACCGAAGAGGAACTGGACGCGGCGGTGGATGTGATTGCCGCCGTGGACGCCGGGGTTTTGCAATCGCTGAATCAGCGCATTAAACAACGGAGCAAGCAATGATGTTGAAGCGCGGGGGCAACAACGGGGCAACGGAGCGCAGGCCCTGCGCTTGTTACAAGCTCTCCGGTTGGCACGACGGCCAAACGAAATGGCAAAGCGATTCTTTTTCGGTGCGCCCATCCCGGCGCTTGAAAAATCCAGAACAACTTGATTCTTACAGCGATGGAGTCCTTCTTGCCGGCGGCCTTTGCGGATATTAATATCGACAAAAGCCGGTGTGTATATTACTGGTTGGGGCCATTTTCCAAGGACGCACATGAAGTACGTACTTTTCCTCGCTGAGCAAAAAGAATCTCCTTCGTACGAAGACGAACAAAACTGGTGTAACTTTTCAGGCAGGGCCAAAGATACCCTGGTAGGAATTGAAGGTGGTCTAACCATGCCTCAACAAGGTGTCTTTTTGCTGCCGCTATCCGCTGGCCTGCGCCCCGTCTCCAAGCTCGTGCTTCTTGCAAATGATTATAAGATTCAGTCGCGTTGTCTCTTTTTTGAATCCGAGCCGTCATGGGTGATTTCCCCGGTGGAGTAAGACAATTTTGGGTATGTTCGGAAAAACAGCAGACGAGATATTTGATGAATGTGAAGACATAGGAGAATCTGCCGTTCGCATAAAGTTACACTCACTTTCAGAAGCCTACACTATGGACGAACGCGCAGCAGCGGAAGAATGGTTGCGGCTGCGCGAACAGGAACGCTCGGCGGCAGCTTCCAAGCGACGCGATGCACGGGAAGAAAGGACCTTATTAATAGCGCGCCATGCAACTATCAATTCAATTATAGCCACAATATTAAGTGCAGTCGCCATTATTATCAGTGCGTCAGATAAGGTCATGTCATTTCTCCAATGGCTCGGTGTGTTTAAGCCCTAACCCTCGGGTTGAGACGGACGAGGACGCCGATCACCCTGTTCGTTAGGCAACATCTATGAATGTCAACAAGTTACAAGGTGATTTCGAGTTACTGCGTGCTCATTGCATCATGATTCGAAGGAATTACAACACGTACAAGAACCTGTTCTTTTCGGGGAATGATGAGCTTTTGAAGAAAGCGGCATGGCGCTTTTTCAATGATATAGCGGAAATCATGCAGCGTGATTGGATTCTGCAAGTCTGTAAATTAATGGATCCAGCGGAAAGTAAGGTCAAAGGCAATTTGGTTGAAAATATTTCTATTGAGCTTATTGATTCTCAGTTGCGAACGCACGGGCTGATATCGCCCGAGATATTGGCGGTATCTAATGAATTGCGTGAGTATGGTAAGAAATTAGTTCCTGCGCGGCACAAACGTCTTGCGCATTTTGATCGGGAGCACCAGGTGAATCGAACCGTTCTTGGAGATACTACTGAAGAAGAGCTTTTTTGCTTTTTGGAGAATATCCAGCGGTACTGTGATTTAGTCGGGAATGCCATTGGAATAGGCCCGCTTCATTTTGCGGCAAGCGGTAGTCGGGGAGATGAGTTGGATTTAATAAAAGTGTTGCGGGAATGTTATGAAATTGCCTAACCTGCGGATCAAGCCGACGCCAAACCCGGTGTGCGGTCTTGGTTCCTTCGCTGCGCTCAGCGTGCATTAGCCTTACGTTGGCGAACCTGGGCTCGGGAGGCTGACATGATCTGGCGATTGTTCCACTTCATCGTTCGTAGAAGCAGCGAAAAAGGATGGCGCCAGGTATTGGCTCAGGAAGGCCTGCCTGGTGAACAACGTGAAGTAATCGTCGGGCTGCTAATTCCAGCTGGAATCAATGTGATTGCATTCATGAACAATACAATCTGGCTGGAGTCTGGAGGAATGCCTCAACTACATGGCCAGGATGGCGTGACACCAACGCTGTCTGCTCGTGAATTCACACACACAATGGATAGACCTCGTGGGTACCCGATTTGGTTTCTCGCGGCGTTTCCAGACGTGGCATCTTGGGTTTCAAATGTAGTCGCACGCGCAAATCTTTATCACGAAGAGAAAGCCTCCATTCTCCTCGAGGATATGCATTCGCGACTATCCCAACTTAGCCCTGCGGAGTTGGATGCCGCTTCAGAGAGAATAGGGATCAGGCACGCCCGAATTTTGGTCGATTGGTATAGACAGACAACAAACAAGAGATTGGAGTGCAGCGCCTAGTCATGTGTCGCCTAACCATTCGTTCAACCCGGACCGTGCCGCAAGCGGCCCGGCCGGTTAACTTCACTCGTTGGGCGTAATCGAGACCATGGACGATTGTTGTATCGATAAGACCTGCGCTATCGACGGGCTTCGTGAGCGACAAACGGCTACTCTTCGTTTCGTTCTGCTAGTGAACGCTGCGATGTTTGTCGTGGAACTTGTCTCGGGTTTGCTCGCTGGGTCCGTGGCCCTGCTCGCTGACTCCCTCGACATGCTCGGCGACGCCCTTGTTTATGGTTTTAGTCTTTACGTCGTCGCGCGCGGCCCCGTCTGGAAAGCGCGAGCCTCTATTGCGAAGGCAACGGTGATGGGGCTATTTGGCCTGTTCGTCTTTGGGCAGCTCGTGTACAAGCTGCTTTTCCATCAGCTCCCGATGGTCGAGACAATGGGTGCGATAGGCGCTCTTGCGCTTGCCGCGAACGGCGTCTGCTTTGCCTTGCTCTGGCGCCACCGTGCGGAGGACATAAACATGCGGTCGGTCTGGCTCTGCTCTCGAAATGACCTTATCGCAAACGCTGCTGTGTTATTAGCCGCCTTGGCCGTGCGGATCACGCTTTCGTCTTGGCCGGACATCACAGTCGGCGCGCTCATCTGCGTCATGTTTCTTCGTTCGGCGTTCCTTGTCGCGCGCGAAGCTCGTGCCGAGCTGAAGTTGAATCACGTCCAACCATTCGCTGCAGCGGGACCGCTAGGGTAGCAAGTTGAATCCAGGGCGTGCCGCATTCCCGATTTGACGCATTTTAACCGAGCAGAGCTGGGATTTATGTCTTCGCTTCTGCGGTCTTTCCCTTGCGTTTCCTTGGCTTCGTCTTTCAGCGCAACGGCTAACCAGTCGCCACAGCTTGCGCCGT
Source organism: Deltaproteobacteria bacterium (assembly GCA_030688735.1). GTDB lineage: Bacteria > Desulfobacterota > Binatia > UBA9968 > UBA9968 > JACPFE01. Next base: position 7,248 of record JAUYJC010000446.1, read on the forward strand.
CGCTTCTACGGCAACCGCTTAAAACAATCCGG
>JAUYJC010000450.1 GCA_030688735.1 Deltaproteobacteria bacterium
GAACAGCTTCGGTCATGGTCCCCTCCTAAATCGATACGTATAAACGCAAGTATAAACAATGCGGCATACCCCGTCAAATGGGTGCGTATGAGTCACGCATTTCGACGAGGCCATTCGGAATGAGTATGTGGACTATTTGCCTTCGCCCCCACGCGGCCTTTTGCCTGGAACGGCAATCGGCGAGTAACGCCGAACTGCGCACGTGATGCTGGCTCGCACTCGGGTATTAGTTAGATCGTGCACCATGCGCACCTTGTCCGGTTGCTGGCGTGCTTTGTTTAGAGATTCTTCTGGGTTTCCTGTGAAGAAGCATTCACCGCAGAGACACTCGCCCTGTGGAATTGCAGCCCGGTATTCCACAGGGCAAGCGCGGCTAAGCCGCAACCAAAGAATTTAGGAATCGGAGAATTAACCACAAAGGGCGCAAAGAACGCAAAAGAAGAAATCGGAATATCTCGCGCAAAGGCGCTAAGGCCGCAAAGGTGACGGGCCGAGGTCCGTCATCCCGAGCAAATGCGAGGGATCTAAGAAAGATTTCTCCCTGCGGTCGAAATGACATCTAATCCGAACTTGGCGTGCTTTGCGCCTTGGCGCGAGTCAATTCCCCTGTTCGAGTATTTCAGCTCAAATAAAGTTGCGCAGGCCGCGAAAATTCTCAAGTATAGTAGTACGCGCTTTGTCCCAGACTGCGCTGGGAAAAAGAGGTTCGCCTCCGGCGAACAACCGCAACCAAAACTCGGATTATCTCCCGCAAAGGCCGCAAAGGCCGCAAAGAAACAAAATGGATTTCCGAACTTGGCGTTCTTGGCGCCCATCGGCTGCAAGAGCAACTTACCCTAAGTCAAATTCCGCCCATTTATGTCTGTAACGATTTCCAATCTAATTCGGCTGAGCCTCGGTCGAGGTGTTCTTATCGATGATGCGAGAGGCTTTTAGCCGAACTATCAGGTCGCGCGGGCGCGCGACGGGGCTGGGTGGAACGAATCAAAGGTGTGGCCCGGTCGCAGTGACCGGAGCAAGCTGATTAGCCTCGCTCTATCACCGCGACGAACAAGCTGTCAAACGGAATCAACCGTAGTAGCAAAGGGCCGCAAGTTGTGGCATCTTTTGACGGTTTTTGGCCATGATCTTGCGCTCCAACGCGATTCGTCTCGAACCTCCGTCGGTGAATCATGTTCGCGGCGAGGGGTTAAAGTTTCAGGTTCCAAGTTCAATGTTCAACGCCTAACTTTGGGCTTCGAAACTTGCACAGAGACGAGCACGATGCCCGCGCAGGGGGAAGCCCTGCGCTTTCTCTATTGCGTCGGCTTTCCAACTTCATCATCTCTATGGCCCCACGCCTTATCCCTTGTTTCCGCTCAAACTCCCGACTAAAATGTCTTCCACATGGAAATGTCCCGAGCCATCGAAGCTTTGAAAAATGCGAGACTCGGAGTCCAAGTAAGTTGACTTTAATGATTAGTCCCGAACGATGCTGCAAACGGTCAAAGATCAGCTGGGCCATGAGATTTATCTGACCGATGAACGCTGGAACCACATCTGCGAAGAGCATCCGGAAATGCGGGGCTACGAAAGCCAGGTGCTGGAAACGATTCGAAGAGGCCGGAGATTTCAAGATTCGGTCCGCCCCGATGTGTTCCTCTATTACCGAGACTTTGAAGATTTGCCCGCCGGCAACAGTACGATCGTCGCCGTTGTCCGTTTCGGCTTTATTCCGGGCGGTGCCGAGAACAATTTTATCGTCACCGCTTACCAGATCTTTCGGCACAGGAGGTGAGATTCCATGAAGGCAACGCGCATCACCTATGACTCCGATGGAGATATCCTCTACGTTACCTTTGGGCAGCCCGCTGCATCCACCGGCTATCAACTCTCGGACCAAATCTTGCTGCGGGTCGATCCTAAGGCGCAGCGCGCAACAGGTTTGACGATTTTTAATTATTCTCATCACGCGACCGCCTCGCGGGAGATCCCCTTGCCCGGAATTGAAGAACATCCTGACGTTAAGCCTTTGCTCCTCAGCATCCTTGGCTCGGCCCCTGTTAGCCAGTTTCTCAGTGTCACCACGGGAGAACTGGGAGTAAGCGCCATGCTTCTCAGTCCTTCCTTGCAAGCAGCGGTTGCCGGCTAGTCCCTCACTGGTCAAGATTCCAGGCCTGGCCTGAGCATAGTCGAAGGGTTCAAAGTTCAAGGTGCGGAGCGGGGACGTTGAACAGTGAACGTTGAACTTTAAACGTGGTGCGCTTGTGATCGCGCCAAGACCCTTCGAGTTCCCTCAGGGTGGTAAGTTTATCGAACCACGCATAAGCCGTTCTAGTTCTTTCTCGCCGGCTCTTTCGCTTTCTGATCAGACGAACTTGCCCCTTGCTGACCCGTCGGAGCGTTTTCACCCGGCGGTGGGCCGGATTCGATCATGGCTTCTCTTTGGGTCGTGACCCCGAGACGGTCGATCGTCGGTTGATCCCAAACCGGTTCGCCGTCTTTTTGCATAGTGATTCGACACCTTTTGTAGTTCGCTGCGCACTTCCGGCTCGCCAACAAAAAAACCCGACTGGGTTACCCCCCCAATCGAGCTCTCGAAAAACGAGTCACCGCCACCCTCGCCGCTCCTTCTCCAGAGCCACGGGCCGGCCCACGTTGCAAATCTAGGAGACCTATAGGACAAACTCCCCCCGCTGTCGAACGGCGACTGTTTGGGCGAAAGAAATTGACAGATCGCAGCGAAACTTATAGGGTATTTTTTATTGGAGCTGACTGAGAAATAAAAGAAGCGGGCCGCTGACATTCTAACTGACACGGGGAAGATAATTTTCACTGCGTCAGTCGTGGGGCCTTTCTTTCAGAACGCTCCAGTAAGCTTGTTCTTCATCATCGCTGGAGTTATCATTCCTGTGGTTTTATACGTCATTGCACTTTTACTAGACCAGTAAGGGGTTATCGGATGTTTAGCATCGTTCTCGGCGGTCTGGTCATCTTAGCCTTCGGCTTGATTGTGCTTTACCTCGCCAGGAAAAGCCGACCGCGGCCAAAATCCTAAGACTTGGTCTGCGCCGCCAAGTCACCGACCAGAATTTGGCCCTGCGTCCCCATGCTATGCACCATGCTGTCAAAGAGGGTTTCACGAAAGACGACATGACCATGTGGTTCTCCAGGGTATTCTTCTAGAAACTTATGCCGAGAGAAGCCGGTGTCTCCTCTATGCGGATGTAACCATTGAAGGGTTAAGGATGCCTCTGCACGTTGTCTGTGAGCACGGTAACCCCGATGCCCCTGTCGATTTCGTAACCGCCTATATCCCTTCGCAGGAGGAGTGGGAAACTCCCACTCGAAGCAGAAAAAAGCAATGAAAGGGCTCATAACAACCTGCTCTGAATGTCAGACGAACACGGAGTTGAGGGAAATTACAGTTGAATTTGAGCGCAAAGGGATCAAGGCAGCCATGTCCGGTATCCCTGCCATGGTTTGTCCGCACTGTGGTCAAGAGTATGTCCCAAGCGATATTGCGGGGGACGTGATAGACACGGTTTCTCGCACCATCGATGCCACTGAAGCTCTGCTAAAACGGACCGATCATCGCCGGAGAGAACTCCTCCAAGACCACCAGAACTTGGTACCTGAGCGCCTGGAGCTGGCCCTCGCTTTTCGTTAGCCGTTCTAACCCACTTTTTCGTAGAGCTCACCCCCAAAGCGCCCCGGCGTCCGCGGTGAGATATCCAGATTTATTTTTCACCACTGAGACACTCGCCCTGTGGAATTGCAGCCCGGTATTCCAC
>JAUYJC010000458.1 GCA_030688735.1 Deltaproteobacteria bacterium
TGTTGACGCGCTGCTCAGGGACCTTGATGTGCGATGCGATTATCTTTCTCATCGCCCCGTAATGCGGCGCGAGCTTGGGTTCCTGAGCAATCAGCGTCACGTCCGTATTGACGAGCTTATAGCCCTTGCGCCTCATCAGCCGCAGCGCGCCGTCAAGTAGCTTGAGGCTTGAGATTCCCTTGTAACGTGGGTCGGTGTCGGGAAAGTGCTGGCCGATGTCCCCCTCCCCCAGCGCCCCGAGCAACGCGTTGATGAGCGCATGAAGCAGCACGTCGGCGTCTGAATGGCCCACCAGCCCCTTGGGGTGAGGAATCAGCACACCGCCTAAAACGAGCTTGCGCCCGCGGCGGAGCCGATGTGCGTCGAAGCCGTGGCCAATGCGAAACTCCTGCACCATCGACTAACCTGCCTCTCCCATCAAATGAACAAGATTCACTGTGCCATCATCACTCGAAGCGAAAGAACATTCAACAGCGCCGCTGTTGAACGTTAGCTCAGTTTTTTCCTTGGCGCCCTCTGCGCCTTTGCGCGAGTTCGTTGAAATCTCTCTTTCGTCTCTCTCTGTTCAAGGTTCCAGGTTCAAAGTTCAACGTTGAACCCGGAACCTTAAACCTTGAACAGCTCGCGCAGCGAGCGTTGAACGTTTGAACGGCGAGCGTTTTTCATCGCGCCAAGACATCAAGTCCGCAAAGAGCAACTCTATATCCATCCGGCCTACCGTCCGTGACGATTCTTAGCTCCTTCTCTGAATATGGCGAGCCAGCAATCCGGCCGTGTAGAGTTACGACGATCCGTAGGCTATAATCCAGCCCAATTGAGGAGAAGGAAGCTGACCCGGATCTTTCTATTGTCGCTGCTCGTGCTTGTCGGGCTACCATTACTAGTGGTCGTTTCCGGACGGGCACAACTGGGCAGGGACTTTCGCACTGCGGACCGCTCCAGTGCCGGCATCGCGCCACCCGCCGCAACGACTCCCGAGGCCGTCGTGCACGTGTACGCCGCGCGCGCTCTCAACTGGCGTGGAATATTCGGCGTCCATAGCTGGATCGCGACCAAACCGGAAAATTCGCCCGACTATACCGTACACCAAGTCATTGGCTGGCGCTTATACCGTAACTTGCCCGCGCGCTTTTCGGCCCAGGGGATTCCGGATGGCCGTTGGTTCGGCAACGAGCCGGTGTTGATCGCGGAGTTGCGCGGCGAACCGGCGGCGCGCGCCATACCGAGAATCATCGAGGCTGTCGGCACTTATCCCTATCCCAACGAATATAAGGTCTGGCCGGGTCCAAACAGCAATACCTTCACCGCCCATGTCGGGCGGCAAGTGCCGGAACTACAGATGGATCTCCCCGTGACTGCGATTGGCAAAGACTATCCGATCAACGGGTCTGTGATCGACCGCGCGCCCAGCGGCACCGGCTACCAACTTTCACTGTTCGGTCTGTTGGGCGTCACCCTAGCGCGCGAAGAAGGTATTGAACTCAACTTGCTCGGCATGAATTTCGGTATCGATTTCTACAAGCCCGCCCTCAAACTCCCATCCATCGGCCGGCTCGGCGTGGGCGACCATTGATCCCAACGCCCCGGCCTTACCGTTCGGAAACGCGCACCGCGCTCACCGCTGCCCCGACGAAACAAAGAATTGCCGCCGTCAGGTAGGCGTACCGATAGCCTTGTAGGAAAGCGGCGATAACCGGAGATCCGCTTTCGGATCCTACCTGGCCGCCGAAAGCTTGCAAGGAACTTTGACCGGTCACCGCGACCAACCGCCCGCTGACAATCGCCGCCGCCAGCGCCGCGCCGGTGGAGTAGCCCACGCTGCGCACGATCGACAGAACAGACGAGCCGATGCCCAAACGTTGACGCGGCACCGCGCTCATCAACAAATTGTTATTCGGCGTCTGGAACAGTCCCATACCAAAGCCCAGCCAAGCCAACCCGAAGACCACTTCGAACGAGGTCGCCCCCGCCGAGAGAAAACTCAGGAAGACCAATGCAACGCCGGTCAGCGCCAGTCCCAGCGCGCATAGGCGCTCGGGCACAAATCGTTCCGACATCCAGCCGGTGACGGGCGCGAGCAACGCCATCGCGAAGGGCATCGGCGCCACGAGTAAGCCCGCGCGCAAAGGATCGAGTCCCATGACCAGTTGCAAGAAAAAGGGCATAAGCAGATTGTTAACGCTCATGGCGATAAAGCTGATCCACCGCGCGGTGTTGCCGAGGGTAAAGGCCGGAATGCGGAACAATGCCAGGTCGAGCAACGGAAAATTCTGCCGCTTCTCCCACCACAAGAAGAAACCGAGGGCGACGATACCGCCGAGGGCGGCAAGGCCGACCAGGGATTTCTGCTCGGCTCCCTTTTGCACGACCATCAGCGCGAACAGAAGTAGAGAAATGCTCAGCGCGAAGGTGAGCGCGCCGGCCATATCGAAGGGCTCCTTTTTTACCGTAGAGCCGGTAAAACTTTCCGGCGGCAAAAGAAATCGGGCGGCGCCAAAGCCGGCGACGGCGAGCGCGGCGGAAACGAAAAAATTCGAGCGCCAGCCGAAGCCGTGGGTGAGGAGCCCGCCGAGCACGGGACCGAGCGTATAACCCATCGCCGATATCGTGCCGCCGGCGATTCCCATCGCCCGGCCGCGCTCTTCCGGTGGGAACAGAGCGGTGACCAGAGCAAAATTATTGGCCATGACCAGGGCGCTGCCGGCGGCCTGCATGGCTCTGAAAAAAAGTAGTTGTCCGGCTCCCTGGGCGAACCCCGCCGCGATCGAACTCGCAGCGTACAAAATAAAACCGGCCAGGAAAAGTTTTCCAATCCCGACGAGGTCCGACAAGCGGCCGCAGGGCAGATAGAGCGACGCGGTGATCAACGCATGAACGAGAGCGATCCAACTGGCCAGGGTCAAGTCGGCGTTGAATTCCGTGATGATCGCCGGCAGCGCGATACTGATCTGGCCGCTGTCGGCGGTAACGATCAACGTCGCAATCGACGCCACCGACAAGGACCACCAGCGGTTTCTGCGCGGTAAGGAAGCCATGAATCAGTTCAAGGTTCCATGTTCAAGGCATGCCCTGAGCTTCGCGAATGGGTTCAAGGTAAGGACTGTCGTACAGCTCTGAAAACATTGAACATTGAACCCAGAACCTTGAACGCTCTATCGACCGACCGGCCAGTAGCGTCCCTTCCTTTTCACGACCGCGAGCGGCGCGCCGTACAATTCCTCCAGCACGCGGGGACGCAAGACACGATCGGTCCCGCCCGCATAAAGAATTTTTCCATCCCGCAGGACCAGCGTCTTTTCGAACAGGGGTAGAATCTCTTCGACGTGATGGGTCACGTAGATCAATGAAGGAATTTTTTTCTGCGCCCCGACTTTTCGCAGCGTCGCAAGAAAATTCTCCCGCGCTCCAGGGTCCATGCCGGCGCAAGGCTCGTCGAGAACCACCAGGTAAGGTTTCGTCATGAGCGCCCGGGCGATCAGAACTTTCTGCTGCTCTCCTTGGGACAGCGTGCCGAAATCCTGATCGCGTAATCGAGCGCAACCCATTTGCTCCAACAAGCGCTCGGCCAAGCGGTAGTCCGCCTTCGACGCATCGCCGCCGAAGCCTTCGAGGAGACCGATCTGGGCGAATTTTCCTGAGACTACCGTGCGAGTGACCCTTTCCCATACCGGTATCTCAGCTGCCAACGTCGAGGTCACCCAGCCGATGCTTTTTCTTAGCTCACGAAGGTTAACGAGCGTCTTACCTCGGCGATAAATTTCTCCACCGGCGTTGGGCCAGAGATAGCCGCAGGCAAGCTTCAGCAGCGTTGTTTTGCCCGACCCGTTGGGTCCTAGAATCGCCCAGTGCTCCCCCGCTTGGACCGTCCAATTGATCGAGTGAACAATCTTCCTGCCGCCGTCGCCTACGTAAGAAACGTCGCAGAATTCGAGCGCTGGGGTTTTATTCACGCCGCGATTGATTCCTTTAGGTGGGGGTGAATTGATTACAATCCCTGACGCACCGGTAAGGCGGGCGCAGGCACTCGGCCGTATTTAAGGTTCCAGTACGCCCACGAACGGGGATCGAAGACACCCGCGGGCGCATGATCCAGTGTTTCCAAGAACTCCTCTTCGCCGGCCACGCTCTCGACCACGCGTAAGTCCTCGACCGTGCCATAGGTCATGACATGGGCGAGAAAATGCAGCGGATCGGCCAACGCGTCGGCGGGTTCCTTGAACCATACCACACGCTTTGCCACGGCGAGCAAAGCCTCGGTGTTAGGCAATGGCTTCATCGCGTTCAATCGCCGCGCCGCGTCGAGTAAGCCGTCAATGCCGGCAGCCGAGTGACATCGACGGCGGCGACGGCGGCGGTGAGTCGCGCCCGCACTTCGGCAGGCAAACCCGGCAGATCGTCAAAGTAGCTGAGCGCCTTGACGGTGACGAGAGGATTGAATTGTCGTCCGTAGACTACCGCTCCGGCCGCGAGAATCATCGGCAATCCAATTCCGTGCCGCAACAGCGCGTCGATATCGAGATAATCTTTGACCTCGGCCCGTTTCTGCACCACGGCCGCTTTGGTTCCGGCGATGTCGAGCAACGCGGCAACATACAGCTTCATGCCTTCCACTTGTTCACGCCTGCCCACCTGTCCCAAGTCTAAATCGCCGAAGAACGACACCGACACCGGGCCGTCACGATCGACTCGACAACTCAAAGTGTTGGGCGCCACTTGAATCCGTTCGGCATTTTTCAGATAAGGTACATGCTTTGCCAAATCATCGGGATCGAAGGTTGCATTCGAGAAGAAATCGAAATCGACCGACGTCCGATGTCCAAGGTATAACGCCAACGCCGTGCCGCCGTAGAGCGTAAAATGATCCGGGGTCGCCTCAAGCTCCCGCCAGAGCGCGCGTTGCGCCGTCGGCAAAGTGCTTAAATTAGGGGTGAACGCCATGACCAGGAGAATAGCGCATTTGAGTTGTCGCGCAAAGACGAGGCCGATCTAGGAGTGAGAGTGATTTCTCAACGCGAGCGTTACTCGCCAATCGAGCTAGCGCGAATCAACTCAACCACTCTCTGGCCTCGCAAATCGATCACCGCTACTTCATCCGTGCTCTCGCAGCCGACGAAGGCCAGTCCACGGTCAGGATTGAAGGCGGCGTGCGGCGTTACCCTTGTGAGGCCCTCGGCCTTTGCGGCATCCGCGCGCGGCGCAGAGGCTCCGCTTCAGTGAAAATAAGACGGCGGCGAAAAGCAATCGGGCTCTCGGCGAGCAGCAACGCTTTCAGCCCCTCGATCGTCGTTGTGAAAAAGGGACGATGGAGAAATCGCGAAGGATCATCCGTCCATGGCGGAATCGTCAGATGCCAGCGCCGCGCCAAGTGTTCGCCTATGGCTCCGAGCAAAGCGTGTTCTTGAGGATCGTCTAGCGCCACCGGATCGTCGGCAATACACCCCCCGGCGACGCCTGAGCGCAAGCTTTCGTAGAACTCGTCGAGAAACTCTCGTAGAAGCAGGCTGAAGTCGTCCCCGGCTTTATGACGCCGTGCGACCTCGGCCAAGGTATCTGGGCGCGCCATGCTGTCCTTCCTGTCCTAGGTTTTCTCTCATGCGCCACAGTTCGCGGATGCCGAGATGCAGACGGGCGCTTATCTTCGCTTCGGGATAAAACGAAGCCGCGAAGTCGATCGTTTCATCCGGCGTGTTGAGTCCCACGACTTCCATGAGATTGACGATATCGGCGAGATCGCTCTTGCCGCCTGCCGGATCCAATCGCATAGCCATCAGTTTCATAGCCAGCATGTATTCCGGGCTCGGAACGAACACTCGCAAACCGACGTCTTGTTCGGATGGGTAGGCGCAAAACAATTCATGATGTTCCGCTAGGCCTTCGACGTTCGGGCTCAGATAAGTGCGCACTCCGTCATTGAGCCAGTCCGCAGCCCAGCCGCGTCTTCGCGCGACCTCTTCGGCTAGGCGATTAACCGTACTTTGATCGCCTTCGACCACTGCGTCGACATCTTGGGTCGCTACTCGGAAATTTGACGCGAGCATCAAGGCTGAACCGCCATAGATTGCCAAGTCGATGACTTTGCCCTCGCCTCGTGCAAGCGCACCGAGTTCGGTGAAGGCGTCATGCAGGTCTTTCACCGCTAACATCGATACATTGTAGCGCAAGTTATTGGGAAAGAAACCGCTACTCGCCCGTCGTCCCACCGCGAATCAACTCAACCACTCTCTGCCCTCGCAGATCGATCGCCGCCACCTCATCGCTGCTCTCGCAACCGACGAAGGCCAGGTCGCCGTCGGGGCTAAATGCAATGTGCGCCGGCGCGGCGCCGACTGAGAGCCGTGCTCGTGGTTCGTGTTCCTGCGCGTCGATCAAACAGATGCTGGATTCCCCGGTGTTGGAAACGACGATCCAC
>JAUYJC010000461.1 GCA_030688735.1 Deltaproteobacteria bacterium
TTGGAGTCGACGGCGAGGTTGTCCCAGGTGTAGATCAGGCGGGCGGCGTAGAGGATGGCGCGGATGTACGGTTTGCGGTCTTTGGGTTCGAGGCTTGTCAGACGGCTCAGCTCGGGTAAGCGCGACTTCCAGCTTCGTTCGATGCTTTGCAGTTGTTCCTGGTGAATCTCGTCTTTAGTCGGGCGGCGGAAGGTCGGTTTGACGCCGCGCAGCAACGGCACGCCGTGATCGAGCATGTCGAGCCGGTCGATGAACGGCAGGCGACCCCAGGTAAATTCCGGATTGCCCCAGAAGATCGAGAGCTTCTTGCCGTATTCGGCGTCCAGGGTTTTCGCTTCGGCGATGAGCGCGGGCATTTCGGCTGGAGGTTCACTGCACCTCAGCAGCAGCCCCACGTCGATGTCGCTGTAAACCTTGCTGAAGCCGCCGTGGGCGAGACTGCCGAGCTTATAAACCTCGACCAGGGGCGGCCCCAGACGCGAATAAAAATATTCAGCTACGCGGGCAACGTAATCCGTGATTCCGTTCATTGAATGTAGACAGGCACCGAGGGGAAAACCCTTTCAGGAGAAGGCTGGTCTAAGCTTCCAGTTCCGAGTCTAGGGTATTAGATTCTAACTCGCAACCGTAGACTCGAAACCCGAAACCAACAGGTCGAGGCTTCACGCCGGTCGCCGGTGTGTTGCGCTTTACCTGAAGGAATGAATACAACCGCTAATACGCCGGTGCGCTCGCAGTGTTCGAATATGCAGTACTAGTCTTGCCGGCGTAGGCGCGCACGCGATAGTAATAAGTTCTACCCGTGCGCAAACGGGTATTTGTGTAGGTGGTTACGCCGGCACCCACGTTTGCGATCTTGGAAAACCTCACGCCGTCGGTAGAGCGCTCAATTCTGAAACCCGCCTCTCCCGTGGAATTATCCGACCAGGTCAAATTGATCCGCTTTGAGCCGACCGCGGTGGCGGTAAGATTGGTCGGAGCGCCCATGGTTGAAACGACGTTGATTTGCAGCGTGGAGCTGACCGCACCTCCCCGACCGTCCGACACCCTCACCGTGAAGCTGTTCAGACCGAGGTCGCTCGCTCCCGGCATACCGCTTAGACCGCCGCCTGGCGCCACGGAGAGCCATGCCGGACCGCCGACCTTTGCAAAGGTCAGCGGGTCGGCATCCGGGTCGCTCGCGTCTCCAGATAAAGTGCCTGAATAACTCAGTCCTTGAGTGGCGCCGGGCTTGATGATTGGATCCCCCGCGAATACCGGCGGGTTATTTGTTACCGTTCCGCCCCCTGCCCGGAAGCCGGCCACGATCGACGCCGTGAGATCTCCGGTGTGGGCATTGTCGCGTTGATCTAAAACCCCGGTCGGAACTCCGTTGTAAAGAACATCAGGGTTGGAGAAATGCAAGACTCGCGGACAGCTCGCTGTGCAAACATTGTAAGACATGATCGTGCGAAACGCACCGTTGACGTAATGGCCGAACGACCATGGATAAGACGCTCCGGATGGTGCGATGCCGGCACTTGCCGGGTCATGCTCCATGCCCATATTATGCCCATGTTCGTGGGCCAGGGTTTGGTTGGAAAGGCAATCAACGTCGGTGGTCTGAAACCCGTAGTTCGCGAAGCCGGCCCCTGGGTTTCTTTGTACCCAGCCGACCCCGCAATAGGCACCGCCATTGGCGACGATGAGCGAGACCATGTCCGCGGCGTAGGTATTGCGCAGAGAAGCGACCGTCGCGTTCGATGTTACCCAATTCAGATCAGTGACGATGTCGCCCGAATCGTTGTACGAGACCTCGTCGGTATGAGCGAGAAAGTAACGCGCGATCATGTTGCTGTTGATGAAAGCCGTATTGGCCTGATCGACCGCCGCCTGAATACGCGCCTGGATCTGCGAGGTACCGCCGGCCGCGACGCGAGCCTGGGGCGTATACACCGACATCAAAACGATCTGCACGGTTCCGTCCGCGGCGGCGGTGGGGGCGGCAACAGCAGCGCTTTCTTGGATGGTATCGCCGCCGCTTACGGGCGGAACCATATCGTGGCCGTGGGTCGCCGCATCGTGGCCCCATTCGGGCGCAAAACTATCTGTATCTAGCATTTCGACGACGGTGCGCCCGCCCCGCGGGCGGATAATGTACACGTCGCTGCCGTGTTGAATATGACCGAAAAGAACTCCTTCATGAAAGGTCAGGGTCACTTTGCTCCTGCCGTCGGATTGCAACCGCCCGCGCCAGACCATGTTTTTTTGCCCCCGGCGGTCCATGCCGGCGCGGTGGACCCGAAGCTCCGGTTTTCCCGGAACCTCGATCGTCATTTGCTCCGGGCCAATCGACAGCATCCCTTCGTCCAAATCGCCGATGTGAGCCAGCCGACCGTGACGGCCCGGCGCCGTCGGCACCGGCTGCTGCCGAAACAGGCTATTTCGACCCTGCGCCGCAGCGACACCTTCCAATAGAATTACAGCAGCGACGGCGACAAAAACTAAAATCGGTCGTCGAAACCGGTTTGAGATCCTCATGGGTCACACCCTTTCATCTTCGCAATCGGCAGTAAAATTAGGGGTTCTAAAAAACCTCGATAGACACCCACCCGAAGGAAGAACTAACGATCTCGGTGCTTAACCCCCGGTTGAGGTTTCAAGAGTTTAGAGCAGGACCCATGCCAGCTAATGGTAGTGAAACTTCGCTCCCCCAGTTACCTTCCTTTCCATCGTTGTCAAGTCTTTGCCCTCACGCGCATCCCCGCTTTCGAGTCAAGCGACAGAACTTGCCAGGGCGAGTGACAAGATTTGCAATTTGCCGGTGATCGCTCGGAAACTCGCCATCTCATGGAGCATACAAACACCGGAATCCTGTCCCGGACAAGACTCGGGCGGTCAGCGTTAATTTATTAACGCTCCGGCTGCCGCTGCGATCGCTGGTGGGTAACCGACTTGGTCAGTGGCCGAAGAATCTCAACTCAAACACCTACGACGCATCATCGTCGCTGCGGGGGCACCGCGACTTGTCATTGAACTCTGCGTCGTCAAGATCACTATTCACGAGGGGCTGCCATAGGTGTTCGTCTATGTACCGAAGTGATTGGCCGATGCCGGCGTCGTCTTTGCGACGCGGATAAGTTTTTGGCGATTCGAGGAACTCGCGACACAAAAGTGTGGACAAGAATTTTACAGGAGAGCCCCCAGCCAACGCCGGAGATCGAGTCGAAGCGTCGCCGAAGTTGAACTCACCCAATACGCTACTGGACTGGCCTTAAGCGGCAGCTTTGATTCGGTTCGTTAGTTATCGAGCATTTTCTTCACCCTATCAATCACGTTCTTGGGTTGGTCCATGACCTTCTTCATCAAATCCTCCAGTTCATCGCCGGATGAAGGATCGACGCCCATCTTGTTCTTCTCGGCTTCGGCCAACAGTTCCGGGTCTGTTAAAGCCCTCGCATAGGCGTCGCGTAAAATTTTTATCCGTTCCGGCGCTGTGCCCGGCGGCACCAGCATGGGGCGGCCCAACTCACCGCCCGCGAGCATCACTTGCGCGACCCGCCGGCTTGCATCGGAAGTTTTATATTCATCAAAGAGTTGGTAGATCGTCGGCGTGTCGGGCAGATTGGCGTCCCGCTTGCGCCCCGTCTAAACGATATGGCGGTCGAAATCTTTTTTGTGCCAGCTGTTGAAAGGCTCGCGCCCGAAGTGAGCGGAAATATTATGCGCGCGGCAGACCACCTCTCCCTTTTCCACCGCGAGATCGATTTCGCTGCCGCCCTGGTAGCCCAGCACCGTGCTGAACTTCGCCCCGATCGCATCCTCCAACAACCTGGCCAGGATATAATCCGACCCGACGGTTCCCGATGAGCCGCATTTGGGCGGCTCCTTAGCCTTGACGATATCGCGTATGGATTTGTAAGGCGCATCGTTGCGCATATAAAGCAAAACCGTCTCGCTCACCGGCGAGCCGATCCAAGCGAATTTACGCACGTCGAACTGGACTTCTTTGCGTCCGACAAGTTGATCCATGTAGATGTTGTATTGCACCATCCCAAGCGTCAGACCATCGGGCTTGGCCACGTTATAGACATAGTTGGCGGCGACCAGAGAACCGGCGCCGGGCATGTATTGCACGAGGATCTCGGGATTGCCGGCAATGTATTTCGGCATGTAGCGCGCGAACATGCGCGCCCAACGGTCGTAAAATCCTCCCGGCGTGGAGCCGACCACGAGCCGGATGGGTTTCCCTTTATAAAAGGTTTCCTGGGCTTGAAGGGCCGTAAACAATCCTGAAGTCCAGGACCAAAAGAGGATTAATGCTAGGACAACAAGTTTCTTCATAGTTCCTCCGAATATCAGAATAACTTATTTACTTCTGTATTCTGCGACTGCATCCGCATTGAGTTCCAGCCCGAGCCCAGGTCGCTCGGTCAAGGTCACCCAACCGTTGACCGATCCCGGCAGGTCTTTGTATATCAGATTCGACGTTAACCAATTGTTCACGTGGATTTCGGCGCGCCAGCCGTTGGGCACGGCCGCCTGCAAGTGCAGATCGAAATGGTCGCCGTTGCCCACTGGAAGATTGAACGCTTGCGCAAGTCCTGCCGCCTTCATACCCATGGTAAAGCCGCCGACGGAAAGAACATGTATATTCAAAAAGTCGACGGCATGCTCCCGGACGAGATCCGCGAGCCGAAAAAAGTTTTCCCACTGTCCGGCGGCGATCGGAATGCTCGTTTGCTTGCGCAGCTCGGCCAATAGACGCGCATCGTTGTGCACGATCGGTTCTTCGAACCACATCAAATCATAAGGCTCAAGGCGCTTACACCACCTAACCGCGGCGTCGTATTTCATCAGGCAGTTGGCATCCGCCATCAATTCGACTTTCTCGCCGACCGCTTCTCGCACCGCGCGCACACGGGCCTCGTCTTCCGTGGGATTATCCTCGCGATGTTCGGCCCCGGCTCCGGAAGGATCCATCTCGCCGCGGATATTAAGCCTGCCGACTTGGATCTTGAGCCGGCTTTGTCCCTGGGCAACCCAATACTTCGCCGCCTCCGCCAACGCTTCACGAGAATAGGCGCGCAACCCGAAGGTGATGTAGGCGGGAACCGACTTTTGCGCTGCCCCGAGCAGGCGCCACACCGGCGCGTTATAAAATTTGCCTTTGATATCCCACAGCGCGACGTCGACGGCGCTCACGGCGAAATTCCACACGCCAGCGTGAGCCCGGGTGTTGAATTTCCACAGCATCTGGTGCATCAACCGTTCG
>JAUYJC010000464.1 GCA_030688735.1 Deltaproteobacteria bacterium
AAGATGATCGACTTCCACTTGGCGGTAGCCGGAAATGAGCAAGACCGGCACAGCGCCGATTTTTTGCAGGGCGAAGTACGAGTAAACGAACTCCGCCCAGTTGGGCAATTGCAGTAACACGGCGTCGCCCTTTTGGATGCCGAGGCGAAGCAAACCGGTGGCGAGGCGATTCACGTATTCCCGGAGTTCGGCGCGCGTGAGTCGAACGTGGTCACCAACCAGCGCAACTCTCGCAGGGTCCGCCGCGGCCGCCCGATCGATCAGCGCGCCGATCGTGTAACCCATCGGCCCGGAAGATGACGAATGGACCGGGTGATCGTTCTTTGTACTATGTTTCAAAGTTTTCCCAGCCTGCGCAAATTTTCCGGAATCTCACCGCGGAGGCGCGGAGGACGCGGAGAAAATACCTAACAAAATTAACTCTGCGTACTTTGCGTTCTTTGCGGTTAAGTCCGCCGGTTCCGAGTGTTTGGTTGCGGCTCCGCCGCGCTGGGTCTCTGTGGTGAATAGCACTTCACAGGAAACCCAGAACAACCGCCGTTACAAACTTACGTCGTCAGGCAGCTCGGACGGTCGCGCCATCGCTGCAGCAAAGGGATCCGGCGCGACCACGTCGCCTTCCGGCCAGCGCGAGCAGGTCACTTTTTCATAACGCGAGTCGGCTTCGAGGCACCAGTTGCACGAAGTGCAGTGCACGATCTCTCGCGACTTTTCCGCTTTGGCCTTATTCGGCCAGTCGGGATCGCAGAGCAGCGGACGGCACAGGCCGATCAAATCTGCCTTGCCCTGCGCCAATATCCGCTCCGCTTCATGAGGCGTGCGAATCTTTCCCGCGGCAACCACCGGTACGTTGAAACCGCCGTCGCGCACCTGTTCGCGAATCGCCTGAGATAGATAGACATGGGTCATATCCGGGAACGGCCACGCGGGACTCATGCGATGACCGCTATAGCCTGACATCGGATCGGGCGGCATGTTGGGCTGCGGCGGTGCCGCGTCCTCGAATCGGCTGCCGGCCGAAACGCTGATGTAATCGACGCCCAGCCGTGCGAAGCGCCGCGCCACCCGCGTGCTCTGCAGCAGCGTGCTGCCGCTGGCGGTGAAGTCTTCGCCGTTGATTCTGATGCCCAGGGGATAATCGTTCCCCACCTCCGCGCGCACCGCTTCATAAACCTGCGCCGGCAAGCGCATGCGGTTGCCGAGCTTGCCGCCGTATTCATCGGTCCTGCCGTTCGACCGAGAGATGAAAGAGGCGAGCGTGTAGGCGTGGGCCATATGAACTTCGATGAAGTCAAAGCCGGCGGCGACCGCGCGCCGGGCCGCCTGGACATGCTGCTCGACTATTACAGGCAGCTCCTCGAGTTTGAAGTTTTCCACTTTCTGGCGCCAGCCGCTGCGCGCGATTTTGAGAAAATGCATGATCTGGATGCCGATCTTGGTTTCCGGGTTGGCGCTCCGGACGGCATCGACGAGCCCCTTCAACGCTTCGGTCAACGAGTCGTCGCTGATGCGTAAGTTGAACGAGCTGCGCGACGGCAGGACGACCGCCGCCTCGACCACGAGCAAACCGACGCCGCCTTTGGCTTCCCGTTGATAACGCTGCTTGAGGACATCGGTTACCAGCCCGTCTTCCGTCGCCAGTCCCGACACCATCGAAGTGCGCATGATCCTGTTGGGAGACGTCATCCCGCGCATCGTTATCGGAGAAAAAAGATTTTCATAGGGCATTTTCTCTACCTCCTCGCTCTCGGTTCAAGGTTCAAACGTTCGCTTCTACGGGTTTACTGTACAGGAGTATTCACCACAGAGGCACTGAGATCGCTGAGGTCGGAAAATTTCCTAATCAAAAACCCCTTTCTCCGCGCCCTCCGCGTCTCCGCGTGATATCTTCTTTCCTTCGTGACCTTCGCGTCCTTCGTGGTGAATACTCTTTCACACCAAACCCTGGAAACCCAAAATTTCGACCGCGCTCTCACACCCCATTGAGAATTTTGTCTCCCCACTTCTTCAACAGCTCGGCCCTCAGCTCCGGGCTGGTTTCCGCCACCGGGTAAAATTTATCTTTCCACTCGTACGGCTTGCACGCGTCGATGATGCAGCGCGAGTTGAAGAGCTTCTGATCGACGGGCAAGGCGGGATCGGCGGAGCTCGACCAGGCGCGGCGGATGATTTCCACGGAGCGTTCCGGTTCCGAACGGGTGGCGAGCGCCCAGAGAACGTCCTGGGTATTGGAAGGATCGATGTCCTCATCGACGACGATGACGTACCGTCCGACGTAGGCTCCCGAGTGAACCTGAGAGGCGAGGAGACCGGCCTGCCGGGCGTGACCGGCATAACGTTGATGGATGGAGACGATAGTGAAAAGGCGGCTGCCGCCCGCCTCGTGGCACCAAACTCCCTTGACGTCGGGAACACCGGCCTTCTCCAACTCATCCCACACCAGCCCGGAGCGCACGATGCTGCGGTAGAAAGAGTACTCGTGCGGTGGCCGAGACGGCTGCGCGCAGGTGAGAATGGGGTCGGTGCGATGCAAGATTCTCTTGACGTGGATGACCGGCTCGGGAACTTTCTCCAATCCCCGGTTGGCATAATAGCCGGCCCATTCTCCAAACGGCCCTTCGTCTTGAAGCTCACCGGGATAGCACTCTCCTTCCACGACGATTTCCGCCGTCGCCGGAATCGGGAAACCGGTGTACGGGCCAGTCATGACGGCGATCGGCTCTCCCTTGAGCGCTCCCGCGTAGCCGTACTCCGACACGCTCCAGGGGATTTCCGAGGCGGCGGCGAGGTAGAGCGCCGGGTCCACGCCCGCGGCCACCACCACCTTCATCGGCTGGCCGCGCTCGAAGTAAAGATCGCGGTGAATCCGCCCATGTTTGCCGCCCGTGATGTGCAGCCCCAAGGTGTCTTTGCCGTGAACCATGCAGCGGTAGGTGCCGAGATTGTACCAACCCTCGTCGGGGTGCTGCGTGAGCACCACATGGGCGGTGCCGAAATATCGGCCGCCGTCTTTCTCGTGGTGAAAAGGGCTGGGGAATCTATACAGATCGATCCTATCTCCCTCCATGACGTTCTCAGCCACCGGCCCTTGCTTCACGGTTACCGGCGGAATGACCTGTAAATCGCGTATCTTCTCATGAAACGCCCTGACGAAATCCATCATGCCGCCATATTCCAGCGGCAGGTTCACCGTGAGCGCGAGCCGCTTTACGGAACTCAGCATAGCGAACAAAGCCCGGGTTCCCTTGGGATAGCCGCGTATATCGTCGAAGAGAATCGCCGGAACGCTTTTTTTCGCCTCGCGGACGATGATTTCGCAGAGCCCGCCGATCTCAAGGTTCCAGTCCGCGCCGTTCAAACGCAGCACTTCGCCGAAACCTTCCACCTGCTTAAGCCAGTCTCTTAGATCCGCGTATCCCATGAGTCGCCTTTCTCCTCAGAGTTCAATGTTCAAAGTTCGACCTTTCCGGGTTTCCTGTAGGTTAAATGCTCAAGAGAGTTTCTACCACGAAGGCAGTAGGACACGAAGGGTTCGGATATTCCTCGCGCCAAGGCGCCGAAACGCTAAGTGACGTGCCCAAGGCCTGTCATCCCGAGCGAATGCGAGGGATCGGAGAAGAAGATTTCTCGCTGTGCTCGAAACAAGGATTTCTCTCTTCGTTCGAAATGACAATCCTCTTCCTTTGCGTCTTTGCGCGAGATATTCCGAATTCCTTCTCACCACAGAGACGCAGAGTTCGCCGAGTTCGGAGAGTTTCTCACTCAAAAGCTCTTTACTCCGCGTCCTCATCGCCTCTGCGGTGACATTTTTCTTTCCTTCGTGCTCTTCGTGTCCTTCGTGGTGGGATATCCGGGTGGCCGAATTCCGACCTACTTCGATACCTCGACAACTCGCTGAAACACCTCAATTGCCATCTTTAGGCTCACTCGCAGCCGTCGCCGAAGCGGCTGTTGACGGAATCGGCCGCGGCTGTGACGAAAGCGTTGATGAGAATGTCTTCGGTCTTGAAAGAGGGCGGCAGCTTGCCGGCGGCCTTTTCTTCGTCGATGACCAACTTGAGCCCGGTCTCGTTAACGCCGCCGTCGCGCGGAATGCGCTCGAACATATGATACTTGCCTTCCCACAGCGCGGCGTCCATGTCTTTGTCCAGTTGGTAACCGGCCTTGGTCAGAATCTCTTTGGTCTCCGCATAGCGCTCGTTCATGAAGCGGTAGCCGCGGATGAGTGCGCGCAACAGACCCGTCAGCCGCTCGGGCTCGTTCTGCACGATGTCGCCCCTGGCGGCGGTGACGCGCACCGCGTAGCCGTCGGGATAGAGCTTGGAGAGATCGCCCAACAGCGGATAGCCGTCGGCGACCATGCCCGGGACGTCTTGCAGAATGATCATCGCCGCGTCGATTTTCCCTGCATCGAGGAGCGGCTGCTGCATGCGCCGCGAGCGCGCGCCCGCCGCCACCCATTCGACCAGCTGATCGCCGTCGAGGCCCGCGCTACGAAAAAGCGCCCGGGCGAAACGGGTGTCGATGCCGTCGGGCTCGCGCACGGAAACTTTTTTGCCCTTGAGATCGGCAAGCGTGCGAATTCCCCTTCCCTTGGCCGCGATGAAACCATAGGCGGGACTGTTGAGCCAACCGCCGACGATGAACAGATCCGCGCCCTGCGCCTTGGCGCCGCAGAGCAAAAACGGCTTGGGGTCCAGACCGATGTGGTAGCGCCCTTCCCGCATACCTTTGATGGTTTCGGCATCGCTGCCGCTGCAAAAAAAATCGCACTCGCCCACGCCCTCTTGATCGAAATAACCGCGCGCCCGCGCGACGATCGGCGAGACGATGTGAAACAGGTGATGGTGACCGGCTGAAAGCAGCCATTTTTCCTTGCTCATAGTGGCTCCTTTTATCTCCGCCCCGAACTTGAGACTGTCTTCACCACAGAGACACAGAGTTCGCAGAGTTCGGAGAATTTCTCAATCAAGAACTCTTTACTCCGCGCCCTCCGCGCCTCCGCGGTGATAATTTCTTCCCTTCGTGCTCTTCGTGACCTTCGTGGTGAAATCTGTTTTTACTTTTTGGTTACGCCTATGCCGCATGCTCAGGCTTGCGGTGCGGCTGGCGCCAATATCGTTCCGTGAGCAACTCTGCTTTGATAACTTTTCCCGCGGCGCCCTTGGGAAGCTCGTCGACAATGACGATATGGCGCGGGAACTTGAAATGCGCCAAATGCTCTTGGCAATAACGGCTCAACTCGACGGCGCCGGCCGCCGCGCCCGGCTTGAGCGTTACGAAGGCCGCCACTTCCTCGTTGAGGTCCGGATTCGGAACCCCCACCACCGCGGCCTCGGCGATCGCCGGATGGGAGAGCAGAACCCTTTCGACCTCCTGCGGGAAAACCGAATAACCCCCTCTAAGGATGCGTTCCCGTTTCCTGCCCATGATCTGGACAAACCCCTCGGGAGAAACGGTTACGAGGTCGCCAGTTTTGAACCACCCGTTCGTCAAGACGGCTCGAGTCTCTTCCACAGCGTTGAGATAGCCCGACGTGGCGGAGGGACAGTTGATCCAGAGCTCGCCCACTTCTCCGCCGCCGAGCGGCCGGCCCTCATCGTCCACCACCCTCAAGCGCGCGTCCGGGATCGCCCGGCCGATGGCGTCGGCAACCTCCTTGGGATCGTCGGAGGAATAGGAAATCGGCCGCGGCACTTCGGTCATACCGTAGCCGCGCAGAATTCTCGTGCCGGTTTTCGCTCGCCATTCTTCGCACAGTTCCCAGGGACAAGGCGCAGCGCCCGAAACCGCCAGGCGCAGGCTGGAGAGATCGGCGCGCGCAAAGGCCGGCGAATTGAGAACGCGGCGAAACATCGTCGCCACGCCGGGAAAAACGGTCACGCGCCGCTTCTGGATGATTTCCAAGACCGCTTCGGGCGAATAATGCTCGACGATGACCACCGTCGCACCGTAGAGCAGCGGCGCCAGGAGTGACGAGTTCATACCATAGTTGTGCGCGAAGGGCAGCGCGCCCAACACAATATCATCCGGCGTGATGCCCATGACGGGTCCGCCCCAGGATCGGTTCGCGAAGGTAAACGCATCGTGACCGAATACGGCGCCTTTTGGCCGCGCGGTGCTTCCCGAGGTGTAGACGATCACCGCGGCAGCGGAGGTGAACCTCGTCGTTTTCCAACTTCCTTTGTCGGCGGTAACATTCTCGACAAGCAAACGCGGCTGAAGGTCGGCCATCACCTCGGCAAGCTCTTCCGGCTTGAGCGTGGGATGCAACGTCGCCGCGGTGGCGCCGAGTTTGAGGATTCCAAGCAGCGCAACCGCGAAGCTCCAATGGTTCGGGATCAACGTGGCGATCCGATCGCCTGGCCCCGCTCCCTTAGCCGCAAGAAAATGGGCAAAGCCGGAAGCCCTTTGGTCGAGCTCGGCCCAGGAAAGCGCCCCGCCGTCCCAGACAAGGGCCGGCTTCGCGCCCAAGCGCCGCGCGTTATCCTCCAGGAGACAGACAAAATTTTCTTCGCCTTGTTGGCCCGAAGGAATTTCCGACTGCTGCGGCATGGACCCTCCTTTACTCTTCTCGCTCGTCCGGCATCACCGTCACGGAGTATTCACCACATAGACCTAAAGCGGCAGAGCCGCAATTAAGAGTCGGAATATCTCCCGCAAAGGCGCAAAGACGCCAAGTTAAAAGATCAAGCTGTCTTGGGCTGGGGTGGGTGGCCTTTGCGTGCTTGGCGAACTTGGCGCGAGAGATCCCCCTTTTTCTGCTAGCTACGGTAGCCGGAAAATTTTCGCAAGGCTACTCCGCGTCCTCAGCGTCTCCGCGTGAAATATCCGAATTCCTTTTCATCACAGGGACGCAGAGTTCGCTTGCGACCTATCTTTTCAACTGCGCCACGATATCAGCATAAAAGCTGCTCTTCTCCAACCGGCGCACCGGCTCCTCGTCGACCACGTCTTCGGCTTTGACTTTCATGACGTTCGGGTTGGTCACGGCCAACAATCTCTGCATGTTTTGGATGCCCTTCAAGTTGGGGCGAATGTCGACGTTGTACAGCCACTGGAGCACCTCGTAGCCGTTTTCCGCCTCCTTCGCGCTGGAGAGCCTCAAGTGCCGCATCAGCGATCTAAGCGCGGCCTCCCGGTTGCCCGGCTTTTGCATGAACGCGATACCTTCGAGCGTACCGCGCAGCACCGCGTCGATGATCGCGCCGTTTTGCTGGATATAAGAGCGGCGCGCGGCCAGCGCGAGCCCCTGATATGGGATCGGCGCCTTGCCGATGTCGAGCATGACGCGAAAACCTTTTTCCTTAAGCAACGTGCTGAAGGTGTAACCTAGGTAGGCGGCGTCGATTTTTCCCGACGCCATCGCTTGAGTGAGCACCGGTTGGTCGCCCAGCACCATCACCGCGATCTTGTCCCTGGTGGGCTCCAGGCCCAGGTGTTCGAGGGCGAGCATCGCCAGTGACCAGATCCCGCCACCGATGCTTTGCACTCCAAGCCTTTTGCCCTTGAGATCTTCCGCTCGAACAATGCTCGCCGGGACGACGAAGTCACCGTCGGCGCGGTTGACGATGCCGCCGAAAAAGACCACGTCCATCCCCGCCGCCGCGGCGCTCAAAACCGAGCCTGGAATGGTATAAGCGATTTGAATATCGCCCGAAGCGATTGCCGCCATCGTCTGCGGCCCGGTGCGGATATTGATCACTTCCACATTGACCCCGTGCTTGCGGTAAAAACCCTGCTCGGCGGCAACCCACAACGCGACGACTTTCTCATTGAAAGCGCCATGCGCAATGCGCACCAGCGGCAACTCGGCGGCGGTGACGAGACACGGACGCAGAAGAAGCATAAAAAGCGCCGAAGCCAAGACGCTACGAAAATTTCGAATCACCGCCAACTGGGAAATTGGAGATCGTGTTAGAGTGTGCATGGTATGCCTTTCTATCTATTCTGAGTTTTGATTTCTGCCTGCTGTCACTTAATAACCCTGTTCGCCTTCACTGACGTCCACTGCGGCATCGTCAGGTCGACCTGCTTGGCGGCGTTCAATCCGATGCGCCGTTCGCGCTTGCGCCTTTGTCGTTTTGGCGTCTATAATCAGTTCCATCATGGGGAAACCACCAGAACAAGTGGATGAGTTGCTCAAGCTTGTGCGAGACGAAGATATATCGACCTTGCGCGCCCTCGAACGCCGGCTACTCTCCCTCCTTGAACAGAAAGAGCGTGATGAAGCGCTATCGCGACACGGTGGCACCGACCGCGACGAGTTATCAAAGCCGTGCCCCAACGTCCCGATCGATCCTGATCTTCTCGCCCTGGTGGGTATCCATCCGGCAAATCCGGTCGAAGACGACAAGACTCTGATTCGCGAGTTCATCGCGCGGAGACTAACTGATTGAAGATTTTCATCGACGTCGATATCTTCATTGACGTGATGACGAAACGACGCGGTTGGACGGAAAGCCTCCGCGTGCTTAACCTGGCGCGGCGGTCGCAAGACATCGAGAGCTGGACATCCGGGCTCACTCTGCCATTGATTTACTTCTTCCGGCGGCGTGTCGTGGACGAACCCACCGCCCGTGCGGATGCTCAAGCGATCTTGAAGGGGCTTCATCTCGTCGCGTTGAGCCAGGCGGTCCTCGACCAGGCAATCATCTCTGCAGGCCCCGACTTCGAGGACAATATTCAACTTCTCAGCGCTATATCGATCTCCGCCAATCATCTCATCACCCGAAACAAGAAAGACTTCGATGCCTCTACGATCTCCGTGCTTAACCCGGAAGAATGGCTCGTCTTACAAGAAGTCGCCATAATTTAAGCCAAACTCACGTCGCCTCCCGGCCCGTGATAATTGGCAATTGTTACTCAATCTCTTTAACCTCTCGCCTCACCGAATCACCCTATCCGCCTTCATTAACGTCCACTGCGGAATCGTCAGGCCGATTTGCTTCACCGAATAATGAGTGACGATCACTCGAACTTCCCATTGTCAGACTTGGCACCGAAGCCTATTACCCGGTAGACCCCTTCGACTCGCCTGCTACTTTTTCTGGAAAAACCGGTCCATTCGCACCTCGGCCCCCGATTTCGCGCAGGCGTCTTTGAACATTTGCAGAATCCGAGGGTCTTCGTCTTCGTACTCGAGCTGATCCCCTCCGAGTTTGACGCTGGTCTCGCTCATGCCGGCCGTGGTTACGTCCCGCCCGCGAGCAAGCTCTTCCCCGCGCCGGAATTTCCGGCTGCCCCAGCGCAGGGCAAGGTAGCGAGCGGGCTCCGCCCCCGAATTAAAGTGCTGATGAAACCAGCGCTCGGGGGGCACGAACACACTGCCCACATGCCAGTCGACATGGATCATCTCCTTCCCTTCCGGCCACAACAGGGAGTAGCCGTTGCCGCTGATGATGAAAACATGGGCGCCTGGCCCGTGCCGGTGCGCTTTCTTGTAAGTGCCCACTGGAAACTCGGAGATGTGGGCCGCCATGGTGTTGTTGGCCAGTTCGAACATCACGTTGGAGCCTCCCGCGCCTCTGGCTTCCCACGTCGAGAGTTTGAAATTCGCGACGTCGGCGACGAAGTTCGTGTCCCACACCCGGCCCGCGTAGGACACACCGTCGCCGCTAAAGAAGTCCATGTCGCCGCTGAACCGATCCGCAAACTGGAAGGGGTTGGCAAAGATAAAATCCAGGTTGTGGATAAGGTTGATCATGGTGGGAGCGGTGGTTACCGCCACGTAGCGGGCGGGCTGATCCCCCTGGCCGTTAAAATGCTGATGCCAGGTGTTGAGCGGCGGCGAGAAGAGGCTGCCGGCCTGCCATTCGAGGGTCAGCTTCTTTCCCCCTTCGTGCCACACCGTGGTGGCTCCCCGACCGCTGAGGACATAGATAAGTTCTTCGAACAGTTGTCGCTGCGGCTTTAAGCTGCCGCCCGGCGGGATCTCGCACACATAGGCATCGTTGGTCTGCCCGGTCCCCTCTAGATTGATAAAGGCTCCAAGCCCCCCTTTGCGCTCCCAAGGCTCCACAGCGAGAGTTCTCAAATCCTCGACAAAGAACCCCGTGTAGATGGGGAGCCCTTCCCCTCGAACCCACTTCTCGTACGTGGTCAGGTCGCTAAAAGTCCCTTTCCCTACCTCTTTCGGCTCCGTCATAAAGCTCCCTCCTTCCGGTCGATCCAATAATGCTTTTTGACCATCGGACGGCACTCCAGCCAAGAGTCGCACTATACGCAATAGAACTTGCGTTTAGTACCGCCCCAAGTTTCACCCGATCAGCTTGACCACCTACCTGACGAATTTAGATTCCTCGGCTTCACTCAAGACGACGAGCCGGTCCAAACTGATTTCTTTATTTTTTTCCCACAATCCAAAATCTAAAATCGAAAATCCAAAATTACCTGATCACCTTATCCGCCTTCATCAGCGTCCACTGTGGAATCGTCAGGCCGATCTGATTCGCCGTCTTCAGATTGATCACGAACTCGAACTTCATCGGCTGTTCCACGGGCAAGTCGGCCGGTTTCCTGCCTTTCAGGATTTTGTCGACGAAGATGGCAGCGCGGCGAAAACTGTCTGCATCATTGGATGAATAGGACAAGAGACAACCGGCCTCTACCCAAGAGCTTGCTTCGCAGAGGGAAGGCATTCGGTTCTTTATAGCGAGGTCCGCGATGCGCTCCGGGAATCGATTGAGCACCGGATTCCCTATCGTAATAAGCGCGCTCGCGCGTCCATTTACCGCAGCTTTGACCGCACTCTCCAAATTTGGGTTTGGACCGCGTGCATCTAAGACTTGGAGTTTTATCTTTAGAGCCCGCGCTGCGGTCTCGTACTCTTTGAAGGCTATGGCCGAACCAGGCAATTTCACGTCCGCTAGCATGCCGGCACGCGACATCTTGGGAACCGTCTCCTTCAGCAATTCCAGCCGCTTCCCGCTAAGCTCTCGGGTCAGTCGAGTCAGCCCCGTGATATTACCACCTGGACGCGCTAAGCTATCGATGAATCCAGCCGCGACTGGATCTTGAAGAGTCACGATGACGATGGGGATCGTCTTGGTCGCCTCCTTGGCGGCGCGGATCGCCGTTATCGGTGAGGTAACAATCACATCGACCTTCAGTTGCACGAGCTCGGCCACGAGAATTGGGATACGGTCCAGCTTTCCCTCAGCGTAGCGATACTCGACCAGTATATTTTTGCCCTCTACATAACCAAGATCCCGCAACCCTTGGCGAAATGCTTCGACCTGATGGCTAGGCGCGCTAGGATCCCCGCTTCCCGACAAAAATCCGATCCGCGGAATCCTGCCCTGCTGCTGCGCTTCTGCGGAAAAGCAAAGCGCAAAGAGCATAGTGCTAAACGCAAAGCCAAGGATTTTTTGTCTCATAGGGTTTCTCTCCGCGTAATTGTTGCTCCGTGCCCTTTGCTCCCTGCTATTTAATCACCCGATCCGCCTTCATTAGCGTCCACTGCGGGATCGTCAGGTCGATCTACTTGGCGGAATTGAGTGTCGACCACCGGTCCGTTAGCGTCCCGATGAATTTGACAGCACCGATCCCAGTCTATAAACTTTGACTCAAGTAATGCTCTCAACCGAATGAGGTTGTCCATGTCAAAAGCCTTTAACGCGCTTTACGAAAACGGAGTGTTTAAGCCTCTCGGCAAAGTCCGCCTGAAAAACAGACAAAAAGTAAAACTCACTGTGATCGAGACGGAGAAACCTTCGACGCGAGCCACAAAATTGACGAGAAAGCCTTCCGCCAAAACAACCGGTGTAGACGTCTCCAACCATCCCGCCCAGCAGATTGTCGGGTTGTTTAGAAGTGGTGCCCACGACCTCGCCAAGAGTCACGACCGGCACCTCTATCGATAGAGGTGTACCCGTTGAAGGTCTTTCTCGATACCGGCGCTTTTCTTGCCCTGGCGGACGAAGATGACGATTATCATACCGCGGCAAGATCGACTCACGCCGGGCTACTCCAAGCAAGGGTCCAGCTCTTAACATCGAATTTCGTCCTCGCCGAAACCTACACTTTGATCCGCTTCAAGGTCGGCCACCATGCGGCCGTTGAATTCTTGAAACGGTTCGATCAGACGAAGATCAAAGTCCTTCGAGTGCCAGAGTCGATCGAGCAAGCAGCCAAGGCAATCTTCGTGCGCTACGATGACAAAGACTTTAGTTTTGTCGATTGCACGAGTTTCGCTTTGATCGATCATCAGCGGCTCGACCACGCCTTCGCTTTCGACAGCCATTTCCGACAATATCGTTTCAAGAGGCACGTGATCCTTCTGCCTTCAGAGGTCTTCTAAACAAGGGGTACGCCTCCGCCAGTCCAAACTTCCGTCGCCTCACTCCTGACGCATGTCAGTGCTGAGTCCTGAGTGATGAGTCCTGAGTTTTTCCGCTCCTGTCGCCTCACGCATTTTAGTACTGAGAGGAGGTTGTGAAAAAATTGAAAAAACGTCGGATTTCGCAATTTTCGCTTCAACAAAATCAAATAGTTGCGGCTGCTCGTTTTTGCAGAATCCGATTAATTCACAAACTCTGAGTGCTGAGCTTTCAAGACGCGGGCTCTGGCTTTCCGTCCTCATAACTCAGGACTCGTTACTCAGGACTGTTATCTTATAACCTTGTCCGCCTTCATTAACGTCCACTGCGGAATCGTCAAACCGATCTGCTTGGCGGTTTTCAGGTTAATCACTAGCTCAAATTTCATAGGCTGCTCGACGGGAAGATCAGCTGGCGTTCTTCCCTTCAGAATCTTGTCCACGAAGATAGCCGCCCGTCGGTATAGGTCGGAGAAGTCCGGACCATACGACATGAGCCCGCCATCTTCGACAAACTCTTTCTCTTGGTAGATAGCCGGTAATCGGTACTTGATCGCGAGCTGGGCGATTAACTTTCTTGCGCCAAAAGTTTGCCGTCCAGCGGTTGGAATAATCGCGCCGACCCGTTCCTTCACGGCCGTCTTAAAAGTACGATCCAGGGCGTCGGCATCCAGATCGCTTGCCAGCTCTTTCAAACTTAGCTTTAGAAACTTCGCGGCAGCTCGAATCTCGTCCATCTGTTGTTGCTGTCCCGTGCCCACGCCACCTCCCGATCGCATGAGAACTCCGACGCGGGTAAGTTTCGGTACGACTTCCTTGATAATTTCCAGTCGCTTGGTGATGAGTTCCGGCCCGAGAATTGAGAGACCGGTAACATTGCCTCCGGGTTTAGCGAGACTGTGGGCGAGTCCTGCGGCAACCAGGTCAATCCCGCTCGCCACCACAATGGGGATCGTGCTAGTCACCTTCTTGGCTGCGGATGGCGCGCCGCCGGCGGCGACAATGATGTCAGCTTTCCAACGGACCAATTCGGCGGCGAGTTCCGGCAAGCGCTCCGTTTTTAGCTCTGCGAACCGATACTCGACAATGATATTCTTCCCCTCAATCCAGCCGAGCTTGGCCAGCTCTTGGCGAAACGCTTCCAAGAGCCCCGCCGTCGCAGACGCGGTGCTCGGATCGAGATAACCTATGCGGTAAACCTTCCCCACCTGCTGTGCCTGAGCGATTGCGCCCGCACCCAAAAACGCGATGATTAGAAAGAGGCAAAGAATATTTTTCATCGCTCCTCCTCAACAAAGTGCTGAGTGCTGAGTACCGAGTTTTCAAGGCGCGGAATTCGGCTTTCAGTCTTCATAACTCAGTACTCGTTACTCAGTACTTTCACCTGATCACCTTATCCACGCGAGTTGCGTGGCGCGTGAACCTTGAGCACGATGCGAAACTGTTGCTATAATCCTTGATATGAAAACCATCGCTATTGATGAGGCCACTCTAAAGCTCCTCGATGAACTGACCGACGCGTCATCACGACGCCGCAGCCGCTCGGCGCTGGTTCGCGCGGCCTTGCGCCAATACGCCGAAAGCGCACGAAGGCGAGAAACCGAGGCGAAGGACGGCGCGGTGTTTCGCAAACACCGTAGGCGGCTTGCGCGCCAGGCCCGGGCTCTCATTTCGGGGCAAGCGCGCTCGTGAGACGCGGGGAGATTTATCATACCCGCGAGCGGGTGCCGGAGCGCGGCGGGAAACCGGGATATTACGTGGTCGTGTCCAGAACTTTCGTGGCTCACAATGAAGACGTGTCCACGGTGATCTGCGCGCCGGTTTATGGAGAAGTCCTGGGACTCACGACTGAGGTCGTGCTTGGGCTGGATGACGGCCTGCCGCGCACCTGTGCAATCCGCTGCGATTTTCTCACGCTGATGTTCAAAAGTAAGCTCACTCACTTTGTGACCACCTTGTCGGAAATCAAACTCGCCCAACTCAACC
The DNA here is from genome assembly GCA_030688735.1 of Deltaproteobacteria bacterium. Taxonomy (GTDB): domain Bacteria; phylum Desulfobacterota; class Binatia; order UBA9968; family UBA9968; genus JACPFE01. Next base: position 14,306 of record JAUYJC010000464.1, read on the forward strand.
GTGCTCTCGCCCACGCTCTTGAACTCCCGCCGGCGCCGAGGCCGGTGGTATCGTCGCGATGAGTGTTCTCACCTGCTCACGCGTTCTTAGGACTGAGTAATGAGTCGGCAGCTGCCACCTGATGTCGAACACCTGAGTGCCATATGATCCCGAACGTTAGTGCCGAGAGAAAAGAACTATGATGATTATTGGATGTGTAATTCTATTATCCTTAACCGGACAGTTTCCGTCGTGGCGCGGCGA
>JAUYJC010000466.1 GCA_030688735.1 Deltaproteobacteria bacterium
TCAGCACTCTCGATAAACGGCTGGTACGCAAGCCCGCTTTGGGGGACCGCATCATTGCCGCCGCTCAGTGCGCCTGAGCTTTGAGATACCCGGTCGGTTTCATGAAAATACCCTTCGGCAACCGACGTTTGACGCCGAGGCAACGAACGGTTATGGTTCAGCACCCCAGAAGCTAATTAATCGATACAAGACCGACGATATCGAAATTGCCCTTACCAAACTAGACGCTGATTTCGCATCGGCTAATTCACGCAATCAACGTAAACGAATCCAAGGTCTCCGGCAGTGTCTAGAGCGCGATCTAGTCAGGTACTTTCTCAACTATCGAGCGTCAGAGAAACTACTGGAAACCACACCATGGTTAAAAAAGCTACTCGATAAAGGCATACATCGTGGAGATATAGCGGTTAGTCTAAACTATGATTGTGTTTTTGAGGGAGCGTTAGATTGTCGCGGAAAGTGGTCGCCAAACGGCGGTTATGGTTTGGTGTTCACAGGTAATCCTCTTATTTCGAATAATGAGATACCGAAAAGCGCGGTGACTGTATTAAAAATACATGGCTCAACAAGTTTTAGGTTTGCGCCGTATGCCGATAGGCCATCGAGTGTTGCTATCAACATCGCTGTAAATGAAGATCTTTTTCCAAAATCAGGGAAAAATCGACATTTCGATTTCGGTCTAGGTAGGAGCGCAACCTATCTCATCGCTCCGAGTTACGTGAACGCGCCAAAAGTCGAAATCGTTTATCTGATGCTTGATGCATTAAAAGCAGCGGCCAAAGCTAAGAATCTAATTATAATTGGGTGCAGTATGCGATCGGAAGATGCTTTTCTAACGATCGTGCTAACTCAGTTCTTTCGACAACCCTCGTGGCGGCAGAAGAGGGTTATTGTAGTCGATCCACACGCAAGACGAATTACATCCAAGATTCAACGATATTGGGGTGTGAAAATTTCCAAGGTAGCTATCAGCGGTTTCGTCCAGAACTCAGTTGACCGCCTGCTAAAGAGAATCGGGCCTTGAAAATTGTCCGTTCTACGAACAGCCCACCGTCCAACTCGCAAGCAGCTTCTCGGTAAGTATCTGGTGCGCGTGTATCTGGACGAGACGACGATCGGCCGCATCGTCGAGACCGAAGCCTATATGAGACCCGAAAACCAGACCTGCCGCTGCGAACGTATCAACGTTTGGTGGCACATGAGTCGAGTTACGCTGGCGACTCAGTAGAGTTGCATCGCACTTCATGAAGAGAGCAGAGATGGACCTGAAAGCCACGCCGTTGAAAGAGAGTTCGACCACCTGTGAGTGCTGCGGGAAGATTTCGAGAATCATTTGCGGCGAGGTTTCCGTCGGGGACAAGACGCTGACGATTTATTACGTCCAGTGGATCGTTGACGCCACCGAACATCAGCCGAACATCGACCTGGTTCTCGGCCCATGGGGCGCGGACGCCGATCCTGGCGAACGAGTCCTCATTTCTCTCGCCTATGATGCCCGACCGGGCGGCGGTGGGTTTACACTCATCGACAGCGAGACGCGCCCGGCCAACAGCCGCGCGCTTTGTGGCAGAGCGCTTAAGCGAGAAGAAGTGATCGGCACGCTGTTCGCCCAGGAAGCGTTTCAACTCGTCGACGCCATCTGGTTGCACGATCCACGGATCTTAGAATTGAAGAGTTTGGACAATCAGCGATAATTGTGGCTTGGTAACGTAGCAGGGAGGTGCCATGCTCAAAGGTTCATGTCTTTGTGGTGGGATTCGGTACGAAATCGACGCAGAGATCAAGGCGGTAAGCAACTGCCATTGTGGCCAGTGTCGGAAGGCGTCGGGCGCCGCGTTCGGCACCGGAGCGACGATTCCAGCGGCTTCGATTAGATTCCTGGCGGGGGAAGAATTATTGAAGGAATGGGAATCTTCTCCGGGTAAACGGCGGTGTTTTTGTGGGCGATGCGGCTCACCGATATTGAAGCGCAATGACGCGCGTCCGGAAACTCTCCGTCTCCGACTGGGAACGCTGGATACCGATCCCGGCGTTAGGCCCTCTAAGCACATCTATGTCGGCTCCAAGGCGCCGTGGGTTGAGATCAAGGACGGCTTGCCGCAGTCGGACTGAAAAAGCACAAAGCAGTTGTCACCGGAGAGAAGTCAGAAATCGCGCTTCCCACGTTTAACCGTGAAACTTTCCCGGTCATTTTACCAACAATCGACCCTCGACGTCGCCCGGCAGTTGCTCGGGAAATATCTCATTCGCAAGCATCCGGATGGGACGACGGTGGGCAAGATCGTTGAGACGGAAGCTTACGTTGGACCCGAAGATAAAGCCTGCCATGCTTCACGAGGGCGAACGGCCCGCACGGAGATCATGTTCGGGCCGTCGGGGCACGCGTATGTTTATTTGGTCTACGGTTTTCATCACATGCTCAATATCGTGACGGAGGCAGTCGATTTCCCAGCGGCCGTGCTAATCCGCGCGGTCGAGCCGGTTCAGGGGATTGAACTGATGCGGACGCGGCGGAAAACGGAGCAGCGGCACAATCTCGCCAGCGGACCGGGGAAGCTCTGTCACGCCTTTGCGATCGACCGCGCACTCAACGGCGATGATGTTTGCGGCGGAACGCTTTATCTCGAAGACCGCGGCGAGGCAGCGTCGAAGGTTGTCACGACGCCACGTATCGGCGTAGACTACGCGGGACCGTGGAAGCTCAAGCCTTGGCGGTTTCTGATCAAGGATAACGAGTTTGTTTCTAAACCGTGATGCAAATCTACGATTTGAAAAAGCCCGTCTGGTACAGCTTTGATATTGCGTTCATGATTTGGAGAAAGTTTGATGAATTCATTTGAGGGTAAGGCGAATGTACTGCCCAAAGTGCAAAGGTGAGTATCGGGAAGGTTTTACGCAGTGCGCCGACTGCCAAATACCGCTAGTCGACGAGCTGCCGCAGTCTGAATCGGACGATGCACCTATCGATCTCGTCGAAGTCTTGAGCACTGCCGACCCGGGCCTGATCGCGCTTGTTAAATCAGTTTTGGAAGCGGAAGATATTCCTTACCTCGCTCACGGCGAACATTTCAGCAGGATGCACGCAACGATACCCGTCAGGTTTCTGGTAGCCAAAGAAGATGTTGAAGTGGCGCGTGAGGTGCTTAAAGACCTCTTGTAGCATTCTCAAATTAACGAGGAGAAATAAGCCAATGCGCAAGAAGCTAGTTTCACATCTCGCGACTTTAGTGCTTTCACTATCTTGTTCGCTCACCCATGCTGCTAACGAGAACAATCAGCAACAACGTTTTGTGGACGGCGCGAGGAAAGAGGGCAAGATGGTTTTCTACACCTCGGTGGAAACCGAGTTCGCCCGCTCGCTGACCGTCGCTTTCGAAGCCAAGTACCCTTTCATCAAGACGGACATTTTTCGTTCGACCCACGAAAGGATATTCAGCCGTATGAATGTCGAGCGGCAGACCGGCACGTATACGGCGGATGTGGTGAGCGTAGGGGAATTCGAGACCTATCACATGCAGAAAAAGGGCTTCATCGCTCCCTACAAGTCGCCGTTCGCTTCCGCCTATCCGGAAGGATTCAAAGATCCCAACGGCTACTGGACCGATCTCTACGACAACGTGATCGTGACGGCTTACAACACGAACCGGGTAAAGCGCGAGGAGCTGCCGAAGCGCTACGAGGACCTGCTGCATCCCCGTTGGAAGGCGCGTATGGTGCTCGACCAGAACGAAGATCGCTGGTTCGCCAACATGCTTTACTTGATGGGGGAGAAAAAGGGCATGGAGTTCATGCAGGCGCTGGCGAAACAGAATGTTTCCATCCGCGGTGGGCGATCGCTGGTGACCCAACTGCTCGGCGCGGGGGAATATGACCTGCAAATCGTCGCCTACTGGTACCGCCCGCACCTGATGAAGAAACAAGGCGCGCCCATCGACTGGATCGGCATCGAGCCGGCGATCGTGGCGCTCCATCCGATCAGCATCGTCGAGAAGGCGCCCCATCCGAACACGGCGCGGCTCTTCATCGACTTCGCGATCTCGGATGAAGGTCAGAAAATTTTTGTCCAGCGCGGACGGGAATCCGCCAAGCCGGGACTCAAGCCGGAGGGATATCCGGCTCACCTGAAGGTTTTTCCGAGCCGTGTGCAGCTGGCCGAGAAGCTCGAAGAATACACGCAACGATACCGCGCGCTGTTTGTCCGCTGAGAGCGAACCAAACCCGGCCGTCGGACTTGACTAGGTTATTTTAGCCGGCGGACCCGACTTGGAGTGGCGCTCCGTGAGTTCCAGGGTGTAACCGTCGCGATCGGTGATGAACGCGACGAGATCCTTAGTGCCGGTCCGGACCGGCTCCGGCTCCTGTGTAAACTTCACTCCTTCGGCTTTCAGCTTTTCGCAGAGCTTATATAGATCGGAAACGAAAATAGCGACATGGCCGGTCCACGGGGCCATCTTCGGATTCTCGCTCGGAGCCCCGATCTGGATCAGCTCAAGCGCATGGCTATCATCGTCGCTGCCGTAGCCGACATAGGCAACGCGCTCACTTCGTTCCGGCGCGGCACGCAGGCGCTGTATATCCATACCGAAAAGCCGGGTGTAAAAATCGATGCTTCGATCAAGATCGCTGACCAGCATCATCGTATGTCGAATGCGGAAAGTGATGCCGTTAAAGTTTTTCTCTCCTGTCATGGTTTCCCCCGGATGCTTAGGCGCCGGCGAATTCGAGCGATTCGTCGTGCGCCTACGCGCAATTAGATTTGCGCTGAGACTAGCGCACGAAATGGCCGAGGGTCAAGAGCCGCGATCCATTAACGCTCTAGCAGAAGATCGCAAGCAGCGCAGTCGTACCAAACGCCCAGCGCGCTGCGACTTTCTCAAACGAGGATCACGTTCAGAAATGATCCCGGATTCCGCCATTAAAAATTGATGGTGTATAGTGGGGGCGCAGAAAGTTGAGTGGGGGCGAGTAGATAGCATGAACAAGCAGAGGCGAGAGCGATCAACGCTGTATCCGAAGATTTTGTTTGGGTTTACCTCTCATCCGATCACGGTATGGGCGGGATCGGCTGTTGGGAGAGCTATTGGGGGTGGAGCGGTTTTGTTCACCGGACATCTTGAGGCGGTTGTTTTTACAATTTGGATATCGCGAAGTAACCGGGGTGAGCGAGCGGTTGATGCGGTTTAGTTTAGCGCGGATGCGCCCGATACGGTTGGGGCACACGATCGATCTGGACTCCACGGTACTGTGTCGCTACGGCGAGCAAGAAGGGAGTTTGAAGAGCTACAATCGGACAAAGCCGGGGCGGCCATCGCACCATCCGTTGGTGGCCTTTTTAGCCGAGGGGCGTCGGTTGTTATGGGCGACGTTGCGCAGTGGGAATAGCGGCAGTGCCAACGGCTCTGTGGAGTTTCTCAAGCAGGCGCTGACGGTGCTGCCCGAGGGGCAGCGGATCGGATTGGTGCGGGCCGATGCGGGATTTTTCGAGAAACGATTATTGGAGTATCTGGAGAGCCAGCAGTTGCCCTATATTATCGTGGCCCGGTTAACGGCCGTGGTGCGAAAGTTCGTGATTCACCCCGGATTCCGCAATGGGAAAGTGACGCTGTGAGCGAGGGGCAAACCTTGCGCAACGAAGACAATGCTTTGCTACCCCTGAGCTAAGGACAGATCTCGCTGCTGTGCGAATTTAGTCGGAGTAATAAGGCGTTGTGCCAAGCGGCAGAAAAGACTTTGAAACAGCACCCCTGGGTGTCTTCGCCGCTCCGGGTTCGCCCCTCGCTCATGTTCAACTGCGGAATTCGGGTTCATCAGATGCCGTTATGCAGCTGAAGTGGTTACCCGGATGTATGCAGGGAGAGCCAACAGCGAGATCCGGATCAAAGATTTAAAAGAAGACTTAAGCCTGGACACCTTTTGTCTGAAATCGTTTGATGCCACCGACGCGGCCTTTCGGATGGGCTGTGTGCTCTACAATATGTTGGCCCATTTTCATGAGACGGTTCTGCCGCGCTCGTGGTTTGAAAGACGGCTGAGGGCGGTCAGAGATTTTGTCTTTTTGGTTGGAGCGGATTTGATCTCTCAAGGGCGCCGAGTGCAGATCCGATTTGCCATGGCTGAGCCCGATCGATCGCAGTTTTTGGGCCGCTTGCGCACGATGTCAGAGGGGCTGCCGATTGCGGCGCAGTTGGAATGGAGTCTAACCGACCAAACACCAACCCATCCCGATAAAATCGTTACACCCATGCCGCTCATACCACCGCATTCCACCACCAATCAGTCCCCTTGAAGTTTCTACTGCGGAATCCGGGCTAATTGCACCGCTGGAATTGGTTTTGGGGATAAAGTCCGCTGCGCGCCGACGAACGGCGAATTCTCCGGCTTGAGGCCGGGAATCAGTCAGTTTGCCGGGCATTTCCCAGTGGCAAGATGTGCTTCGAAGTCGCCGGGGAAAAGTTTCAGCGCGCTCTCGATGGGCGGCCCGGGCATGGCGATTAGATTGCAAAAGCCTTTGCCCTTGTTAAAGGCGAGCACTTTGCCGAATTGTTCGAGAATCGGTTGGCCGCCTTGACCCTGCTGAACTTTTTTCATCAGCATGGACAACGTGTTTGTTTCCATGCGGCAAGCCGGACATTGGCCGCAGGATTCGGCCGTGAAGAAGTCGGCGATTTTCAGAACCTCTTCGACGATGCAAATCCCTTCGCCGACGAGACGGACGACGCCGCAGCCAAGGCCCGAACCGGCGGCTCTCATGGCGTCGGGCTCCAAAGGCGTATCGAGCTTGTCCGGTGATAAATACGCCGACGACGGTGCCGCCGGCATGATCGCCTTGATTTTTTTGCCGTCCTTCATGCCGCCGCCGCAGTTCTCGATGAGGTAGCGCAGAGGCGTACTGAAGGGCAGCTCGTAAACTCCCGGACAATTGACGTCTTCATTGAGCGAGAAGATCATCGTCCCCGGACTGTCCGGCGTGCCAAATTTTCGATACCCATCGGGGCCGCGCAGTAATATTGGCGCGATGTTCGCCAGTGTCTCGACGTTGTTGACCGACGTCGGCTTACCGAAGAGGCCCATGGTAACTGGGAAGGGCGGTTTTTGCCTCGGCAGCGGATTCTTGCCCTCGATCACTTCGAGAACCGCGGTATCTTCCCCGGCGACGTAATTATGCGGCGCGGCGACCCATTCGATGTTCAGTTCAAAGCCACTACCGAGGATACTTTGTCCCCAGTAGCCAGCGGACTTCGCTTCCGCCAAGGCGTCCGTGATGCTTTTTATCGCGGCTTGATAATTGGCGTTGATGTAGAGGTAGGCTTCAACGGCGCCGATCGCGTAGGCAGCGAGAATCACCCCTTCTATAACCAAGTGGGGAAGGTTTTCCATCAGCACGCGATCTTTCTTGCTGCCTGGTTCGTCTTCGCCACCGTTCATCACGAGATAACGCGGCTGCTCGGGCGCTTCACGAGTGAAGGACCATTTTTTACCCGTGGGAAATCCCGCGCCACCTCGGCCGCGCAGACCCGCGTCGGTGATTTGCTGAATGATTATTTCTGGGGAAGACTTTATGAACCTGGAGAGAGCTTCGTAACCGCCGCGGGCGCGGTATTCCTTGAGTCCCTCTCTCCCCTCAGGCACGCCGCGAGGGAAAAGGATACCTTCCATGGGCTAGAGGATCCCCGTGTCCAGAAGTTGATAGATGAGTTCTTTGAGCGACGAGTCGATGGTATCGAGGCGCTGAACATGCGGACCGCCGGCGAGATGATCGGTGATCTCGTCGAGGTCTTCAACCTTGACCTTCGCGTACCAGTTCTTTTCCGGGTAGAGCACGATGTTCGGCCCCTCCTGGCAGGCTCCGAAACACATGTAGGGCTTCACTTCGACGTCGGTCAGCCCTCTTGCGGCGACCCGCTTCTGAAACTCCTGCATGAGTTGCTCGGAGCCCCGCGACTTACAATCAATATTTTGACAGACAAGACAGATCCGCATCACCGAGTCTCCTTATGCGGTCATTCCTATCGCAGAATGTTTCGTGCGACAAGCGGATTCGACCCTTCGACGCGAGCCCCGGCCTTGGCCCGGGCTCTTGCTCAGGATTTCGCCCCACTGGCGTACCGGAAGGTGCCACGGGCTTGCCCGTGGGGCTCCACAAACTTACGAACTCATTTGTATCTGCGCGACCCAGTCTTTTGACTTGATAATCTCACTGAGAACTTGTTCATCTTCCGCTGTCGGCAGAACTTGAGTGACATGCTGCTTATAGGCGTCGGCCGATAGTAGCTCGCCTGTAACGCTGTAGGTCTTGCCGACATGCTCGCCGATGGAACGGTTAAATTTCAAATCCGGCGCGTAGAGCTTTGACTGACCTTGCGGAACCAACGCGTTGAGCTGGTCGATGAGCTTGGCGCATTCGGCGATATAATGGTTACGAGCCAGGTCGTTGAGTTTATCCTTGTCGGCGGAAATTTTCGCCTCGTCCTCGTCGAAGCGTCCTTTCAAGCCCCATACATAGGCCCAGTTGGCCGAGGAAGAGTGATCCGTGCCGAAAAGATCATAGGCAGTCGACAACCACTTGTTGAAGTACTTTTGCACGATTGAAACAGGGATTTTCCCGGCTCTTAAAATGCGCGTCAAACCGGTATGGCCGGTGAACATGTGGAAGAACTCTTCCTTGAGCATCGCCGTCACGCTCTCGGCCAACGGGGCAAAGGCTGAATGGCTAAGCATGGTTAGCTGATATTTGCCATCGCGATCGACAAATTCCGTATAGGTAAAAAAGTCGAGCCAGTTATTGACCGGCGCATTGAAGGAGCCCAGTAGTCGATCACCTCTGAAGGCTCGGCGTTCCAAGAGCTTTCGCGCTTCGAGTTTGCCCGAATCGCCGAAGTAATTCACCAAGAGATAGCACATCTGCCAACCGTGGCGCATCTCTTCACTGTTGACGCGAACCAACGCCTGTCGGTCGTATTCCGTGGGAGCGGTATCCAAAAGATTCTTCTGTTGCTCAACCGAAGCAAACTCGGTGTCGCCCTGATAAACGATCAGGTTCATGAGGGCGTCACGAATCGATTGGTTCGGGATTTGCCCTACGCGTTCCCATTTACGCTGCCCCTTGAAGTCGCCAAATTCGATTTCAGCGCTGTGCAGATCGCCCAACTTGGTCTCGAAGTTATAGTTGCCGAGGAGCGTTGGGTCGTAGCCGATGTCTTTTTGCCATTCGCGAAAATATTGGATCCAGTCATCGAAAGACGAAATTTTTATCATATGAGTTCCTTTTCCAAAGTGACCATTTTCGAACACTCGTTCGAATTTAGCACTTTAATCCTTCCCCAATCGGAAATCAACTCATGTCCCAATCCACCGCCCGCCCTGCTAATGGTACATCTCCATCAACTCGACCATCCCTAACTCTCGGACCTGTTCGAAAAGGTATCGCTTAATCTCACCCACCGTGTCCATCTGCAAAACTATCTGTGCGGTAGATTTCGCGGCCTGATAACTTATCGACCGGATTGCCTTTTTGACCACCGGGACGTAGAGGGCCCCCATGCTGAACTCTTCCAGTCCCATGCCCAACAGCAGCAAAGCGAAAAGCGGATCGCCCGCCATCTCGCCGCATAGTCCGACGCGTTTGCCCATTCGTTTGCCGGTTTCGATCGTAGACATCAGCGCGGCTAAGACCGCTGGGTGGAGGGGCTCGTAAAGGTTTGCGACTCTGCGGTTGCTTCGATCGACGGCCAGTATGTACTGTATAAGATCGTTGGTGCCGATGCTCAAGAAATCTACTTCGCGGAGAAACCGCTCCGCGAGCTGGACTGCGGCGGGAACTTCCACCATCACTCCGAGTTCCATTTGGCGGTCGTGCGGTGTTCCGTCTCGTTGAAGTTCCTCTTTTGCTTCCCCTAAGAGTTCCTTCACCTTTAAGATCTCTTCAAGGCTCGACACCATCGGCACAAGCAGCCGGACCCGCCCCAGATCGCCCGCGCGCAGGATCGCGCGCAGTTGGGCCTTGAAGATCTCTTCGACTTCCAGGGAGATACGGATCGAGCGCCAACCCAGAAATGGATTGGGTTCGCTACCGACGCTGCGCATATAGGACGGATATTTGTCGGCGCCGATGTCCAGCGTGCGAATTGTTACGGGTTTCTCCGCCATCGCCTCAACGACTCGTTTGTAGAGTGCGTATTGCTCTTCTTCGCTGGGGAAATCGCGATGAGCGAGAAATGGAATCTCGGTGCGGTAGAGACCTATACCTTGGGCCCCGTGAAGATGGGCAAACGCCACATCGCTTAGGAGTCCGATGTTTGCGTAAAGCGAAACTCGGTGCCCGTCGAGGGTTTCTGCCGGCAGGTTTTTAAGCCCGCCCAATTCACGGTTGAGTTTCAGATAGTCAAGCTCCAACCGGTCATATTCACGGATGATCTCGTGGTTGGGATTGACATAAACGACCGCCGAATTTCCGTCGACGATCACCAAGTCGCCTTGATGAACCGTGTCCATGAGACCGTCAACGGCGACCACGCCAGGAATTTCAAACGACTTCGCCAGGATCGAGGCATGGGAGGTGACACCGCCGGTGGCGAGCACGATGCCTTTGAACTTGTCTCCCTCGATCGTGCTCAAGTCCGCCGGCGAGAGATCCTCCGCGACCAAAACCGCGTCTTTGGGTATTTCAATTTGTCGGCCCTGGGCCCCCGAGAGATTTTCCAGGAGCCGTTGCGCGGCGTCTTTAACATCCGTGGTCCGCTCGCGCAGATAATCGTCGTCGATCTGTGAAATAGTTTGCAGATAGCGCTCGAACACCACCCGGATGGCGTACTCGGCGGTATAGCCTTGTTTGCGGATCTGGGTTTCGATCTGTTGGATGATCGCCGGGTCCTCGAGAATTAGCCGATAGACGTCGAAGATCGCCCCTTCCTCCTTCGAGATCAAGGTGCCCATGCGGTTCTTTACAACGTTGATTTGCTCGATCCCGCACTCGACGGCGCCGCGAAAACGCTCGATTTCCCGCTGCGGGCTTGAAGCCTTTTTTTTCTTGATGCTGCTAAGATCCATGCGGGGTTCCAAGACGAAGGCCTTTCCGCGACCAAAGCCGGGGGACGCCGCCAATCCGGTCAACCGACCGCGCCACTTCAAATGGCCCTTCGCCGCCTTTTCTCGGCGATTACCCTCATAAGAACGCAGCTTGCGCATCGCTGCGTTCATGCGCTTTTGGAATTCCTTCCGCTCTTCCTCCTTAGTTCTCAGGGAATCGGCCAGGCGGGCCTGGACGATAACGCTCGCGGCCTGAGCGGAAATGGTCGTGAGGAGCCGGATCTCGTCCCGGGCAAACTCTCGCCGCCGAGAAGTTTGCACGACGAGAACCCCTGAAGGCATTTTATTATCGATCAACGGCACGCCGAGAAAGGAATGGAAATGCTCCTCATGGGTTTCCGGGAAGTATTTGTAACGCGGGTGAGCCAGCGCATCGACCACCGTGACCGGCTTCATTCGCTCGATCACCAATCCGGTCAAACCTTCGCCGATGGCCATCGAGACTTTGCCGACGGATTCCGGGTCCAAGCCCATGGTCGCGTGCAGGGTAAGCCTTTCCTTGCGCTGGTCAAGGATGTAGAGCGAGCAAACCTCGGTTCCCATCCGTTCCGCCACAATGGCAACGATGCTATTGAGGGTTTCCTGGAGATCGTGAGAGTGGCTGATGAGGGTGGTGATGTCTTCCAGGATGGTCAGATGCGGGTGCGCTTCGCGGATTTTTTTTCTTTTGTTAGCCATCGGCGCAGATTCGCTTGAATTCAAACCTCTTATAAAACATAAATTCCCGTTTTTCGCCAGAGAAAGCGAGCCGGCGCGCCTACAGAACGAGAGATTTCGGTTTATCTTTATGTGCCGGAAAACCGCCGGCGGCGAACCGTCCGGGAATCTCCTCGCCGCAGGAACAGCGATTTCCCTCAAGTTTGTATTCCAGAATATCGTGCCATGAACGCCGGATTAGAACGCGATGACAGGAGGGGCAGGTGGTGGTCTGTCCATCGTCGTCGAAAACGTTGCCCAGGTAGCAGTATTTGATTCCCGCCGAAAGCGCGATCTGGCGGGCATGCCTTAGCGTCGCCGCGGGCGTTCTCGGCTTGTCGATCAACTTAAAATCGGGATGAAAGGCGGTGAAGTGGAGTGGCACGGCGTCACCCAGATTCTCCACGACCCAATCGCACAGCCGCTGAGTTTCGCCCGGATCGTCGTTTTCGCCGGGAATCATCAAGTTGGTGATTTCGAACCAGATGTCGGTTTCATTTTTCAGCCAGCGTAGCGTGTCGAGTACCGGATCGAGATGGGAGAAGGTCAATTTATGGTAGAAACGCTCGGTGAAGGCTTTCAGATCGACGTTGGCGGCGTCGATGTAGCGATAGACTTCCGGCCGCGCTTCGGGCGTAATGTAACCGGCCGTCACCATCACGCTTTTGATTCCACGCTCCCGAGCGGTGCACGAGATATCAATAACAAACTCGCCCCAGATGACCGGATCGTTGTAGGTGAACGCGATGCTGGGCACGCGGTTCCGAATGGCCAACTCGACGACTTGCTCCGCAGTCGCGCCGAGACTCTGGGCTTCATCGAGTTTGGCCTTACTGATACTCCAGTTCTGGCAAAAGCGGCAGCCGAGATTGCAGCCGGCGGTTCCGAAACTCAAAATCTCGCTGCCGGGCAGGAAATGGTTCAGCGGCTTCTTTTCGATGGGATCGATGGCAAAGCCTGTGGACGTTCCGTAGCCAAGCGAGTAAAGCTTGCCGCCGATGTTTTTTCGGATGTAGCAGAAGCCGGCCTGGCCTTCGCCCATCCGACAAAAGCGCGGGCAGAGCGTACAAAGGATGCGTCCGTCTGCTTCCTTATGCCACCACAGGGCTTCTTTCACAGCAAAACTATCCCGCTTTTATAGTTGCGCCGCAAGGGGAGCAGGTCCTTGTCGGCGCTCCTTTTTAGGCGATCGTAGCGTCTCAAGCGGTGGTTCCGGTTTCGCTTCGGGGGTAGGTCTTCAAGCTGTGCGTGGTGCCCATGCGCACCATCATTTCAGCGGTTTGAACGCTGGTTGCCAAGGCGTCGAGGACCGGCACGCCGAGTCCCTGGGAAAATTCCGCGGCTGAATACTGCACCGGCACCATGGTCACGCCCATCGGCACGATGATTTCGGCATCGTCCCTTTCAACGAGATCACGCGACATTTGCAGAAAGCGCTCGCGCATGGCGGCGCGATTTTGCGTGCTGTCGAGCAACGGAACTTCGATGGCGCGGACACCGACCACCGAATCCAAAACCCGCCAGGCGTGAAAATTCTTGCGCATATACGGAATGCTCGTGGTCTCATAAGCAACCACGCCGAGGCGGTTGCTCAGTTGGGCGCCGAGGTGCATGACCGACTGACCGGCACCGATCACTGGAATGCGCACCAAGTTGCGCGCCAGCTCAACCCCGGCATCCAGCGTGCCGAACGGTACCACGGCGTCGAAGCCGTTAGCCTCCGCTTTCTGGGCGATCTCCGCCACGAGCGGTCCGGCTGAGAGCGCGTTGATTTGCGCGTTGGCGCGCACGAAGAACGTTGCCTTGATCACCCCGAAGCCGATCTCGGTCCCTGGCGACGCACACTTGAGCACCGCCGCTCGTCTACGTTCTCGCTCTTCGGGCGGATATTCGCCCATCACGACCATGATTTTCACAAGGGCCTCCTCGCCAGCCGGGTCGTTAGTGGAAAGGGTTCCCGGCATGGCTCAAGATCGTTCCGATCATAGCACAGCGCGAGTTGCACGTGCAGTACAGCGACCGTTCAGACGATGACCTAAATCCTGCCGCCTCGACGTTAGGGAATACGCGCAGGACTTTCCGGGCCACGAAACTAGAAGGACTCAAAGAACCACCGGCGCTTGCCCGGAAAGAATATTTCGACCGAGCGCGTGGAAGAACTAACTTGAGTTGGAGTGAAGGAGTTTTGACATAATGGGTTATTGGCCGCGGGCTTTTTCCGCAAAGGTCCAATCCCGCACCACCTGGGGTTTGACGCTGATTTTTTCCTTGGCGCGAAAGGTCCCGACGGCGATCCATTCCT
>JAUYJC010000468.1 GCA_030688735.1 Deltaproteobacteria bacterium
GGGAGTGTTCCAGACGCGGACAATTTGCGGGAAGGCGTAGAAACAGCCAACTTGATGTTATGGGCGAATCACACGGCTGTGAATTCTGACTGTTACCGCCTGCCTTACGCTCATGCCTTCCGAACGCAGCGAGGTTGCGACTGCAATCAAATCGGCGAATGTCAAAAGTAAGGTTGCGCCCCCCTCACCTCCGCGCTTGGGTTGATCGCCGGTTTATTGACAGTCCTAACGGGGAAAAACTGGTCTGCGTTGGCCGGGGGAATCTGCAAGATGGAATGGTTGACAAGTAGGCAATTTAAGAATAGAAACCGGGCCGTGTTCTCGAAACCTAGCTCGTGTAATAGGAAGACCGAGCTACTCACTAGTTAGGCTCTAGTGTGAGGCAGCATCGGACTTTACATGAGCCGACAGTTAACAATCCAGTTACCTGTGTTTTACTAATGAGACAGAAACGAAAAGTGAAGGGCTCTCAGTTCATCCTTGCTGTCGCGTTGAGTCAGTAGTCCAAAACGGACTAGATATTACTTCAGGGGGCTCTATGAATGGTAACGTTGAACAGGTAGAGACAGTCATCATCGGCGGCGGCCACGCCGGCCTGACGATGAGTTATTTCCTCAGGCAACCCGGACTCGAACATGTCGTTCTCGAGCGGGGACGGGTGGCGGAGCGCTGGATCAGCGAACGGTGGGACTCGTTCTATTTTCAATTTCCCAACTGGACCATCGAGCTGCCCGGCTACAAATATCAATATGAAGATCCCGACGGCTTTGCCCCGGGCGGAGAAATCGTTCGAATCATCCAAGAGTACGCAAATTTCATAAAGGCGCCTGTGAGATGCGGTGTCAACGTCACCGCATTGGAGAGTTCATCAAATTCCACGCGCTATTTACTGCGCACAAACGCGGGCACCATTGAAGCCAGCAATGTGGTAATTGCCACTGGAGAGCGCGAAAGGGGTATCATTCCACCTTTCAGTTCCGATGTGCCAAACGACATCCGCCAGCTGCATTCGAGCGGATACCGCAATGCCGGTGAATTGCCGCCCGGCGCCGTTTTGGTCGTGGGAAGCGGCGCCTCGGGTTTTCAGATCGCCGAAGATTTGCATCAAAACGGCCGACAAGTGTACGTCTGCATGGGTCGCCATCGGCGTGTCGCGCGACGCTACCGCGGGCGCGACTACTCCTGGTGGGGGGTCGAGTTGGGACTGTACGAGCGTCGGCGCGCGGAGTTGCCGGCGACCTCACAGAATGGTTCCAGCATTTCGCGGGGAGCGTTGTTGACCGGCGTCAATGGCGGCTACGAGGCCGACTGGCGGGATTTGGATTCAAAGGGAATCGCATTGTTGGGCCGGTTAAAAGCCATCCAGGGAGCTAAGCTCGCTTTGGCTCCCGATTTGGACGACAACCTCGCCAAAGGAGACGAGTGGCTCGCCAACTACAAAAAAACGGTGGACGACTACATCGCAAAAAATAAACTGGATGTTCCGGAGCAAAGCGCCTCGGAGAGCTCTCCCAGCCTAGAAGGCAGCGCATCAGCGCCGATTCTTGAACTGGACCTCAGGGCCGCGGGAATTACTTCGATCATCTGGGCAACGGGATTTGGCAACGACTACGATTGGTTAAAACTGCCGCTTCTCGACGAGCGCGGGGAACCTTCGCATGAGCGTGGCGTCACACAGTTTCCGGGCATCTATTTTCTAGGCTTGCGCTGGCTCTACAAACAGAAATCAGCTTTTCTCTCTTACGGCGGCCCGGCGGAAGACGCGGCTTATTTGGCGGAGCAGATCGCCGCGAGACACAGCCAAAGCTCGAGTTGGTCTTCTTAATTCAATTGGATTCGAGGAAAGAAATAAAGCATTCTGAATTTCCTATGCCTAACCATCTGCTTCAGACCGACGCAGAATACGCGCGGCTGAGCAAGTCGTTAGGCCACAGAGTTAATCATCTGAAAGGGCAATGCCATGAAGATAAGTTCTTTCGTCCCAGCGGCAACAATCGTAATCCTTTTGGCGTATACCGCCGCGGCAGTCGCTGCCGACGTCCAGGTGCTAACCACGTTTGGCATGAAAGATGTGCTGAATGAGATTGCGCCGCAGTTCCAACGTGAAACGGGCCACAAGCTCGTGATCCAGTACGGTTCGAGCACCGGCTTGAAACAGCAAATTGAGGGTGGAGAGGCATTTGATCTCGCGATCATCACGCCTCCTATCATCGACAACCTCACCACGGAGGGAAAGATCGCAGGCGGAACGCGCGCCACGATCGCCCGCTCGGGAATTGCCGTGGCGGTGCGTGCCGGCGCTCCCAGGCCCGACATCAGCTCGGTTGACGCCTTCAAGCGGGCGCTGGTGAACACGAAGTCGATTACCTATACGCTCGGGGGCCCGACTGCCACCCATCTTGCGAAGGTGCTCGCGCGTCTCGGTATCGCCGAGGAGATGAAAGCCAAGAGCAGGCCGGAGCAGACGCCCGGGCGTGTTGCCGAAGCCGTCGCGAACGGCGAGGTCGAGCTCGGTTTTATCCCCATCGCCACTATTTTGGCGACGCCTGGTGCCACGGTCCTCGGCCCATTCCCACCTGAACTGCAGGACTACATCGTATACACGGCAGGAGTCGGTGCTGCCTCCAAGGAAAACGAAGCCGCCAAGGCCTTGATTAATCTCCTGCGGACCGAAAGCGCCGCCTCTGTCATGAAGGCGAAGGGCTTGGAACCTCTTGTTCAGTGAGGATGCCTAACGAACGGCTTGAGAAAGACCTACGCCCTGCTCTCTACGCTCGCGAGGCGTGGCTTCTCAGCCTTCGCGTTAGCCCACTTCGCACGCCATGATGCTGTGGTCCGATGTTCACTACGCAGGGCAGCCCCTCACGGATGCAC
>JAUYJC010000470.1 GCA_030688735.1 Deltaproteobacteria bacterium
GTGCGCGAGGCCGCCGCAGCGAGAAACACGAACCTTGACACCCCTCCCCCATCCAGATAGGAAATAAATCGACCGAAAAATAACCAGCAAAGAGGAAACAGCCGTGAACGGTAAAAGCGCGAGCTTAGATCAGTTTCGAACTTTAAGAACCGACTCCTGGTGGCTCCAACCGCTGCTCGTTTTCGTGGGGCTGGGCGGCTTCGTGGTTTACTCTACCTGGGCCGCTCTGCAAAATGCGCACTACTTTGTCGCGCCCTATCTCTCGCCGTTCTATTCACCCTGCATCTCGGCAAACTGCGCGCACAAGACGCTTCCCTTGATCGGCTCCTGGTGGAATCTGTCGCCGGCGTTCTTGGTTCTCTGGGTGCCCGGCGGTTTCCGCGCCACCTGCTATTACTATCGCAAAGCCTATTACCGATCGTTCTTCGCCTCACCGCCTGCCTGCGCGGTACGCGACGCGGCCAAGAGCTATTGCGGCGAAACCCGTTTCCCTTTTTTGCTCCAGAACTTTCACCGGTACTTTTTCTATCTGTCGCTGGTCATTCTGGCCTTTCTCTGGTGGGACGCGATTCTGGCATTTCGTTTTCCGGACGGTTTCGGCATGGGCGTCGGCACCATCGTGCTCGGGGTCAACGCATTCCTGCTGTCGCTCTTCAGCCTGTCGTGCAATTCCTGCCGGCATATTTCCGGCGGATATTTAAATTCATTCCACAGCACGCCGGGAAAATATAAGGCCTGGAGTTTCATCAGCCGGCTCAATGAAAAACACATGGAGTACGCCTGGGTGAGTTTGATCTGGGTGGCGCTGACCGATCTTTACGTGCGCCTGTTGTCCATGGGCGTGATTTCCGATTTGAGGTTTTTCTAATGGCTGAGGAAAAGTACGAAACCCACGACTACGACGTCATCGTGATCGGCGCCGGCGGCGCCGGCTTGCGCGCCGCCGTCGAAGCATCGGCGCAAGGCGTCAAGACCGCCCTGGTTTGTAAATCCCTGCTCGGCAAAGCTCACACGGTCATGGCCGAAGGCGGCATCGCGGCGGCGATGGGCAACGTTTATCCGGAAGACAATTGGAAAGTACACTTTCGCGATACCATGCGCGGCGGCAAGCTTTTGAACAACTGGCGCATGGCGCAGATCCACGCCCAGGAATCGCCCGACCGCGTGCTTGAGCTGGAGGAATGGGGCGCGCTGTTCGACCGCACCAAAGAAGGGTTGATCCTGCAGCGCGACTTCGGCGGCCATCGCTACGCGCGCCTGGCTCATGTCGGCGACCGCACCGGCTTGGAAATGATCCGCACGCTCCAACAGCACGCCGTGCACAAGGGCATCGACGTCTACATGGAGTGCAATTTGCAGCGGCTGCTTACGGATGGCGGCAAGATCGCCGGCGCCTTCGGCTACTGGCGCGAGAGCGGCAAGTTCATTCTCTTCAAATGCAAGGCGGTGGTGCTCGCCACCGGCGGCGGCGGCAAAGCATGGAAGGTCACTTCCAACTCGTGGGAATACACCGGCGACGGCGTGACCATGGCCGCGGACGTGGGCGCCGATTTGATGGATATGGAGTTCATGCAGTTCCACCCGACCGGCATGGTCTGGCCGCCCAGCGTGCGCGGCATACTCGTCACCGAGGGCGTCCGCGGCGACGGCGGAACTTTGAAGAACACCAAGGGCGAGCGCTTCATGTTCAATTACATTCCCGAGTTTTTCAAAGCCGAGACCGCCGAAACCGAGAAGGAAGCCGACGCCTGGTACGAGGACAAAAAGAATCGGCGCACGCCGGATTTGCTGCCCCGCGACGAAGTCGCGCGGGCGATCAATTCCGAGGTCAAGGCCGGGCGCGGCACCGAGCATGGCGGCGTATTTCTCGACATCGCGTCGCGGCGCCCGGCTGATTACATCCAGCGCCGTTTGCCCTCCATGTATCACCAATTCAAGGAGCTCGCCGACGTCGATATCACCAAGGATGCCATGGAAGTCGGGCCGACCTGCCACTATGCGATGGGCGGCGTGCGCGTGGACGCCGACACCACGGCGGCGACCGTGCCCGGCCTGTTCGCCGCCGGCGAAGTCGCCGCCGGCTTGCACGGGGCCAACCGCCTCGGCGGCAACTCGCTTTCCGATTTGCTGGTTTTCGGGCGGCGCGCCGGGCTCTACGCGGCCGAGTACTGCAAGTCCCTCAAGGGGGCGCTGACCGTGAATAATGACCAGGTCAACGCCTTTGCCCGCGAGATGCTCGCACCGTTCGAGAGCAAGGGAAACGAGAACCCCTATACGATCCACGCGGATCTGCAAGATTGCATGCAGGACCTGGTGGGCATCATCCGCGTCGAGTCGGAATTGAAAAAAGCGCTGGAGATCATTCAGCAATTGAAGCAACGGACGCGCAATGTGAGAATCGAAGGCAACCGGCAGTACAATACGGGTTGGCATCTCGCCCTGGACTTGCACTCCCTCCTGGGGTTCGCCGAAGCGGCGACGCTAGCGGCCATCGAACGAAAAGAGAGCCGCGGCGGCCACACCCGCGACGACTATCCGAACACGGATGCGAAGTTCGCCAAGGTGAACGTTGTGGTGCGCAAAAAAAACGGCGAGTTCGCGCTGTCCCAGGAGCCTCTGCCGGAAATGCCGGACGAGCTAAAAGCACTGCTTGAGGAGAAGAAGTAATGGCTGAGCAGCAAGTCCATATGCGGCTGTGGCGCGGCGACGCCAAAGGCGGCGAGTTCAAGGATTATCGCATCGCCGTCGGCGAAGGCATGGTGGTGCTCGACGTGGTCCACGCGATCCAGGCGCAGCAAGCGAACGATCTGGCCGTGCGCTGGAACTGCAAGGCGGGCAAATGCGGCTCGTGCAGCGCCGAGGTGAACGGCAAGCCGCGCCTCATGTGTATGACGCGAATGAACACCTTTCAGCCTGGCGAAACCATTAGCATCGCGCCCATGCGTACCTTCCCGATTATCCGCGACCTTGTGACCGACGTGTCCTTTAACTTTCAAAAAGCCAAGGAGATTCCTGCCTTCAAGCCAAAACCGAAAGAGGCCGATGGCACCCGGCGAATGTTTCAGGAAGACATCGACCGGGTTCAGGAGTTTCACAAGTGCATCGAATGTTATCTCTGCCAGAACGTTTGTCACGTGATCCGCGACCACGACGACAATAAGCCGGCCTTCGCCGGCCCGCGCTTCTTTGTGCGCCTGGCGTCGCTGGAAATGCACCCCCTCGACACCAACGACCGCGTGGAATTGATCAAGCAGAAGGCCGGACTCGGTTATTGCAACATCACCAAGTGCTGCACCGAAGTCTGCCCGGAGCATATCCACATCACCGACAACGCCATCATCCCGCTCAAAGAACGGGTGGTGGACCGCTACTACGACCCGATAGCGAAATTGCTCGGGCTCTTCTCGACAAAAAATAAGTGAATTTAAAATGAACGACCCTCGCCCGCAAGGCGAGGGGTTCGGGCACGCCTTCTTTTTGGCCGAGCAGCGCGAAGAGCAAATGCTCCACGTCAATGGCCTGGTGGCTGCGTTTTTCCGCTAGGAGCTGCGCTTGCTGCAACGCTTCTTGCGACTTGGTGGTAAGCTTATCGATGCGCATATTGTTGCCCTAAAGTCGCGGAAAAGTTAAGCATTGATCCCGTTGTTGTCAAGCGCGGCAGCAAAATGTGGCAACCGATGCAAAAAAATGGTCGGGGAATTATTCTTCCCTCGGCCTGTTACGGAGTTAACGTCGCAATCGGCGCGTGATTACGGAAACGGAGTGGTGCACAGCTAGGATCGAGAGAGACTACTTTATATTGTTTGGGCAATTCAAAAAACTCGAGGGGCGGCGCGCTCGACTCTTGGACGACGGCGGGTTGATGATCCTGAACATCGAGGACCAAGCCTTTGTCGGTCACGATCTTGAATGGCAACTCAGCCGGATGCTCGGCCGTGCCGCGCCTGGTGTCCATCGTCGGTTATTAGCAGAAATCGCCCTGCGCTAAGCATTTTCTAGCAGAACGATACCTTTTCCTTTCACGATATCGAACTCATGCTGGACCGGTTTTGCGTCCGTGCAGCGCATTTTCTCAAGGATCAAATTGCGCGTGAGCTGGCCGTTCTTCGAGAGCATCTTGAAGACGAGAACCCCAGCCGTGAGATATTCTTCGACGCCATGCATGGTCATCTCCCCGGTTCGCGGAACCGCATAGGAGGTCAGCACATTGGTGGTCGGCATGGAGGTGCGCAGCAGTTTGATCAACAGGCGAGTCTGATCTTGAATCCGGGTGGCCGTGTCGCGCAGGAGCACAAAGGGTCCGGCGGGATCCAGGACCAGGCGTTTGGCTTCCAGCTGATTGCCGAACCTCGCCAAGTCGCCGATCGCCTTGTGGATGTCGATCTGGCGGTCTTTGGACGCGCCGGACACGGAGCTCAGGTAGGCGCCGGCGTTCAGGATCGCAAACTCTTTCTTCTCGACGTACTCTTCTAGGTTCCAACCCAGTGAGGCGGCCTGTTCGAGGATGTCCATCGGCTCTTCGTCGGCGGCGACATAGATGCCCCGCTCGCCGCGCAACAGTCCCTCGAAGAGAAACTGAAGCGAAAAAATCGTCTTGCCCGTCCCCGGTTCACCGGTGATGAGAATCGACCGGCCCTTGGGAAGGCCACCCTCGACCAGGCCATCGAAGCCTGCGATGCCTGTCGGCACCCGGTCTGTTTGCATCATAACTTTCCTTCTATCACATGACTTTCGGTAAGAATAAACAAGTCCACGAGTCAACCCCCGGCGAGGTTTTCAGCAATTTCTTGAGTACCCCTAACTTACCCCGCGAAAGATTGAGAAGCGAGCCGACGACGCGAGCCGGCTAGGTTTTCCAGCGCCGTTTCCACCCGCCAGAGGAACGCCACCGGCGGTCACTGCGAGAATGAAAGGTTTGGCCTGGTTTGGTTTGCGCGGTTTCCACCGCGCCTTGATCCTTGTCGGAACGTTCCCTCGCGCTGAGTTCCTCCCGAAGCGTTGCTAGTTGACCCTCCTATTCCGTGCGCAGACGTTTCCGGTCTTCCGCCCCCGTTTGCTCAGCTTGCGCCGCCGCCGTCTCCAGTTGAGTCAAGCGCTCACGCACAGACTCCATGGCGTTTTTCCCGTCCAGGAGATCTTCGTTGCGGTTATCAAGCGGCATGGGTTTTTCTTGCGACTCCGCGCGTAATCGGGAGAGTTCGGCGTGGTAGGTTCGCTCCAAATCGTTCCGCGCCGCGACCTGTTCTTCTAACGGCTGACAAGATACTTGGTCGCCACTACATCAAGGTTTTGCCCCAAATCACTCCACGACTTAACAGCAGCACCTAATTTTACAACGATTTTGGGCGGCCACAGTCGTACCACCCGCCGGAAAATTTTTTAAACCGCTAGCGACTGTGGAAGTTCGGCTTAGCGGAGATCACGGCTCCCCCGTTTGATGAACATCTGCGTCTCCCAGTCGCGCAGCGTGGCGCTGTCAAGCTTTTCTTCGAACCTGATTGCGGAAAGAGTTTCATAGATGACGGTGACTGACTCTCGGTCTTTGACAATTTTTACTAGACGGGCGGGTTTTTCTTCAAGGTACGCGCCGATGGTCCGAAGTAAATGCGATAGACCTGGCGTCTGAGCGGCTGCCGGCGCTTCGCCGCGCCGCGCCTGTCCCTTTTGTTCCAACCGGTCGACATCTTTGAGCGTGTAACAAAGATCAAGTCGATTCACGATTGCTGGCGTTGCTACCGGCTCCGCATCGGGAGCCTCAAGGTTCTGTTCCCCCTCCCCATTGAATCGCAGGTTCCGGCTTTCGGCGCTTTCGACGTCGGCATCGCCGCCGCGCGCCGTCACTTTTCCACGAACGACGAAGTCGTCGCCGTCCGGCTCCAGTTCGAAGCTTTCCATTTTCAATATTTCGAGCGCTTGCCCTATGGCCCGCAGCGGCTGCGCGTAATCGATGGTTATCGCCATAGGGATCAATTTCCGCGCAAACGAAACACGCCGGGATCGCTTACACCGATAGTCTTCGGCTGGCCGGCCGCCGTTTTAACCGACTGCACTTCTTGCGGCTCGTCATCGACTTTCAATCCGGCCAACTTGATTCTCAATCTGAGATTGTTCGCGCTATCGGAGTTAATCATGGCCTGATCGAAGCTGATGCGGCGCTCCTTGTAGAGCATGAATAGCGCGTCATCAAAGGTCTGGCAGCCTTCTTGAACCCCCTGCTCCATCCCTTCCTTGAGTATATCAACCTCCCCTTTCTTGATCAGATCCTTGATCCGCGGCGTATCCATTAGAATCTCCATCGCGGCCACGCGGCCACTGTCCAGCGAAGGAATCAGCCGTTGGGAAATGATCGCCCGCAAGTTCAGAGACAACTGCAAGTATATCTGAACATGCCGCGCCGGCGGAAAAAAATTCATGATCCGTTCGATGGCCTGGTTGGCGTTGTTTGAATGGAGAGTGCTCAAGCAAAGATGGCCCGTCTCGGCAAAGGTAAGCGCGGCCTCCATGGTCTCGGTATCGCGGATTTCGCCGATAAGAATAACGTCCGGCGCCTGGCGCAGCGTGTTCTTCAACGCCGCCTGATACGAATGGGTATCGAAGCCGATCTCACGCTGGGTTATTATCGAGTTCTTATGCTTGTGCACGAACTCGATGGGATCTTCAATCGTGATGATGTGGTCGTACTCTGTCGTGTTTCGATAGTCTACCATCGCTGCGAGCGTGGTGGATTTTCCCGAACCGGTGGCGCCGACGACTAGAACCAATCCACGCTTGGTCATGGCAAGCTCTTTGAGTACCGCGGGCAAGCCGAGATCGTCGAGTGATTCTGGGTCGACTTTCACCCGGCGAATCGCCATGCCCGTCGAACCGCGCTGGCGAAAAATATTGACACGAAAGCGACTCACCCCGGGCAGCGCCAAGTTCATTTCCATCTTTTCTTTGAATTCGATGGTCTGCCACTCGTTCATTATCGAATAGGCCAAGCCTTGCAGGTCCGCAGCCGTGAAGGACTGATCGCCGATCGGCTGGATCTTGCCGCCAATGCGGTACATCGGCGGCCGCGCCACGGTGAGATAAAGATCCGAGGCTTCCTTATCTACCATGACCTTAAAATATTCCTGGATATCCATGGATGCCTCAAGATTCCGGTTGCTTCAGAATGCCTGGTAGCATTCCATCGTTGTCCCACATAGCTCGGCCGTACCCTGCTGAGAATGCACACGCGTGGCGATAATGCTTGCTACCCATAAGGCTGGGCTAGATTTTCCGAAATGCGGTCGGCGCAGGTCGAATTTGGAAGCCTCTCCTGCCGGCTCCCTCATTTTCGAGTAGCTTTTCGAGAGCGTCCTCTTCATTAACGCCTTCCAACTTGATTTTGAGACGCAAGTTGTTGGCGCTGTCAGCATTCATTAAGGCCTGCTCCGCCGTTATCTTTCCATCCTTGTAGAGCTTGAACAGCGCCTGGTCAAAGCTTTGACATCCCTCTTGCGCTCCCTGCTCCATGGCCTCTTTAGCTGTATCGATCTCCCCTCGTTTGATTAAATCCTTGATCCGCGGCGTATCGACGAGAACCTCGATCGCCGGAACCCGCTTGCCATCCGGCGCGGGAATCAATCGCTGCGCCACGATGCCGCGTAAATTGAGCGAGAGATGCATTAGGATCTGGTTGTGCCGGTCCGCGGGAAAGAAGTTGAGGATACGTTCAAAAGACTGATTGGCGTTGGTCGAATGGAGCGTGCCAAGGCAGAGATGGCCGGTGTCGGCGAAGGTGATGGCCGCTTCCATGGATTCTCTATCTCGGATCTCGCCGATCAGAATCACGTCCGGCGCCTGGCGCACCCCGTGCTTCAAGGCCTCGGCAAAAGAATGGGTGTCGAATCCCAATTCCCGCTGTGTAACGATGCATTTCTTGTGACGATGCACGAACTCGATCGGATCCTCGACCGAAATAATGTGACCGGGACCATAAGAATTGCGGTAGTCGATCATGGCCGCCAGAGTCGTCGATTTTCCGGAGCCGGTGGCCCCCACCACGAGGACGAGTCCCGCTTTCTTGATCGCGAGATCTTTGAGTACCGTCGGCAGACCCAACTCATCGATGCTTCGGATATCGAATTTGATCCTGCGGATAACCAACGCCACGGAACCGCGCTGGCGCAGCACGTTGACGCGGAAGCGGCTGAGATCGGGTATCGAAAACACTATAACGAGATCCATTTCGTGGTTGACGCTGAACGCATGCCATTGGGCTTCGCTCATGACGGACTTAGCGAGCGCCTCCAGGTCGGCGGGATTGAATTTTAAATCGCCGATCGGTTGCACTACCCCTTCGATCCGATACATCGGCGGGCTGGCGACCGTGAGATAGACGTCCGAAGCTTCCGTGTCCACCATGACCTGAAGCAGTTCTTTGATTTCCATCGATCCTCCCCTTAGTGAGCGCGCCCTTTCACCGCCCAGCGGCGGTGGCCGACGGGCCGAAGAGATTCGGCGTCATGCTCCTCGACTGGGCTTCTTCCTTCGTAACAATATCGCGCGCCACCAGGTTCTGCAGAGCCATGTCCATGGTCTGCATCCCGTCTTTCTGGCTCACCTGCATGGTCCCGGGTATCTGATGGATCTTTCCTTCGCGAATCAGATTACGGATCGCGGTGGTACCGGTCATGATCTCCAA
>JAUYJC010000485.1 GCA_030688735.1 Deltaproteobacteria bacterium
CTGATCCTAGAGGAACTTAAGAACAAGAGCGGAATCCGTGAACGCTTTTTCTATCGATCGCTCATGCCGCAGGCGATCGCTTTTTTGTACTACAATATTTCCTGGCTTCTCTATGTGATCCGGCCCAAGTGGAGCTATCTGCTGAATGCCCACTTCGAAGATCACGCCGAGCACGAATATATGAAGTACGTTGCGGAGAATCCCGCCCTCGAACAGGTGCCCTTCGAGAGCGCGTTCGGAGAGGACTACGGAAGGTTCGCTTGTCTCGCCGATCTGTTCCGCCAGATCGGTTATGACGAACGGGTGCATAAGCTCGAAAGCTTGGCCCGACTCGATAGCGCGCGGTTCCAGTAACGCAAACCGAGGTATATCAGCCCACCGGATCGTTCAATGCTGAAACTCTACACACCCTTTTTCTGTGTGGTTTCGTTTCGCTGTACTTTTCAGGCCGGCGACGCAGTGATGCGGATAATGCATCAAGCCGACGAGTTCAAACAGCAGCTACGCGATTCGTTGCAGCGCGAGACGCAAAATTCTCGCGCCTTCCAGATTGCCAGACAGGCTAACGTTTACACTGCCGGTGATCAAGCTGAGGCGGTCTACTTCGAGCGGGCAGATCAAACTGCTCATGCTCTCGCCTGAAGGCAAAGAGTGCCTTCTCGCCATCCACAGTTCTTTGCCCGCGACTCGCTGTTCGAGGGCTTCAGAACCAAATAGTTTACTTCGACCATTTGGTCGAGAGTTTCGACTCTATTGACGAACCTTCTCTCCTTTTCACTCTGACAGACCAAAGAAACTGTCGAAAAATCCTGCCTTTCTTCACCACAAGGTCTGGCACACAACCTGCTCTTTACATAGTTGAGTTGGACAGTTTTCTTCGGGATGATCGGTAGCCGCATTGCCTGCGAGCTTGCTTGGGCAGGGAGAATCTATGATGATCCGCGGCGGCGCTCCACGGGTGGGAGAGCCGCTTAATAAATCTTTTCACGACCGTTCAATATTGGACAGCAATCCCTGCCGATTCGGCGTATCTAAACAGTTGACGCGGCAAAGTTGAGAACAAATTCGAATGAGTTTGTTTCTAGGATTAACGAGTTATCAAATCAAAAACGGAGGTACAGATGGAAACGATAGACACACAAACGTGGATTATACTTGCGGCCGTTGTGGCCGTAATAATGGTTGCCCTGGGGGCCTGGTTCTACATACGAAAAAAGCAGTCCCAAAAACAATCCCATAGGCTCCAAGAACGATTTGGCCCGGAATACGGCCGAACCGTGAATGAATTAGGCAGTCGAACTAAGGGCGAATTGGAGCTCAAGGCGCGCGAAAAGCGCGTCGAGCGGCTCGAGATCCTCCCTCTGGCGCCGCCGGAAACCGCCAGATTCAGTGAGGCCTGGCGCGCATTACAGGGCCGATTCGTCGATAACCCCAAGGGGGTGGTCGTCCAGGCGGAACAGTTGGTTCGTGAGTTGATGGAAAAGCGAGGTTACCCCATGGGTGATTTTGAGCGCCGTGCGGGTGACATTTCAGTCGATCACCCCGACGTTGTGGCAAATTACCGATCGGCGCAGGCCATCGCCGTGCGCGAACAGCGTGGATCGGCGGACACCGAGGAACTGCGCAAAGCGGTTGTGCATTACCGCGCCCTCTTCGATGAACTGCTCGAGGTAAGGGAGCCGAGGCAAGAGATCATCGCAGAGAAGCGCGTAGCGGCGCGATGATAAAAAAAGCAGCCTGAGGAGGAAAGCCACATGGAACGAACGTACAAGAAAATTGAAATCGTCGGCAGCTCTGAGACAAGTTTTGCCGAAGCCACCAAAAATGCCGTGGCGAAGGCCTGTCAGTCACTACGCCATGTAGACTGGTTCGAAGTGACGGAAATGCGCGGGCTGGTTGAAAAAGACAAAGTCAAGGAATTCCAGGTCACCGTTAAGATCGGCTTTCGGCTTGAAGAGCAACCGGCTTGAACAGCAGATGACTAAACCAGGAAAGAATGTCGAGATCGTGAATCGACAGACCGACCGTTTGGTCGAAGTCTTCGATGCTTTCGCCGTGTCTGCTCGCCGATTCACCGCGAGCCGTCTCGGAATGTTTAGAGAAAATCACCATCGTCTGGCGCCAACGTGCGGCACAATAGTTGCGCTATAGATAGGCTAGCAAAAAATTTCAGAGGAGGAAAAAAAGTTATGAAGAGATTAGCATTAGTAACGCCGATGGTCACGGCAGCGGGCATCTTGGCGCTGTCCGGTGTGGCCGTGGCTCAAAGGGAAGGTGATGCGAGAAGTTGGATGGGCGGGATGAGTCATGAAATGGTGGTCAGCGCAAATTGTCCCCAGATCCACGTGACGAAGGAGAAAATAACCGAGGATCAAGCGCGGGATTTGGCCCAGCAGTATGCTGACAAAAACCTGGCAGGCTTCAAGGTAGAGAGGCCCGTGGGCTACGGCGGAGGGTATAACACCCTATGCTACAAGATCGACAGCCCCGCTACCGGAAGGTATCAATCCTTCTATTCGGTGGAATACTCCATCAACGCGAAAAATACCGCAGGTGACCTGCGCAATCTTCGCGTCGATCAGTTCGGATTCGTCACGGAGTTCGCCGGCCCCTTTGGCATGGCGGGCGGAACCGGTCCGATGGGCCCAGCCGGCCCCATGGGTGCACAAGGTCCAGCCGGACCAGCGGGCGCGCAAGGTGCATTGGGAGCGGTGGGACCCCAAGCCGCGGCGGCAAAGCAGTGGTCCTCGTTCAGGGATTTCCTGTTCGATTTCGACAAGTCGGCCATTCGGTCTAACGAGACGAGCCATGTCTCTGACATCGCAGGCTACATGAAGCAGAATCCGTCCGCCCGGGTGGGAATCGACGGCCACACCGATCCGCGCGGCACCGACCCGTACAACCAAGGCTTGAGCGAACGTCGCGTCAACGGCATTCGTGAAGCGCTGGTTAATGTCGGAGTGTCCGCTGGCAAGATCCACACAGGCGCCTTCGGCGAGTCGCAGCCCAAGTGCAATGAATCCACTGAGGCTTGCTGGCAGCGCGACCGCCGAGTCGAAGTGCTGATCGGCACCGACACAGCGAGCAGATAGCGGGTAAGATAGATCCCTCTGTTGCCCTGAGCGCAAGCGCTGTCGGGGAGTCTCCTTCGCGTCCTACACGCGGAGGAGATTCTCCGGCGACGCGTGCGATCGTCTGAGTGAAGGCACGAAGGGCGAAACGCATCCCTCTCGGGATGCGGCTTGAGAAGACTGACGCGTCATCCATCGAGATTACGCGCTTGAACCAGGAGGAAAGCTCATGGAACGAACATACAAGAAAATCGAAATCGTCGGCAGCTCCGAGAAAAGCTTTGCCGAAGCTACTAAGAATGCCGTGGCGAAGGCATGTCAGTCGCTGCGCAATGTAGACTGGTTTGAAGTGTCGGAGATGAGAGGGCTGGTTGAAAAAGGCACAGTCAAGGAATTCCAGGTCACCGTTAAGATCGGCTTTCGGCTTGAAGAGCAGCCGACTTAAACAATCAGAGATTAGAGGCCGGGGCAAACAAATTCAAAAATGTTACCTCCGCGTACTCAGCGCCTCCGCGGTTAGCCACACGGAAGCCTTAAGACCCAGAAAGGAAGAACACGCACTGACTATCGAGGAGAGATGGCCTGAACCGCCTGCTCACCTCTGCAAGCAACGCGATATTTCTTTTCAAAACTGTCCAGTATTGGACAGCAATCCGTCCGGAGTCAGCGTATCGTTAGACCAATTCTAGGCGTAGGGTTTCACTCCTGAGGTTATTTGGGATTGTTCAAGTAAGCCTGACTTAACCCTCCACCAG
This sequence comes from Deltaproteobacteria bacterium, assembly GCA_030688735.1. Taxonomy (GTDB): domain Bacteria; phylum Desulfobacterota; class Binatia; order UBA9968; family UBA9968; genus JACPFE01. The sequence continues at coordinate 3,827 of JAUYJC010000485.1, forward strand.
TCCAACCAAAGGAGGTTGCGATGAAAAACTTAATGTTGGTGTTAGTGCTCATGACGGCTCTCGGTCAAAGCGGTTGTGCGTTTTTGGGCGGCGCGGCGGTCGGCAGCTTAGCGACCGGAGCCGGCTATGAAATCAACGCCCATAGCCAGATGAGCAAGCTGGAAGCTGATTACAAAGCGGAAAGAATATCCCGCAGTGAATACGACAGCCGCAAGTCACAGATCGAGAAGGGTTCCATCATCTATTAAGGAGGATAGAGCCGGTGCTTTGCGGAGATTGGAATATTACCGCCGTTGTTTTTGTTCGTGGCTCATGGTCGTGAACGGGCATGAGTCACGGGCACGGGCCATAGCAGATAGAAAAAAGATTTCTAAGAAACAGTGTGGAGGCGTTTATGGAACGGGCATTCAAAATGATGATCGTTACGTTGGTAGTTCTGTTCTTGATGACCGGCTGCCAGGCCATGACCGGTGCGACCATGGGAGAGAATATCGATGATGGGAATATTACCACGTCTGTGAAGACCAAGCTTGCGTCAGATAGGCTTGTCACTCTGTCGCGTGTGGGAGTCGAAACCAACAATGGGGTTGTTTATCTGACCGGCGAAGTCGAGACCGCCGAGCAGAGGTCCCACATTGGGTCGCTTGCGTCGCAGGTGGGGGGGGTCAAACGGGTGGTCAACAACCTGCAAGTCCGAAAGAACTAGGCGCAGACTGCATCATCGCAAGTTTAAAATAGCTAGAGGGGAGCTAAAAAATGCTTTGGACGATCTTTGTAATTCTTTTGATCATGTGGGCGCTGGGATTGGTCACTTCGTACACGATGGGTGGGTTCGTCC
>JAUYJC010000502.1 GCA_030688735.1 Deltaproteobacteria bacterium
CGCTCCACGGCGCCGACCACCGTATGGTAGGCGTCCTCCGCGTCGGCCAGATTGGACAGGCGCAGATTGGTCGCGATGGTCCGTACCACGCCGTCTTTGTTGGCCGGATCGACGGTCACCGCAATCGCTTCGATCATGGCCTTCAGGTAGGCATCGATCACTTGAGGTTTGGTGGCTGCGGTGCGCCGGGTCGTTGCCATGACGGTTTGCGGCAGGGTCACGCCGGCGGCTTTGAGATTGTAGAGCACGTTGAAGCCCTTGGCGCCGTAGAGATCGCCCATCGCCCCCCTGAGCGTCGTCGCGTCGACGCCGCCACTCTCCATCGCCAGGCGCCGGTTCATCTCGGTCCCCGAAATCGTTAGCAGGATGATCTTTGCTTGCGCCGCGTCGATGTTGAGGCCCTGAAGCGCCAGCAGCGTCACCAGATGGGAGGTGGAACCGGGGCCGCTGATGGCGATCCGCTTGCCGCGCAGATCTTCCGACTTTTTGATTTCGGGCCGCGCGTTGAGCCGGTAGTCAAGTTTTTGGAAAAAATTGGCGACGCCGATAAGGTCTGCGCCGGTGCTGCCGGCGCTGATAAGATGGCCCGGACCGATGATCGCGGCATCGATCTCTCCCGCGATCAACGCGGCCACCGCCAATGGCGAGCGCGGGATGACGACGTATTGCATATCCAGCCCATGCTTTTTAAACAGGCCGCGCTCCCGCGCCACCCACATCGCCGTCATGCTCTCGCTGGTGATGCTCGAGGCGAAGGTTGACTTGATCTGAGCGCCCGACGATGCCGGCCCGAGCAAGGCGACCAATAAAAGAGCAATTAGAAGCTTGTGCCTTCGCTTAACACCCATCGTGATCTTCCTTTCGTAAGTTTTGCCGCGATAAATCAACCGCTCTTTTTTTCGCCCAGCGGCACTGCGTTCTGAAAACCATGCTCGGAGATATCGAAGAAGTTGCCGTCCGGGTCCGAGCCGCGGGTCTCGGCGTAGGGGCGGCCAAAGTCTGCTACCTCTTTATGCTCCGCGAGAGGGAGTTGTCAAATCATCGAGCAACGTTTAAAACGATCCCCGGATGGTCCGACGGCTTGAACGATTGGAACGGCTTGAAGTACTTGCAGTCTGCCGAAAAACTCTGTCGGAGTCCTTCGACGGTGCTCAGAGCCCGTCCTGAGCTTGACGAAGGAACGAACGGAGGGGATTTGATATCATTCAGGCTTTCCCGTTCATGCTGAGGCTCTCGAAGCATTCCGAACCCTTTTTCAGCGACCTGCCAGAACACGAGACGCGAGACCCTAGACCCGAAACGGTTCACCTATCCTTTGATCACTCCGACGGGCCGGAAGCGCGCCACTCGCTTTGAAATTCCGGCTTGATCCATGGTCTCGACCACGTCGGCCACGTCCTTGTAGGCGTGGGGCATTTCCTCGGCCATGGTGCCGCGGCCTTGATAGCGCGCGACCACGCCGCGCCGCGCCATTTCCTGATCGATGTTCATGCTCTGGCTTTGTTTTCTCGATTGCGCCCGGCTCATCATCCGGCCCGCGCCGTGGCAGGTGCTGCCGAAGGTTTTCTCCATCGCAGTTTCTGTTCCGACGAGCAAATAGGAATAGCGCCCCATGTCGCCGGGTATCAGCACCGGCTGACCGAGCTTCTGGTAGGCTGCGGGAATCTGCGGATGGCCGGGCGCGAAGGCGCGCGTCGCGCCCTTGCGATGAACGCAAAGTGACCGCTTTTTGCCGTCGACGACATGCTCTTCGATCTTGGCGATGTTATGGCAGACATCGTAGATCAGCGAGAAGCCCAACTCCTTCGGGCTGACCGCGAGCGCTTTCATGAAAGCCTTTTCCGCGTGGCTCATGATCACCTGCCGGTTGGCCCAGGCGTAATTCGCCGCGGCGGCCATCGCCGCTAAATAGTCCTGGCCCTCGGGCGACTGAATGGGCGTGCAGGCGAGCTGGCGGTCCGGCAGCGTGATGCCGTACTTGGGCATCGCCTGGTTCATGACCTTGAGCGAATCCTCGCAGGTCTGGTAGCCGAGTCCGCGGGAGCCGGTGTGAATCAAGATAACGATCTGATCGGGAAACAAGCCCAGAGCCTGCGCCGTCGGTGGAAGATAAATTTCCTCGACCCGCCCGATTTCAAGAAAATGATTGCCCGATCCGAGCGTGCCGACCTGCTTGAGCCCGCGCTCCAGGGCGCGGACGCTGACGAGGCCGGCATCCGCGGTCGCCAGCCTGCCGCCCTCTTCCATGTAGGAGAGATCGTCTTGCGCGCCGTAGCCCTCTGCCACCGCCCAGCGGGCGCCGTCGCGCAACAGCCGCTTTTCGTCCTGCTTGGAAAGTTTCGGAATCGCGCCTTCGGAACCGACGCCGGAAGGGATGAGCGAGAAGAGCGTATCGACGATGCGCGCCAGCTTGTCTTTGACTTCATCGAAGACCAGACCGGTCTTCACCAGGCGCACGCCTCAATTGATGTCGTAGCCGACGCCCCCGGGCGAGACAACGCCGTCCTCGACGCTCATCGCCGCCACGCCGCCGATGGGAAAGCCGTAGCCCCAGTGGATGTCGGGCATGGCCAGCGAATAGCCGACGATGCCGGGCAGATGCGCGACGTTCATCACCTGCCGCAGGCAATTATCGTCCTTGAGGTTCGCCATGAGCTTTTCGCTCGCATAAATCCGCCCCGGCACCCTCATCCCGCCCTGGCGCGGGATTTCCCAGAGGCATTCTTCGATCCGTGTAAGTTGGATTGTTTCTGTGGCCATGTCAACGACTCGATTTGGGATCAGCCTCTAGCGGCGACCCCACCATAGGAAGAGTATAGATTATGGGTCGAAGATTACCAATCCTAGAAAAAACAGCGGATCGGGCCTCGTGGTCCCCGCTAGGATGCTCCGATCGGGAGGTTCTGCTTTTGACTGATCCTATGTCCCCCTCCGGTTGTCGTAGAGTTCGATCTGAAGGCGCGGGGTGTAACAAAACAAGAATCTATATACCCGACCCCCCTCCAGCATGAACGCCGTCTTTAATTCTCGATGTACGCAGGCAAACCCCCTATGTCAGGATAGATGTCGCATGCGAGAACAAATGGAAAGCGGGGCGAGAGAGAGAAAAAGGAAGTGAGTCAACAACGAACGGAGGAGTTTCGCAGAGCGGCAGTGGAAAAGTTTCAGAGTCGAGGGGGGCGG
>JAUYJC010000504.1 GCA_030688735.1 Deltaproteobacteria bacterium
AAAATTATTTTCATCATGTGGAGAGACGACAAGCCGTACGATGAGAACTATCACTTGGCGAACATCGCCCGTCAGGCGATGCGCCAGGCGGCATGAAAAAAAATAAATAAAATAAAAAAAGGACTTGACAAGTCTCATAGAAAGTCTGCCATGAACGGCGTCGAAGGGCGCCTCCGCGTGATTCACACGAAAGCCTGAAAAACTGTTTTTGTTAACGGACGCGAGGGATCAGCCCGCCGCGGGCAAGACCTCGATGACCTTCCGCGCCACGAAGTCGAGGTCTTCCCTGGTGATGACCAGCGGCGGCAAAAAGCGCAATACCGTCGCGCCGGCGGGCATTGCGAGCACGCCTTGCTCCATCAGTTTGACCAAATAGGGCTGGCTTTTTTCTTTTAATTCGATACCGATCATCAACCCGAGGTGGCGGATCTCGCGCACGTTGGCGAATTTATGCTGCTTCAGCTTGCCGACGAAGAACTCGCCTTTGTCTTGCGCCTGCTCGTCGAGTTTGCTTTCGAGCATGAAATCGATGGCGGCGATGCCCGCGGCGCAGGCGAGCGGGTTGCCGCCGAAGGTGCTGCCATGCTTGCCCATGGGCGGCTGGATTTTTTCCGAACAGACCACCGCGCCCATCGGCACGCCGCCGGCGATCGCTTTTGCGAGACAGAGGATGTCGGGCTCGAGATCGAAGTGGTTGCAGGCGAACATCTTGCCGGTGCGGCAGCAGCCGCTTTGAACTTCGTCGAGGATCAATAGGATATTTTTCTCATCGCAGAGCCTTCGCACCTGCATGAAGTAGTCGGCGCCGCCGATGTGAATCCCGCCTTCGCCCTGAACCACTTCCAGAAGGATGGCGGCGGTGTCGTCAGTGACGGCATCCTTGAGCTTGTCGAAATTGTTGAACGGCACGTACTTGAATCCCGGCACGGTGGGCTCAAAATCCTTGCGGTATTCCGGATTGAACGTCGCGCTCATGGAGCCCATGGTGCGGCCATGGAAACCGCGCATGGCGGTGATGAATTCTTTTTTTTTCGTGGTGAAGCGGGCGAACTTGATGGCGGCTTCGACGGCTTCGGTGCCGGAGTTGCAGAGAAAGGCGCGTTTCAGGTTCTTCGGCGTGATCGACAGGAGCTTTTCGAGAAAGCGGGCGCGGGTGTCGTTGTAGAAGGTCATGGAGCAACTGATCAGCTTGCGCGCCTGCTCCTCGATCGCCGCGACGACTTTTTCGTTGCAGTGGCCAATATTCGCCACGCCGTGGCCGCCGACGCAGTCGATATACTCTTTGCCATCGACATCCCAGACCTTGGCACCTATCCCGCGGACGAGGACAAGGTCGCGCTTGGGGTAGACGTCGAACTCGTAGGCCTTCTCCAGCTCTATAAAATGGGTCATTGGATGATCGTCCCTTTCCCGCTGAGCGCGTCTTGAACGGGATGGTCAACGCGGCCATCGCCGATGATGACCCGCGCCGCGCCGTTCTCCATGAGTTTTTTGAGAGCGAGCATTTTCCGTTTCATCCTGCCCTCCACCTGGGCTTCGCGGGCGTCGAGTTCGGCCCTGGTAATGCTCGGCACCAAGGAGTTGTCATCTTTGATGTCGTCCATGAAACCGGGCGCCTCGATCAGCTGAATGACCGTGTCGGCGTGGAGGGTTTCCTGTAGAACCGCGACGATGTCGTCATTTTCCGAGTTGATCGCGACGTTATTCTCGTCGATGATCGGAATGCAAATCACCGGGACGTAGCCGTGATCGAGCAACAGCGCGATCAGCTCTTGGTTGATCTGTTTCGGCTTGCCCGAGAAGTCGCGCATCATGATGGTCTTTTCATTTTGCCGCACGCGGATCCCTTTGTTGCGCGAGCCCTGGACCAGTTTGCCGTCGATACCCGAAAGGCCGACGGCGTTGATGCCCCGCTGCTGGCAGAGTTCGACCAGCCGTTTGTTCTGGATGCCCGCGTACCCCATCATGATGGCGTCGATCGCTTTTTCGTCGGAGAGCACGCTGGCGTAGCCGGAAACCGAGGTCACCGATCGGGTCGGATACCCCATTTTCGCGGCGATTTCGTCGCGCACGGCGTTGGCGCCGTGGACGATGATGAACCGCTCCGTGAGCGTCGCTAAGTCCTGGACGACGCCCTTGAGATTCACGTCTCTGCCGCCGCCGATCTTGATGATGATCATGGCAACGCTCGCACCGTCCCGTTGGCGATCTTGACCCACCGTTCCGCGCCGAGCAAGGGGTCGGAGGCGACGATCAAACGGTCTCCGTCCTGGCTGTAATGCAGGGTGAAGTAATCCGGCTCTTCGTTGAAGATCGAAGCGAGGTACGCTCGTCGATCGCCGGCCATGATGATGTTCATCGCGCGCACGTACCTGGTGCGCTGGCGGATGAGATCCGTGCCGCGCTGGAGCGCTTCGAGCATGCTGCCGTGATCGAAGCGCTTGATGAAGTTGAAGATTTTCTCGGCGCCGATGCGCCCCTGCTCGGCGATCTTTACGCCGCGCAGTTCGCCGTTAAAGATAAAGACATGCCGGTCGTCGTAAAAGGGCATGTTGTTTTCCACCACGACGCCTTCGTCCTTGAAAGCGCTGCGCGCGTGGGCGAGGAGCAGGTTCGTAGCGCCGAATTGACTGAAATCGTCCTGCCAGATTGGCGCGATGCTTTTGTAATGGCGCCAGGAGCCGCTTTCCCGATAGGCACAGCCCCAGCCGTGGCCCTGAAACTCCTTGTTGTTTTTGGCGCTGTGGGCGAAGCGGGCGAGCTGATCGGTAATGGCAAATTCCCTATCCGACTTGACTAGCAGCAGGCGGCACATAACTAACTTTGCTTATACGCGCACAAGCGCGATCGACGGGTGAGTACCCCAGCCATTGCAACAAAGTTAATCGCGCCACTGGAATAAACGCCAGATCCGAATCTCGAAAGAAGCCCCGCGGACCGAAACAAACTCCACAAGGGTAGATCCGAAATTCTAATATCGAAATTCGAAACAAACGGCAGCCCAATAAATCTCAAACTAGGAAAATCCAAAACACATAATCCAATTTGAAGTTGTTTTGAATTTTGTGTTGTTTTGAACATTCGAAATTGTTTCGGATTTCGAGTTTCGGATTTGGTGCTTCGCATTTTAGTCATTTGAATTTGTTTAGGATTTCGGATTTCGATATTCGGCTTTTCCTCTCCGTGCCTTAAATGAGTCCTCTTACAGCGGATGGAGCCCGGCAAATTCCAGCGCCAAAGTTTCGTCGAAGCCGTGCATGATGTTGAACGCTTGGACCGCCTGGCCGGCGGCGCCTTTCATTAAATTATCGATGGCGCTGATGATCACCAGCCGGTTCGATTTTTCGTCGCGTTGAAAACCGATGTCGCAGTAGTTGGTGCCGGCGAGCCACTTGGGTTCGGGATAGCGGTGCGTCCCTTCGGTTTCTTTGACGATGCGGATAAAGGGCTCATTGCCGTAAGCCTGGCGCAAGATTTTCCAGATGTCTTTATCTTCGAGCTTGTCCTTTAAGAAAACATGCGCCGTGGCGAGGGCGCCGCGCACGAGTTCGATGGACGTCACCGACATATGCACCTGGATCGGCTTGCCGAGACTGAGTTCTTGAAGCACTTCGCCGGTGTGGCGGTGGCGGGTCGGCATGAACGAGCGCACGGCGCCGCTGCGCTCCGGGTGATGCGACGAAGCGCTCGGCGTGTTGCCGCCTTCGCTGGAACCGACTTTGACTTCGACGACGGTGCGATCGGGTTCGACGAGGCCGAGTTTGTAAAAGGGATGGAGGCCCAGAATCGTCACCGTCGCGTTGCAACCGGCGCTTGAGATCAAGCTCGCTCGTTTCATCTCGTCGCGGTGCAGTTCGGGGATGCCGTAGACGAACTTGCCGAGCAAGTCAGGCCGCGCGTGAGGCTGGTGGTACCATTCCTGGTAAGCGTTTTCGCTTTGCAGGCGGAAATCGGCGCTGAGGTCGATCAGCTTGGGCGCGAGGGATTGGAAGGATTCGATCTTTCCCATCGATTCGCCGTGGGGCAGACAAAGAAATAACAGATCGCAGGGCCGCAGCTCGGCCGTTTTGGAAAATTGCAGCTGGGTGCGCTTGCGCAGATTGGGATGCGCTTTGAAAACGAGCTTGCCGGCCGAGCGCTCCGAGGTGACTTGCGTGACTTCAGCGCGGGGATGGCCGAGCAAGAGACGCAACAGCTCTCCGCCGGTGTAGCCGGAGCCGCCGACGATGGCGCATTTGACCTTTTCCACGACCTTACTCTTTGGCGGCCCTGAGCACGTAGTCGACGATCAAACTTGGGATGTTCACGCCCGTAGTGGCGATGCTGTTGCGAAACTCCATGGTGTAGTTGACCTCGTTGACCTGCAGCCCGTGCTCGGTTTCGAAAATGTCGACGGCGACGACGCCGCCGCCGACCGCGCGCGCCGCGCGCAAGGAGAGATCCTTCAATTCGTTCGTCAGCGGGCAGTTGGTCGCCTTGCCGCCCTGAGCGGTGTTGGTGATCCAGTGCTCGGAGCTGCGGTAGATCGCCGAGACGCATGTGTCGCCGACCACAAAGCTGCGGATGTCGCGG
>JAUYJC010000516.1 GCA_030688735.1 Deltaproteobacteria bacterium
TCGCCATCGGTCTCGCCGTCGCGGGCACCCTTTACCTGGGAATCCTTCCCGCGCGCGCCCTGGAGTGGAGCCGAGTCGCGTTCAGCTCGCTGGACTGAAAACTAAAGTTCCAACCGTTCCAAATGTTCCAGTTGTTCCAACCGTTTTCTGACCAAGTGAGTTCGTGGCGGCGCTGCCGATCGCGCGGTCTAAACGGGGTTAACCATCTGGAACGATTGGAACGACTCGAACGATTGGAACTCTTAAATTCAGGCAACGGTTATTGTGACTTAGCGAAGAATCCGATGGCCACCGGTACCTCGACGGTGCCGGGGACGAATTCCTCGAACTTGCCAGCCTTTATATAGAGTTGCGCCGAGCCGCCGCCGTCGAGGTTGAGCAGATCCTGCGCTTGCACCTGCCACGAGCCCGCCGAGAAAATTTCCTGCAGCTCCGCCCAAAAGAGGCCGCCGATGAGATTATCGGTGCCGGCGATCATCAGTCGTTGTTCCCTGTCGATGCCGATGAGCGCGCGGCGGCTGGCGCGCAACGGCACGCCGGTAACGGCCTGAGGAGCGCCGCGCAGCAAGAGCAGCGGCCCCGACTGCATCCCCTCGTCCGCTTGCTCGGAAAAAAAATCGTCGCGGTGCGAAATGAATGGACGTTGGTCCTTGACCCCGAAGACGCCGGTGTAGAGCGAACTTCGGGAAACCCGCGGATTGACCGCCTGTCCGCCCGCCTTGAGAAAAGCCAGGGGCTTGCCGCCGGTGTCGAAGTAATTGGCGTTGATGGCCGCAACGGCGCCGCTGCGCTCCAAGAACGTCATCGCGTTTGCCGCCTTGAGCTGGTATTCCGCGCTGCGCAGAAGGCGCGCCGTGATCCATTGGGTATCGAAGCGCAGGAGTTTGAGATCGAGCGTATAACCGGGCTCGCTCCGTTCGAGCGTGATTTTTCGCGACTCGATGCCTTTTTGCACGGACTTCCACGCGGCGGCATCGGTCACTGAAAGCGTCGGGCTGATCTTTTTTTTGCCGGTTGTCTGAGACGACGCCGAGTTGGCCGTAAGGGCAACGAAGTGAAAGACTAACAAAACCGTTAAATAGCGCCGCATCATGTTCTCCCTTATCAGAATAACAAACTGACGGGCAAAGAAAAGCCGGCGGATTTCGGCTTTGTTTCTCGTCGATTGTAGGTTGCATGTTTGAATGCTTTCCTGCTAACTAAATTCGGCTAGGACAAAGGAGGTACGAGATGATTAGATTAAATGGAGCGATAGTGATGCTGGCATGCGCTCTTGCCTTTTCCGCCTGCGGCGGCGACAAGAAGGATTCCGCCGAGCGGGACAAGGAAGCCCAGAAGGCGATCCAGGAGGGCATGCAAAAAGAAAAAGCGCTCTACGAGGGCATGCAAAAGAACGTCGAGACCCTGGAGAAAAAAGTCGAAGAGCAGACGAAGAAAAAGTAGGCATCTGTCCAAAACATGAGCCAGGAACTCCAGACGGGAATTTATTACGCGTTGTTCGCTGGAGGGCTTTGGGGGATCGGGCCGCTGCTGCTAAAGCGCGGTCTGAAATATGCGGACGTCAGCACGGCGACGCTGGTGGAGCAACATGTTTCGGTGTTTCTCCTCGTCGGCCTGGCGATCTACTACGGTGAGATCGGCCAGGTTGACCCGTCCAGCCGCGCTTTTTGGGCCTTTTTCATGGCCGGCGCCATCGGCGCGAGCTTCGGCAAAGTGTTCTACTATAGAGGCATTGACCTCGTCGGCGCCTCCAAAGCCACCTCGGTCAAAAACGGCTCGCCGTTATTGACCGCGATACTCGCGGTGCTCTTCCTCGGCGAAGAGATGAGCTGGTTTATCGCCGCCGGCGTAACCTTGATCGTGGTCGGCATCGCCGTGCTCTCGCAAGCCCAAACGAGCTCGGCAGCCGGCGCTGGCCGTTTCAAATATCTGCTTTTCCCGCTGATCGCCGCGTTCTGTTTCGGCATCAACCCAATCTTTAAAAAAATCGGCATCAGTGCCGGCGGCCTGCCGGTCCTCGGCGCGCTGGTCACGCAATCGACGGCGCTCGTCTGCATGCTCGCCTTCGGTCGATTCATGGGGCTCAAGGTCAAGCGGCAGCGGGTGCCGCTAAGAGGCTTGTTGTTTTTTTCGCTGTCGGGCATCACCGAAGCGGTCGGTTCGCTCTGCACTTTTTTTGCGCTGATTTACGGTCCCGCGGCGCTCTTGTCGCCCATCTGGCGCATCTCGCCGCTGGTGACCTTTGCCCTGGCGCGCTTTACGTTGAAAGGAATCGAAGTGGTGACGCTTAGGGACGGAATGGCGGCGTCGTTGATCGTCGCCGGAGTAATTGTCCTGAGTCGAGGTTGAGCGTCACATTCGCGGTATGATCTCGAACACCACACGATGCATTTGCGGCGGCGAATCGCGCAGGGTAAGGATTTGGCGGCGCAGGGCGTCATCGTCGACCTGCTTGGCCATACAGGCAATCTTCTCTCCCTTTACGGTCATCTCGACCGCGGGATGACGAATCATGTTCAGGCACCAGTGCTTGCCTTTCACCTTGCTCGATGAAGCATAGAAATTTCCGTGGAAATAAACGAAGTTGAGTTCGACCGCCCGCGGTTGTCCGCTCTTCCGCCCAATGGTTGTCAGATCGGCTACGATGGTTGATCCGTCTTTGAGATTCATCAACCTGAATATACGGTTGCACTGACGGGGGTACAAGCGCGCCGCTCTGCCTTGACTCCCTCGTTCCCACGGCGATAAGCTTGGCAGGTTCAAACGCACTGCAAGACAAAGATCGGAGGTATCCATGGCAGCGAAAAAATCAACGGCAATTAAACCGACGACGGTCAACCTCGGCGGCGGCATCAGTGCCGTGCGCGCTCTGCCCAAGGCCAAAGGGAAACGGCCCGCGGTGATCATCCTGCACGAGCGCTACGGCATCGATCAGCATACGAAAGATTTGACGGTCAAGCTGGCTCAGGCTGGTTTCGTCGGCTTGGCGCCGGATCTCTTTCATCGTTTCACCGGTGACCGAAACGCGGTGCTGCGCGGGGAACAACGAGTCGATCTTACCGACGACGGCGCGCTGGCGGACTTGAACGCAGCGGTGGCGTACCTGAAAAAACTCCCCAGCGTCGATCCCTCCCGTCTCGGCATTATCGGCGTTTGCCAGTCCGGCCGCCAATCGCTTCTGTTGTCGGCGAACCGAAATGACATCGCCGGGGCCGTGGTGCTCTACGGCGCCATCGGCGGCAGGGAGTGGCAGGGCAATGAGCTTCGTCCAACACCGGTGGAGGAACTGGTCGCAAAAGTAAGCTGCCCCGTGCTCGGGGCCTTCGGCGAGGCGGATCACATCATTTCCGTGGACGACGTCGTGCGTTTCCGCAACTGCTTTGAGAAAGCCAAGAAGAGCTACCACATCCGCCTCTACCGCGCCGCGCCGCACGGCTGGCTCAACGACACTATGCCGGGCCGCTACCGCAAGGAGGCCGCAAACGACGCCTGGAAGTTAATGATGGCGTTCTTGAAGAAGTGTTTTACCGGCGGCTGGGATCCGAACCAAATCGCTTCAATCTTCGAGTGCGACTACTCCAGCAATTATGATTTCACCAAGAACGTGCGGATGGAATAGGGCATGAGACGGAAAGCATGGATCCGACAAAGATGAGAATGCCGATCTCGATCCGCGTTGCCGTCGCTCTTTGCGCGTTGTTGTCTCTCATTGCCGATCAAACGTCGCTGGCGGCCGAGCGCGTTGCCATCGCGACGCCGAGTAGAGGCCTATTTGAGTTTCCGGTTGTCGTCGCCATGCGCAAAGGGTTTTTCAAAGACGAAGGGATCGACGTCGACAAGATTCAAATGCAGCCGGCAGTCGCGGTCAAGGCGCTGGTTTCCGGCGACGTCGATTATCTGCTCGCCTGGGGGTCGGCGCTGCGCGCCGCGGTCACCGGCTTGCCGATCAACGCGGTGCTCGGCATGGTGTCGCGGCCGCTCCATGTATTGGTTGCCCGGCCGGAAATCAAAACACCGAAGGATCTTAAGGGCATGATCATCGGCGTCGATTCAGTCGCCGGCACGGTGGATTATCTGTCTCGCGTAGCGGTGCGCCATTTCGGCTTTGAACCAGAGAGGGACTTGGAAATCATCGTCACCGGCGAAAGTTCGATCCGGCTCGCGGCACTGCACGCGGGATCCATCGACACCACGCCCATCGACAATGCCTTCGCCGTCAAGGCGGAAGACGAGGGTTTCAAACGGCTTGTCTATTTAGGCGATCTCATCGAACTGCCGCTCTCCGGCACCGCGGTCACGGATCAAAAGCTCCGTGCGCAGCGGGAGCAGGTGAAGAACGTCGTCCGCGCCGCCCTGCGCGGCACGCGCTTCATGAAGCAGAACCGCGCCGAGACGGTGCAGATGCTCGCCGATTATCTGCGCATCACGCCGGCCCAGTCGACGAAAGCCTACGACGCTTCGATCAACTCTTTCACCGACGACGGCATCATCTCCGACAAGGGCGTCAGTCTCGACGTCCAGTTGACCAAAGAGCGCCTTAAGCTGACAAAGGACATCCCGCTGAATCAGTTGGTGGATTGGAGCTTGGTGCGAGAAATTCGGCAATAGATGCCGACCTCAAATAAAGGAAGCAGAGTGAACCTCTTCGTTATAGGGGCGGGATTTACTAAAGCTGTCTTTCCTCAAGCACCGTTGAATCCAGAGCTACTCAAAGTTTTGTCAACGAACCCACAGCGTCAAACGTCGGTTGGGTGTCGCAAGCGGCTGATTATTCATGAGTTCTATCCGGGCGAATTCCCCTTGGAGTCGTAATTGTATCACTCCCCGTTTCCGGCCCTGAATGCGAGCGGGTCTGAATGTGAGGCAG
>JAUYJC010000532.1 GCA_030688735.1 Deltaproteobacteria bacterium
GGGAAGGGAGCTTTACTTCTTCGATCCCAGCGGCAACCGCCTCGAGCTGCGCGATCCAACCTGGAAAGCCGGCATGCCCGAGCCGGGCTTCGACGAAGTCGCCCGCTCTTAGCGGGCGACTTCTGTTCAAATCGTTCAAAAAGTTCAAGTCGTTCAAGACGTCAGAATGCTCCGAACGAATTGGGCTGGCTTGGCCTGACCGGTTAGTAACGATTTGAACGTCTTGAACGATTGGAACGTTTGGAACGGCCAAATCGTTCAAGGCCGCTTCGTTAGGCAAGAGATGGGGAAAACGATTTGGCTTCTACGTCACTCCCGGCGGTTTAGTTTTGCCGTCGTAGTATTCTTGCGAAAACTCCGGTTTGCGCCGTTCGGAGAAAGCGGCGGAACCTTCATCGTAGTCTTTGCTCTGGCGGAGATGGGCGTAGAACTCTCTGTGCACTTCGAAGCCTTTTTCCATCCCCTGAATCTCGTAGAGCAATTTGTCTTCGATATATTCTACGGTATGCGCGGCGATGAGCCTGCCGTTGCGATTGATGGTCGTGCAGAGCTCGACGCAGTCATCGATGAGCTTGCCCGGCTCGCTGATTTTCTGTACGAGGCCGAGACGAAAAGCGGTGTCCGCGTCGATCATCTGGCCTGAGAGAGCGAACCAGTAGGCCCAGCCGGTCGGGAGTTGGCAGACATAACTCGGCCACGCCGCCATATGCGACCAGCGCACTTCTGAACAGCCGAACTTCGACGCCGGCACGCAATATCGAATATGACACGCCAACGCCAGGCTGAATCCGCCGCCCACGGCGTAGCCGTTGATGGCGGCGATGATCGGTTTGTGCATCTGCAAATCGCGCAGATTCGAATACTGGCGCGGCCCGGACCTCGGTCCTTTCATCTCGCCCTTCGCAAAGGCGAGATTTTCCTTTAAGTCGCCTCCCACGCAAAAGGCGTCCGCTGTTCCCGTGAGAATGATCGACCAGACGTCGTCATCGGCTTTTGCCTTCTGCCAACATTCATCCAGCGCCCAGTAAAGATCGCGGCTGATCGCGTTCTTTTTCTCCGGGCGGTTGAGGCGAACAATCGCGATATGCGGATCGCGCTTTTCGAAAATACATAGCGGTCCTGGTTCGGGCATAAATCCTCCTTTAATTCAGAAGTCAGAGGTCAGAAGTCAGTATTGCAAAACGGAATGGAGCGACAGCTGATCTCTGACTTCTGACCTTTAGTTAATACAAAACTTTCTCTTCTTCCAGCCGGGCGATCTCTGCGTCTGATAAGCCGAGTAGGTTTCTGGCAATCTCGTGGGTATGCTCGCCCATGAGGGGGGCGAGGCCGCGAACTTTTCCCGGAGTCTCGGACAAGCGCATCGGCACGTTTTCCGTCACCACATCGCCGGCGTCCGGCTCCGTCATGTTCACCAGAAAGCCGGTGGCGGCGTATTGCACGTCGCGTTTGAATTGGTCCTCGACATCTTGGACGACCGCCGCGCAAACACCGGCGCCTTGGACCCGGTTCATCACATCGTACGGATCATGTTGCAGGGTCCAGCTCGTGACCCACTGGTCCAGTTCTTCTTTGTGCCGCACCCGTCCTAGATGAGTGGCAAACCGGTCGTTCGGTTTCAACCCGGATTTTTGCAATAGAGCCGAGAAACGCTCCCATTCGTCCTGAGTATAAACGGCGATGACGCACCAGCGGTCGTTGCCCTTGCACTGGTAAGGGCCGTAGGGCGCGGCAACCAGGCTGCGATTGCCCTCCGGCTTCGGCTCGCGATGATTGACCGAATATTCCAAATACTTCGGTCCGAGCAGGGACGCGCCGATTTCCACCTGGGCGCTGTCGATCCATTGGCCGCGCCCGGTCTTCTTGCGCTGGATGAGCGCCAGCACGACGCCGAAGGCGCCCGTGACGCCGCCCATGAAATCCGGATGCTGGGTGCGCGGTTCCGCCGTGGCGGTCTTCGCATCGGGGTAATTCCACAGATAGGTTGTCGCCATGGTATTGCCGACATTGGGACCATAGGTGAGATCGGCGGCGTGCGGTCCGCTGCAGCCCATGCCTTTGACGCGGATCAAAATGCACGCCGGATTGATCTCTTTGAGCCGCGGCCAATCGAGTCCCCACTTCTCCAGAATGCCCAAACCGTAGTTTTCCACCACCACGTCGGATTTTTTCGCCAGCTCTTTGACCAGCTCGCGGCCTCTCGGCGTCTGCATGTTCACGGTGAAGGATTTCTTGCCGCGCTGGAGTTTCATGAAGTCAGGATTCTTGTTCCACTTGGCGGGATCTTCGCCGCGGTGGCCATCGCCGCGCAGCCGAGTTTCGCAGCGGATCACCTCCGCGCCGAACTCGCAGAGCACCCGCGCCACGGTGGGCCCGGCGGCGCCGGTGGTGAGCTCAACGACTCGGATGCCTTCTAAAGGAAGTTTGCTCATAATGTGGATCGACTAATAACCGTTCAATCGCTTCGCTCAGTTCAACCGCTACGCTCGGTTCAAGCCCCCACCTTCCTGCGACGCGGCTCAGGACGGACTTTCCTCCCCCGCGACGCGGGGGATGAAGGAGGGTGTTTGAACTGCTTGAACTGTTTGAACCAAAAACTCAGTACTCTATTACTCCAACATGATATTCGCCGCATTAAATCACTCCGCTGGAGCGCAGGGCGACCAGGTCGTCGTTGCTCATGCCCAGCTCGCCGCAATAGATTTCCTCGTTGTGTTCGCCGAGGAGCGGCGCGGTGCGCGTGATCCCTCCCGGCGACTCGCTGAGGCGCGGCACCGGACCGAACTGCAAGTATTTGCCGATCACGGGATGTTCCATACCGATGAAGGTCTCGCGGGCTTTGACCTGCGCGCTGTTCATGAACTCGCCGACGGTGTTGATGGGGGTGACCGCGATGCGCCTTTTTTGGCCTTCCTCGTAAAGCTCTTCTTTGGTGTGACGGCTACAGAATTCCGTGATCGCCCCGACGACGATCTCCGGATGCTTGCGCCGGTACGCCATTTTCTCGAACTCAGGACCCGAAATAGACGGCGGGCGCCCTATCCAATCCACCAAGCGGCGCCATTGCTCAACCGGGATGATAAAGATCCGCGCGTAACCGTTCTTGGTGGGGTAAGGGTCGTAGAGATCGGTCTCTTCCCCTTTGCGTGACGCGCGCGCCGGCTTGGCGCCGGTGTAGCCGTAGTTGGGAATAAAATAGCCGGCGATGTGTCCCGCGCATTCATGCATGGAGACGGCGATATGCTGACCTTTGCCGCTTTCCAGGCGATGGTAGAGCGCCACCGCGATCCCGAACGCGCCGTAGGTTGACGCCATGCCGTAGGCGATCTCGCCCGGCGGCTGGAGCGGCGGTTCTCCCGGTTCGCCGGCGAGATAAAGAAGATTGCCGAGCGCGATTCCCGCTGTGTCGTTGGCCTTGTAATCGCGCCACGGCCCGGTCTCACCGAAGGGAGTGATGGAAGCGTGAATGAGTCCGGGATTGCCCGCGCTTAGGTCCTGATAACCGAGGCCCAGTTCTTCTCTGCGTGTCGGGCGATAAGTTTCGATGACGACGTCGGCCTTGCGCGCAAGCTCCAGAAAAATTGCCCGCCCATCCGGCTTTTCGACATCGAGGGTGATACCCCGCTTGTTGGTGTTGAAGTGCAGGAAGTAAAGACTCTTCTCCGGGTGTGGCGAGTCGTCTTTGAACGGCGGCACGCGCCGCGACTCGTCGCCCGCGGGCGGCTCGACCTTGATCACGTCGGCGCCCATGTCCGCCAGGAGTTTCGTGCAGTGGAGCGCCAGCGGGCCGCCGATGTCGAGCACGCGATAGCCTGCGAGCGGGCCGTTTGCGGAAGTTATTGCCATAAGTCGTCTCGAAAGAAGTGCGCAGTCGATCCGATGGGAATTCTTACTTGGACGGCGCGGTAGTGTCAAGCAGATGACCGCGCGCCCGGCGGCGGCTTGACTTGTCTCCCTCAAGGGTGTTAACGGGCAGATCGAAGGTCGCACATAAGGGAGGTCGAAAATGGCAACCCGAAATCGTTTGGTTAGCTTCTTCTGTGTAGTTATCGTGTCGCTGACTTTTTCTTCGGCGAGCTTTGCTGCGACCAGGCTGGACAGCCTCACTGTCGGTTACTCGTCCTTCTCCGGTGCCTATGGGCCGTTGTGGGTCGCGGTCGAAGATCAGCTGGGGAAAAAATATAATCTCGACCTCAAGGCGATCTATGCGGGCAGGATTCGTCCACAGCAGCTCCTCGCCAGCGGTGAGGTTCCGTTCGTGGTCGCCACGGGTACTGGGGCGCTGACCTCGCATATCCTCGGAATCAAAGACCAGGTCATCATTTTAACTTTTATCAATAAAGTCGGCTCCGGCATTTTGTCGCGGCCCGATATCAAAAGCCCGGAAGAACTGCGCGGCAAGACCATTGCAACGGGACGCCCCGGTGCGTTTGCCGACACGATGGTGCGCTATGTGCTGCGCGCCAAGCTGAATCTGGTGCCGGACCGCGATGTGAAGCTTTTACCGATGGGCGAAGCGGCGCTGACGTTTCCGGCTTTGGAAAAAGGGATCGTCGACGCCGCGTCGCTCACCATGCCTTACAACTTGATCGCGAAAAAAATGGGCTACCGGGAATTGATCGACTACGATAGGGTCGGGGTGGTGTATCCTTACACCACCGTGACCACGCTAAGACAGACGGTCGCCAAGAATCCCGATGTGACGGAGCGATTTTTGAAGGCCATGATCGAGGGAATCTATATCTTCAAGACCAACAAGCAGCATAGCGTGGCGGTGCTTAAAAAATACATGCGCGGCGCCGCTGACGATATTCTCGACGACACCTATGAATACACCAAGGCCGGACTTGAAGAGGTGCCGATCCCGCCGTTGGAGATTATCAAGACCGCGTTGGATATTCTTTCGTACCAATACCCGCAGGCGAAACAAACCGATCCCGATCTGCTTATCGATCCGTCGTTCGTGCGGCACATCGATCAAAGCGGATTTATCCGCGCGCTGTACAAAAAGTGACAGAGAAACGGGTCTCGAAGGAGGTATTTATGATTCGTCGCGATCTCCGATGGCCGATCGGCGTTCTGTTCTTACTGGCGCTTCAGACCGTCGTCCTGAGCCCAGCCTGTGCTCAAATCGTCGATCCCAAGATCGTCGAGGCGGCGAAAAAAGAGGGCGGCGAGATTGAGGCCTACATCACGCTGCGCACCGACACGGCGCAAATGATCTGGAAGATGTTCGAAGCCAGATATCCGTTCCTGAAAGTGAAGCCGTACAAAGCCGACAGCGACAAGATGATGGCGCGATTGATGACGGAGTACCGCGCCAAGAAGTATCTTGTCGACGTGCTCAACTTCGGCGGGGCTTTTCACACGCAGGCATTGATCGAGCAGGGAGTGGCGGGTGCTTACGTTTCGCCCGAGAGCAAAAACTTCGGGCCGGCTTTCAAGGACAAGAACGGCCTTTGGACGACGCTCTACTACAATCCGATGACCATCGTGTACAACACCAAAATGGTTCCGGCCAACGAGCGGCCCCAGGATTGGGCCGATCTGGTTCATCCGCGCTACAAAGGCAAGATGGCGATGGAGCACGAGCAGGTGACTTGGTACGCCGGAATCTTGAAACGCTTCGGCCAGGAAAAGGGCAAGCAATACCTCCAGGCTTTATCGAAACAGGATTTTCGCCTTGAATCGTCGGGCCGGGGCAACGCGCTGCTCGCCGCCGGTGAATTCGCGGTTTACGTCGGGCGCGGCCACGTCGCCGAGATGTTCAAGAAAAAAGGCGCGCCGGTGGAATGGATCAAGAATCCAGACCCGTTGGTGATACAACCGGCAACGGTCCAGATCGCCAAGCGCGCGCCGCACCCCAACTCGGCGAAACTCTTGATCGACTTCATGCTCTCCGACGCGGTCGCGGAGCTTTTGGCCAGAGAGCAACGGCTGCCCGGCCGAAGTGCCGTTTCGGCGCTCGACCCGGCGTTCAAAGAAATCAACGCGGACAAGATTTTTCCGCTGTCGATGGAAGAAGTGCAGGCAAACTACAAGACGCATCTCGATGAGTTCAGAAACTATTTTGGAAAGTGAGAAACACCCATGCTCGGGGGAAAACTAAGAATCGCGCCGACCTGTTACCACGTGCTGCATCAGGTGCCGGTGATGACGGCGCACGAGATGAATTTCTTTTACGACGAGGGGCTTAAGAGCGCCGACGGCTCGCCGGCGTATGAAATTCTGCACGATTCAATGGTCCCATTTGGATTGGAGAAGCTCGGCATCTCGCAGGCCATGAAGGAAAAGTCGGTCGATATCGCGCTGGACGTGCAGTCCCGGACGATTTTTTACCAGCGGGCGCGCGGCGCCGATCTTTACATCATCTCGGGTTGGCGAAACCAGCACACCAACCTGTGGATCGGGCCGCCGCATATCAAGTCGCTGGCGGATTTAAAGGGCAAGCGCGTCGGCATCAGCGACTTCAATAGCATTCGCCATTGGGCGATCCAGATCCAACTAAAAAAGGCCGGGTTGGATCTCGAACGGGACGTCGAGTGGGTGCGCATCGGGGTCAATTCGAAGCTGCACATGGAGGCGATCCGCAGCGGCCGGGTCGAGTGCGCGCCAATGCCGCCGTGGTACGCGGAGGATCTCTTAAAGGAAGGCTGCAACTCGCTGGTCTCGCCCGCTGATCAATATCCCGACGGCCGTCCGGAGCGCATCATCGCCGCCACCGGACGCATCCTCGAAGAGCGCTCCGACCTGGTCAAGAGTTTTCTCAAGGGCATGATCCGTTCGTACTGGTTCGTACGCGATATGCCGAAGAACTACGAGTACATCACCAACCTCGAAAAGCGGCTGCGGCTAATAAGCCCGGACCCGGAAGAGCGCATCGTCACCCATGGGCCGCGCACGGAGCGCGATCTCGAAGCGATGCCGTTCCCGCTCGACGGCAAAGCGACCGGCTTTGAAGACATGCTCAAAGAAGAGGAGCGGCTCGGCGAGCTTAACTACGAGGTGCCGGCGATCAAGGATGTCTGCGCGCAGGATTTGGTTGGCGAGGCTTTCAAGGAGCTGCGGGCGCGCAAAGAACTGGACGCCGAGTATCAGCGGGTGAGTAAGGCGGCGAAGAAGTGGGGGTATTAGCGCGGATGGAGTTCAAATCGTTCAAGACGTTCCAGTCGTTCCAATCGTTCAAGAGGTTCAAATCGTTTAACCCGCGCGACACCAAATCAAAAGCGGTTTTTCAGGCTTTTGTGTGAAGCAGGGATCGGAGTTTGCACCGCCGAGGCGCAGAGGGCGCAGAGAAAATCGCCTAAAAATAGCAACTTGAACAAACCCTCTGTGAACTCTGTGTCTCTGTGGTGAATATCTCTTCACAGGAAACCCAGAAGAAGCTCAAAAGCTAAGCTTCAAGGAGTACGTTTAAGTGAAATCAAATCACCGGCACATGGTTCTTTTACTTATAATCGTTCTTGTCGTAACGGTTGCGGCGCCGCTCGGAGCGCAACCTGCCAAGAACTTTTTCGAGGGCAAAGCGATCACGTTTCTGGTTGGCTCTTCGGCGGGCGGCGGGACCGATCTGACGGCGCGGTTGATCGCGCGCCATCTGGAGCGCCACATGCCTGGCAAGCCGCGCTTCGATATCCACAATAAGCCCGGCGCCGGCGGCATGATCGCCGCCAACGAGCTTTATAACTTGAAAAAACCCGACGGCTTGAGCATCAGCACGCTCAACACCGGCGCTCTGTTCGCCACGGCCGCGGGTAATGAAGCGATCAAGTTCGAGCTGCAAAAGTTTCTCTGGGTCGGTCAGGCTTTCGACGACGCCCAGGTGGTTTATCTCAAAACTTCGACGCCCTATACCAGCTTCGAGGCGGTGAAGAAGGCGAACCGCGAGGGCAAGCAGCCCAAGATGGGCGCCCAGGCGCTCGATCACACCAGCAACGTGGTGGTGAAGATCGTCGAACAGATCTTCGGTTTGGATTTTCAAGTGATTCCCGGTTATCCCGGCACGCCGCAAATCCTGCTCGATATCGAGCGCGGCGCGCTCGACGGCCGGGCCCAGGGCATCGGCTCTTTGATGTCGACCCGCAAGGAATGGTTAAAGAGCGGCTACATCAAAATGTTGGTCACTTCGAAGAAGCGCCGCGACCCGCGCATCCCGGAAGTGGCGACCATGGAAGAGCTGGCGCCGGCCGGCAGCAAGAGTTTGCTCAACGCTTTGTACGCCGGCCAAAATCTCGCCCGGTCGGTGATTCTTTCCCCGGCAGTGCCGGCGGATCGGGTCAAGATATGGCGCGATGCTTTCGCGGCGATGACCAAGGACGAAGCGTTCTTGAAAGAAGCCGAAAAGCTCGGACTGGAAGTGGATCTGATCCGCGGCGAAGAGATGAACCGCGACATCGAAGGCACGCTGCGCGACAAGCGGCTGATGGAGTTGTACAAAACCATCGCGTCGGCGAAATGAGAACAGTGAACTAATTTTGGATTTTCGTCCGCGGGGCCGCTTTTGGATTTTGGATTAAGGGAGTCAAACACATGAACAAGATAATTCGGATTCGATTCTCGAATTCTCGTTCCGGCAATCTAAAATCCAAAATCCAAAATCTAAAATGGGTGGGGCTTGTCGCCCTCGTTGTCGCATTCGCGCTGTGTGGGGCTGTGGCTCAGGCGCAGCAGACAGAGAAAATCTTTCGCATAGGAGTCCTGGATTCACGCACTGCTTCTGATAGCACGGTTCGCCTGAAGGCCTTCTGGCAGGAGGTACGCAGGTTTGGCTGGATCGAGGGAAAGAATTTCACCATCGAGTACCGGTTTGCCGAGCGAAAGCTTGAGAGGTTACCTGAGCTAGCGGCGGAGCTGGTTCGTCTTAGGGTTGATCTAATTGTCGTCACAGGCACAAACGCTGCGTTAGCGGCTAAGCGCGCCACTACTACCATCCCCATCGTGTTGACGGGCTCTGCGGACCCCGTGGCTGCAGGTTTGGTTGCCAGTCTGGCGCAGCCCGGAGGCAATGTCACGGGGGTTTCGGGGTTAGGGGTCGAGCTAAATACCAAAAGGCTGGAAGTGCTCAAGGACGCGGTCCCCAAGCTCGCCCGTGTTGGACTTCCGCAGGGACCGGGATCCAGCACGGCAATATCAAATGACCTCCAACTGAAAGAGCTCAGGGCTGCGGCTCTGTACCTGAAGCTAAAATTGGAGGAGATCGACGCTCAACCCGACGCCAAAGGTTTAGAGAGCTTCTTTAAGACCGCAAAGCAGAAGCAGGTCAATGCGATTATAGTGATCGGCCCCGTCTATTTCGCCGAAAGAAAACGGATCGTCGAGCTGGCTGCCAAATATCGGTTACCGGCTATTTACCCGCAGAAGGAGTATGTCGATGAGGGCGGACTCATGTACTACGGGATCGACTCCACTGACCTCTCTCGGCGCGCGGCTGTTTTCGTGGACAAGATATTGAAAGGCGCCAAACCGGCTGATTTGCTGGTAGAGCAGGCGATGAGGATTGAATTCATCATCAACCTCAAGGCGGCAAAACAAATCGGTCATACGATCCCGTACGAACTGCTATGGCGGGCGAATCAAGTGATTAAGTGACAGCAGAGAGCATCAGTAGTTGGGCGGTGCAACACCCTTTGCGCGGAGACAGTTCAGGGCGTAAACTAATCGTCACGGAAGGAGGAAACTCCATTGCTGAATGAAACCCGCTACGAACACATCGTACTGAATGAGGCGCGCGTGCCGATGATTGCGGGCACGACGATGAAAGTCATTGAACTGGCGCTGGACCATCTCGCGTATGGGTGGAGCCCCGAAGAGTTGCATTTTCAGCACCCTCATCTGAGTCTGGGGCAGATCCACTCTGCGCTGGCCTATTATTGGGATCATAGAGCAGAGCTTGACGAAGATATCGAGCGCCGGCTTCAGCTGGTTGACCACTTACAGCAAACAATGCCCTCGACCTCATTGGCAGAGCGATTGAAGGCCCGTGGGCGGATTTGATGCCCATTACCTTCTACATGGATCACCATGTCCCACGGGCTATTACGCTCGGACTCCGTCTCCGCGAAGCGGATGTGATCACCGCCTACGAGGACGGGACCAGTGAGCTCGATGATGCGGGAGTACTGGATCGGGCCGGTGAACTTGCGCGGGTATTGTTCACGCGTGATGACGACCTACTGGCCGAGGCGACAAAACGACAAAGAGAGGTAATCTCGTTTTACGGCGTCGTGTACGCTCACCAGCTCCGAGTGTCGATCGGGAGGTGTGTGGAGGACTTAGAACTCATCGCCAAGGTTGGAGAGCCCGTAGACTTGATGGATCAAGTAATGTTTTTACCGCTTTGAAAAGCGCCAACGCTTCATGAAAAAAGCTCACCTGACAAAGGCGCTGCGCCCGCGCGTAGCCACGCAGCGGTTCTGAGTGAACGCGGAAGAGTATGGTCTGGCCGCCGCGGATGACCGCCCGCGTTAGCCGTTGGCGAGGAACTGGAGAGGAAAGATGAATAGACGGACCGCCCTCCGGCGACTGGCCACTTTTTTTCTTACTACTGCTTCTCTCGCCAACGCGCAGCAGGCGGGGAAAATCTTCCGCGTCGCTTATCTGGATGCGAGCACTGCTTCTGGTAGCGCTGGCCTTGTGAAGGCGTTCGTGCAAGAGCTGAGCAAGCTTGGATTGATCGACGGAAAGAATTTCACCATCGAGTACCGGTTTGCCGAGCGAAAGCTTGAGAGGTTACCTGAGCTAGCGGCGGAGCTGGTTCGTCTTAAGGTTGATCTGATTGTCGTCGCGGGGACCCCAGCGGCGCTAGCGGCAAAGGGAGCAACGACCACCATCCCTATCTTAATGCTGATCAGCGGCCGTATGTCCCCGCGCTGGACACTGACAATGATTTGTGGCATTGTTTGCGTGGATGGACAACAGGGTGGTGGTGTGTGGACGGATAATTCCGCACGCAGTGATAGAACGGATCAAGGCGGCAATGCGC
>JAUYJC010000541.1 GCA_030688735.1 Deltaproteobacteria bacterium
ATACAAAAAGAAGGCGTGGCGTCTTGCGTTGGTGGTGAGCTGGCGGGTAAAATCCGGTCTGGTTCAATTATCGCAGGAGGAGGTCTGCATATGAAATCACTGTGGGCTGTTGCAGTTTTGGGTCTCAGTTTGGTTTTCGTACAGAGCCGGGCTCTTGCCGATATGCCCGAACCGAAAGCGAGGCCGGAGAATCCGAATATCGTTGCGGGGCGCAAGGCGATCGAGGCCAAGGATTACAAGGCGGCCGTCGGACATTTTACCAAGGCCGTGCAAGAAATGCCGAACGACGCCGACGCGCACAGCATGCTCGGCTACAGCTATCGCAAGCTCGGCACCTTCGACAAATCGATGGAGCACTACCAGCGGGCGCTCAAGATCGATTCCAACCATTGCAGCGCTCATGAATATCTCGGCGAGCTTTACCTCGACATGAATCAACTTGCCGACGCCGAAAAACAATTGGCGACGCTCAAGAAGTCCTGCCCGTGGTTCGGCAAGTGCGAGGAATTCGAAGACCTGAAAAAGGCGGTTGACGCCTACAAAGCGAAAAACTAGCCGCCCGGACTGGAACTCGTTGAGTCGTGGTCGATCGCTACCCTGGAGGCATTGTGTGCAGCAAGTTGATTCGGTTACTCTTCCAGGGCTGGCTGCTTGCCGCTGTGGTGGCGCCGGCGTCGGCGCAGGACGAGCTTCTCAACAACTCCAAGAGTGAACGAGGGCTTGTCATTTACGGCTCGCCCAATCTTGACGATCTAAGCTTTTTAGCTGGCGCCTTCTCCAAGAAATACCCATCGATCAAGCCCGAAGTGTATCGGGCTACCTCCGCGGCCATCTACAATAAAATCGTCACCGAGGCGCGCGGCGGCCGGCGCGTCTTCGACGTCGTCATCAACAGCGGTTTCGAAACCCATCTGCTGAAGAAGGCAGGCTTCTTCGCGCCCTATTTCCCCAAGGAATTTAACCGCTACGGCAGCGGCTTTAAGGAAGCGCAGGGTCTTTGGACGACCTTTTTCACTAACACCCATGTCATCGCCTACAATAACCGGCAGGTGAAAGCGGAAGAGGCTCCGAAGAGCTATGAGGATTTGCTCCAGCGGCGCTGGAAGGGCAGGCTGATGATGCATTCGGAGGACTATGAGTGGTTCACCAATCAGCTGCTGATCCGCGGTGAGGAGAAGGGGCTAAAACTGATGCGCGACCTGGCCCAGCAAGATATCATTTTTCGTCGAGGTCATACCTTAACATTGCAGCTCATTGCTGCGGGTGAGGCTGCGGCATCGGTTAACTCCTACGCCTATCGAGCCGAACGCATGAAACAGGCCGGGGCGCCGCTGCAGTGGGTGGCCGTAGAACCGGTGGTTGCCAATCTGTTGTGCGTCGCGGTGGGCAAGGATGCGCCCAATCCGAATCGGGCGCGGCTCTTCGTTGACTTTGCCACCTCCAAGGAAGGACAGACGATCGTCAGTCAACGTTTTCAAAGGGTGCCGGGGCACTTGGATGTCGAGGCGAGTCCGCCGAGTCTTACGCGTGGAATCAAGTTTTGGCCGAGTAACCCGGAGTTGGGCGAGCGGATCGATTATTATGGCAAGCTTTTCAGGGAGATTTTTCGGGTGAATTAGCGGCGGTATCCAGCATGAATCTCGGCAACCCGATCGACCCTTCGACTCGAGCCCCGGCCTTGGCCGGGATCTCTCGCTCAGGATTTCGCCCCACGGGCGTAGTGGAAGGTGCTACGGGGCTTGCCCGTGGGGCTCCACGGATTCTCAAAAGGAGACAAGAAGATGAGCGTAGCGATCAAGACAAAAATAGGTTTCGTGAGTGGCGGCACTGGCTCCATGCCGCACTACAACAGCTTCCTGCCGATGGTTCCGGCCGAAGTTGAAATCGACTTTCAGGGACTTCAGCTCTATAGCAATTCGCTTTACGAGATCGGCGGCAAGAAAGAGACCATCGTTCGGCGGGTCGGTGAATTCGTTTTGAACCGGAAGTGGGACGGTGTCATCGTCACCGCCGCGCCGACCGAGGTCCTCAATCCCGGACTCTTTGACGCTTTGCAATTGGCGCTCACGGTTCCATTCACGACCGCGCTGCACGCTTGCGTGGCCGCGCTGCGGGTCTACGCAGCGCTGCGGGTGCTGTTGCTCACGCCCTTCGACGCGCGCTTGAATGAGCTGATCTGCGAGCACCTCCAAAAGGTCGATATCACGGCGCTGGCGCCGCATTCTTTCCAAGAGCTCGCGGTGCCGAAACGGATGACTCCGGATGAGGTCTTCGAACTTACGAAAAAGAATCTCAGCGCCGCCGGTAAAGTAGACGCGATCTACTTTCAGGGTGCGGTTCTCGACCCGATCAAGTGTTTGGAGCGCATCGAGTCTGAGCTTAATGCCACCGTCATTGCCAGCAATCCGGCGATGTTCTGGTACCTGCTGTCCAAGTTAAAGTTATCCTATCCCATGAGCGGCTACGGCAGACTGATGCGGGAGTGGCCGGCGATCGGGGACTAATCGTTCAAGACGTTCCAGCCGTTCAAAACGTTCAAGTCATTCAACAATCTTACAGGGTTCAAATCGTTCAAGCAGTTCAAATCGTTCAAAACGTCGGACTCGCCGAGACAAAGACTGCGATTAGCCTATCGTTCTGACCAGCCAGTCGGTGATGGTCTTTGCTACCCGCTCCTCTGCGCCGACGTAGAAGTGGTCGCAGTTCGGGATGATCGCGACTTCGCAGGGGCTGGGGCAGTTTTCCTTGAAGCGTTCAGCGGGATAGTTTTCCTTGGGCTCCTGATCGCCGCGGATAAAGAGGACGGGACATTTGATGCGCTTGGCGTTCTCGACGAGATCCGGCGAGTTGGTGAGCCGGTCGAGAAAAGTGCGGGCCGAAATCACCCACCACCAAGCCGGGATGAGCATGAGCTGGCGCGGCTTGCCCGCGGCAATCAACACCTCGGCTTCTTTTGTTTGCTCATCGGTTTTCTCATTGATCGTATAGTTCCTCGCCGATTGTGGGTTGGTCAGCCGGTTCCCTCCGGCGTGGGCCGACAACAAGATCAAGGCCCGCGTCTCCGGATGGCACGCCACATGCTCGCTGGCGAGCACGCCGCCGTTGCTGTGGCCGATGACGATGGGATGCTTGAATCCTTTCTCTGCCAAGTATTTCGCGGACAGCTCGTTGTCTTCGACGCCCTCGGCGACGGTTTGGTAGGCGCCGCCGACGCACTCCCGGCTGTTGTATGTACTCACCGAATCATGCCCGCGCCGGTTGAAGGCGAGATATTCGTAACCCAGCGCCGTCATATGCGGCGCGAGAAAACGCGCGGCGCAGACGTAAAAATTCATCTGATTGCCGTGGCAGTACATCGCCGCGCCCCTGCTCGGCCCGTCCGGGGTGTAGTAGGCGCCGTCGAGGGGGTGTGATGGCGTCGGGATGCTGATAAGTTCGGTGCGCATGACGAAAATTCCTCTCTCTCGGGTTTTTCCTAAGTGAGGGATTATTACAAAGACCGGAAAAATGATAGAGCTATGGCTGCCAGTTGGAGGGAACGACTCATGGCTGATGAAAAAAAAGCGCCGTTTCGCGCCAATCATGTCGGTAGTCTCTTGCGCCCGCCTGAGCTTCGCCAGGCCAGGGAGAAACACCAGAAGAGTGAGATAACCGCCGCGCAGTTGCGAGAAGTCGAGGACCGCTGCATTCGCGACGCCGTCAAAATGCAGGAAGACGTCGGCATGCAGGGAATCACCGATGGCGAGTTTCGCCGCAATCTCTGGCATGCCGACTTTCTAAGTCAGTTCCAGGGCATCAAAGTCGTCGAGGGCTTGTTGCCGGAATCCGCACGCCATTTTCAAAACCCCGATGCCGACGTGCAACGGTCGCCGACGCAGTTCGTCGTGACGGGAAAGTTAGGGCATAGCCGCGGCATCGAGACCGATAATTTCAAATTCCTGGCTGGCGTGACAAAGCAGACGCCTAAACAGTGCATCCCGTCGCCGTCGTTGGTTCACTTCCGCACTGGCCGCGGCGGCGTGGACAAAGCCGCTTATCCCGACATGGAACAGTTCTTCGCCGATCTGGCGCAAGTTTACCGCGAGGAGATTGCCGGGCTCGCGGCTGCGCGTTGCAGCCATTTGCAGATCGACGATGTCAATTTCGCTTACCTCTGCGATCCCAAAATGCGCGAAGGCGCGAAGAAGATCGGCGAAGACCCGGATAAACTCCCGGCCTTGTACGCCAGGCTGATCAACGAATCCATCAAAGACCGCCCCGCGAACATGGTGGTGTGCACGCACCTGTGCCGTGGCAACTTCGCCAGCGCCTGGGTGGCCGAGGGGGGCTACGATCTAGTCGCCGAAGTGCTTTTCAATGAGCTCAAGGTCGACGGCTATTTTCTTGAATTCGACACGCCGCGGGCGGGAAACTTTGCGCCGTTGCGCTACCTGCCCAAAGGCAAGAAGCTGATTCTTGGACTGGTGACTTCTAAAACCGGCGCGTTAGAAAAACCCGACGATCTCAAGCGGCGTATTGATGAGGCCGCGAAGTTGGTGCCCTTGGACCAGCTCGGCATCAGCCCGCAGTGCGGCTTTTCCAGCACGGTGCTCGGCAACAAGCTGACGATTGAAGATCAGATCGCGAAGCTAAAGCTAGTCGTGCAGGTCGCGCGGGAGGTGTGGGGATAGGCCGGAGAGTATTCAAACTGGAGAAACTATAAGGCGCTCTTCTTGCGGAGGACAAAAAAATGAAAGCCCAAGAGATGTTCCTGAAAAACCAACAACTTTCGACGGAATTCGATCTTTATCTCCTGGACCATCCAAAGGTCGCGAATAAGATTCCCAATGGAGCGATGTTGGTGTTCCTTCCGGATTTCGATAAGAACCTCGCCAAAAAGAACCGGAGCTTGGCCGCTAAGCTAAAGGAAAAGGGGCAGCCAGTCGTGTATGTCAAAGTAAAGGGGCTTTCCTCCTCTCGGCTTGAGGGACTTTCGCTGGAAGTGGCCTGAACGGGAGCGGGCATGTCTCGTGGTTCACCCCGCCGCGCGCGGGAAACTTTGCGCCGCTGCGCTACCTGCCCAAAGGTAAGAAGCTGATTCTTGGGCTGGTGACTTCTAAAACCGGCGCCTTGGAAAAACCCGACGATCTCAAGCGCCGCATCGAGGAGGCCGCGAAGTTGGTGCCCTTGGACCAGCTCGGCATCAGCCCGCAGTATGGCTTTTCCAGCACGGTGCTCGGCAACAAGCTGACGATTGAAGATCAGATCGCGAAGCTAAAGCTAGTCGTGCATGGGGCGCGGGAGGTGTGGGGATAGAATCAGTCGGTGGCCGGGCAGCCGCGCGTACCGAGGCTCTATTTATAGAGGGAATCGACAAAACCGCTCTTCTCCAACTGGTCGGCGAGGGAGGTATCGACGAACTGCTCCGGTTTCGGCAGCGGCTTTTTGCCCTGAAACTGGTTCTCGATCAAAAACTGTATTGCTCTCAAGGATGGGCGAGGACCCTTCTGCAGCGTGGGCGCGTAGTCCTGCCAAGCTCCCTCCAAAATCTCATCGTCGGTGATCTTGCCGTATTTGCCAAGCACCCGTTTGCTATATTCCTTATCGGTCCGGTAGCGGTGCATGCCGCGGGTGAAAGCCCGCAAAAACCGCAGCGCCGTGTCGCGCTGCTGCCCGATGTACGATCTCGTGGTGATGACGGTGCCGTTGATGTCTTCGACGCCGAGATCGGCGAACTTTACCAGCTCGCGCATTCCAAGCTTCGCCGCTTGCGGGTATTATAAGGGATAGCTTAAGGCCGCGACGTGGATCGCGCCGTTGTGCAACGCGGCGAATACCTCAGGCTGAGCGCCGAAGGTAAGGATAGCGACATCTCTGTTGGACTCCAGCCCAAAATGTTTTAACGAGGTGCGCATGACCTGGTCGGAAGTCGATCCAAAGGTCGTGATGCCGGCCTTCTTGCCTTTGAGGTCGGCGGGTTGTTTGATCTCGGGGCGAGCCATCAAACGAAACGGCGATACGGTCCCGGTGGCAGCGATAATCACGACGTCGCTCCCCGCAAGGTTCGCCGCTAACGCCGCCGGCGCCCCGGCCTGGATGAGCGGCGCGCTGCCGCCGAGCATGGCGGCGACCATTCTCGAGCTGCCACCGACGCGGATCAGTTCGACATTGAGGCCTTCGGCCGTGAAATAGCCGGCCTCCTTGGCGATCCACGCCGTCGCCCAGCTGCCGGCGAAGCTCGGATAAAGCAGGCGCAGCGGTGTTGTCGCCGCGACGGCGGCCGGCGCCGCAGACAGAGTTAGCAATACTAGGGCGATTAGAATTACAGTTTTCAATTGCATGACGGCTCCCCGATCGCGAATGGATCTTGATCGCGAGGTTGGTTTCCGCCTTTGCGCGGTGTAAGTAGTGGCCATCGACTCTTTCATTGGCGGTCGGCCCTTCGACTCGAGCCCCGGCTTTGGCCGGAGGCAATTGCTCAGGATTCCGCCTCATGGGCGTGCTGGAAGATGCAGCGGGCTTGCCCGTAAGGCTCCACGGCGAGGATACATCAAACTTGGGAGACATTAAAAGCGCTGCGGACGAGAGCCCGATGACCACCCAAAGTTTTTTACACCAGGTAGGGCCGGTAGTTTTCCTGGTCGTCATATTTTTCCTTAACTTCGTTTCCCGCATGATTCTCTCGCCGCTGCTGCCGACGATCGAAAAAGAACTGGCGATCTCCCATGGCCAGGCGGGTTTCTTTTTCTTTCTGATCTCCGCCGGCTATCTAGCCGGTCTGCTCCTTTCGGGATTTCTGTCCTCACGGTCGACGCACCGGTCGGCGATCATCGTGTCGGGCGCCGGCGTCGGGGGGTCTCTATTGGCGTTGTCGGTGGCGGGCGGTCCGTGGACCATGCGTTGCGGATTCTTTGCCTTGGGATTCGCCTGCGGCCTTTACATGCCCTCAGCCATTGCGACGATCACTTCACTGATCGACCGTCAACACTGGGGCAAGGCCATCGCCGTGCACGAGCTGGCGCCGAACCTGGCGTTTTTCAGTGCGCCGTTTATCGCGGAATTGTTTCTCAGGTGGCTGACCTGGCGCGCCGCGCTGGGCGCGCTCGGCGCAGTGGCGCTTATGGTGGTCCTGGCGTTTTCTCGTTATGGCCGCGGCGGCGATTTCCCCGGCGAGCCCCCCACGGCGAGCGCGGTCGGCTTGTTAATGCGGACTTCGTCTTTCTGGTTGATGGTTCTGCTCTTCGGCATGGGTGTCAGCGTGACGGTGGGAGTCTACGCCATGTTGCCGCTCTATCTGATCAACGAACGCCAGATGGATTCGAGTTGGGCCAATACCATCGTTGCGCTATCGCGTTTTCATGGGCCTTTTCTCGGCCTGCTCGGCGGCTGGGTGTCGGACCGGCTGGGGCCGAAGCGGACCATCGTTGTCAGTCTGTTGTTCTCGGGGGTGTCGACGCTGTTGTTAGGCTGGGTGTCGGGGCGCGGCTTAAGCGCCGTCGTGTTCGTGCAGCCGCTGCTTGCCGTCTGGTTTTTCCCCGCCGGTTTCGCGGCGCTGGCGATGATCACACCGCCCCAGGCGCGCAATCTCTCCGTCGGTTTTACCGTGCCGTTGGGTTATTTGATTGGCGGTGGAGCGATCCCGACCTTCGTCGGTGTTATGGGCGACGCGGGTTCTTTCGCTTTCGGTTTGATGGTGACCGGCGTATTAATTTTAGGCGCTGGGATCGCGGCGCTTCGGCTCAAGTTACCGGACCGCAGCCAGCCCTCGACATGAAGCGGAGGTTGTCCTATAAAACTTTTGGATATTCAGGCTTTTCTGTGGCTAACAGGGCCAACGCCGTTTGAGTACAAGGACTAGGAAATTGCACCGCTGAGACGCTGAGGTCGCGGAGGAAAGAATTTTCGATTACCAGATACTTCGAACTCTGCGACCTCCGTGCCTCGGTGGTGAATATTCTTTCACAGTAAACCCTGAAGAACCAAACTTTCCTATGCTGACATTGGAAGAGTTCGCGGGAAAAATTCGTCAGAGCGGCGGCATCGTCGTCTTCACCGGCGCGGGCATCAGCACGGAATCGGGCATTCCGGATTTCCGCAGTCCTGGCGGCATCTGGACGCGCTTTCGGCCGGTGACTTTTCAGGAATACCTGAGCAGCGAGGCGTCGCGCATCGAAGCATGGAAGCGCCGGTTGGATGGCTGGGAACAGCATAAGGCCGCCAAACCTAACGTCGGCCATTATTTTGTCCAGTCGCTCGACGCTAAAGGCAAGCTGATCGGCCTGATCACCCAAAACGTCGATGGCCTGCACAGCGAAGCAGGGCTGCCGGACGAAAAGATCGTCGAGCTACACGGCTCCAACCGCAAAATCATTTGCCTTGAGTGCGGCAGGGCTTACGAGCCCGACGTGATCATCAAACGGCTGGTCGGTGATTTCGTATCGCCGAAGTGCGACGCCTGCGGCGGCATTCTCAAATCGGCGACGGTTTCCTTCGGCCAGGCGATGCCGGAAGCGGCCATGCGCCGGGCCCAAGAGTGGACCGAGCAGGCGGAAATCTTCATCGTCATGGGATCGTCGCTGCAAGTGCAGCCGGCGGCATCATTTCCCGTGGTCGCGAAACGCAACGGCGCGCTCTTGGCGATCGTCAATCGCGAGCCGACGCCGCTAGACGACTACGCGGATTTCATGCACCAAGGGGCGATCGGCGAGTTCTGCGGCAGATTCGGCGAGATGATCGCCGACGGGTGAGAGAAAAGTCAGAGGGCGGATTGATTCTGTGCCAATAATCCCGGATTCCGCAGTGGGAAAGTGACGCTGTGAGCGAGGGGCAAACCTTGCGCAACGAAGACAATGCTTTTCTACTCCTGAGCTATGGACAGATCTCGCTGCTGTGCGAATTTAGTCGGAGCCAGTAGGTCGGGTTAGCGCAGCGTCACCCGACGCCTCCGACAACAGCGATGCACTATCGTCGCGCTTTCGTTCCTGGTGGATGTTTCTTCGGCGCATCCGGGTTCCCCGTGGGTAAGCTAAAGAGATAGCATGGTCATCCAGAGAGGGAACGACCATGCAAGACACCGCGCTTTATCAATATCTGTTGGGGTTGAAATCGCCGTGGACCGTGAGCCGGGTGGATCTG
>JAUYJC010000547.1 GCA_030688735.1 Deltaproteobacteria bacterium
AAAAAGTGGGTCGGCTACGACGTGCCGGATTATATTGGGGCGAAACCGCCGGCCGATAAAGCCAAGCCGGGCGCTCCCGGCATGGATGCGCTCCCCGGCACCGCGCCGTTTATCATGAGACCGGACGGGCTCGGTTGGCTCTTCGTGCCTGGAGGGCTCGTCGACGGGCCGCTGCCGACGCACTACGAGCCGGTGGAATCCCCGGTCGCCAATTCGCTTTACAAACAGCAGACGAGCCCGGTCTATAAACATTGGAAGGGAGATCGCAACGATCTGGCCAAAAAGGGAGATCCGAAGTTCCCCCATGTCCTGACGACCTATCGCTTGACCGAGCACTATCTTGCAGGCGGCATGAGCCGCTGGCTGCCGTGGCTCGCCGAGCTGCAGCCCGAACTATTTGTCGAGATCAGTCCCGAGCTGGCCCAGGAGAAAAACATCAAGAACCTCGATTGGTGCAAGATCACCAGCCCGCGCGGACACATCCGCGCCAAGGCCCTGGTCACGCGCCGGATGCGCCCCTTTACCATCGACGGCAAAGTTATTCACCAGGTCGGCATGCCCTGGCATTGGGGCTATGAGGGTCTGTCCAAGGGAGACGTCGTCAACGAGTTGACCTCCCTCATCGCCGATCCAAACGTTTCGATGCACGAAGGAAAAGCGCTCGTGTGTAATGTCGAAAAAGCGTAGCTTTTTCGAATGACAAATTTCAAATCTCATATCTCAATTATGAAATCTGAAATTTGAGATCTGAGATTCGCGAAGCGAAGAGGAGCGATTTATGGCCGAACCCGTGGGATTTTACACCGACACGACGGTGTGCATCGGCTGCAAGGCATGCGAAGTGGCTTGCAAGGAGTGGAACCAGCTTCCCAGCACGAACGGCGGTGTGAACACTTTGAGCGGCGATAGTTACGACAACACGCGCGCGCTTGACGGCATCCACTGGCGCCACGTGAAATTCATCGAGCAGTTCACGGAAGATCGCAAGGACGGCCGCTGGCTCCTGATGAGCGACGTGTGCAAACACTGCGTCAATGCGCCTTGTCTCGAGGTCTGCCCGACGGGAGCGATCGTCCGCACCGAGTTCGATTCGGTCGTCATTCAGTCGGACGCCTGCAACGGCTGCCGCGACTGCATCGCAGCCTGCCCGTTCGGCGTCATCGAAGTCAATCCGGCTTCGGGCACCGCGCAGAAGTGCACGCTTTGCTACGACCGACTGCAAGGCGGCCTCGAGCCGGCTTGCTCGAAGGCTTGCCCGACCCAGTCTATCCAGTTCGGAACCATCAAGGAGTTGAAGGGACGGGCGGAGAAACGAGTAGAGCAACTCCAGCAGATGGGCGAGAAGAGAGCCTATCTTTACGGCGCGGATGAAAAAATGCTCGGCGGGCTCAACTCCTTTTACTTGCTGGTGGACAAACCAGAAGTTTACGGGTTGCCGCCCGATCCCAAGATGCCGACACGCAACCTCGCATCGGCCTCGTGGTTCTCCGCCTTCGGCGCTGTTCTGATCGGTCTGATGGGAGTCATCAACTTTCGTAACCGCGGCGCACGTGAAAACGGCCAGGAGCAACGACCATGAATACGGCTCTTTCCAGCACCTTTTTTAGCGCCTCTCCGGACTGGGGTTGGCTGATTGTCTGGTACTTTTTCTTCGGCGGACTCGCCGGCGGATGCTATTTTATCGCCGTGCTAATCGATCTCTTCGGCCGGCCGGAAGACCGCGTGCTGGCCCGTCTGGGCTACTACATCTCATTGCCCAGCCTGGTCATCAGCGCGATCCTGCTTACTCTCGACCTCACCCGGCCGCTGCGGTTTTGGCATATGTTGATCGAATCGAATACCTACCAAATCATGTTCAAGATATGGTCGCCGATGTCGGTGGGATCTTGGGCGCTGTTCATCTTCGGCATTTTCTCGCTCCTCGCTTTCCTGAGCGCGCTTGCCGAAGATGGACAATTGCAACGGCCGGCGGCCAAGAGCCTGAGGCCTCCCGGCGCGCTCGGGTCGATCATCGCTGCTATCGGCGGACTCTTCGGATTCTTCGTGGCGGGCTATACGGGAGTCATTCTGGCCGTGACCAACCGTCCGATCTGGTCCGATACGCCTCTGCTCGGCATGCTGTTCGTGGTTTCGGCGGCGTCGATATCGGCGGCTTTGATGATTTTACTGGCGCACAAGTCGGGCCGAACCACGCCGGGCCTTAACGCGCTCCATCGTCTTGACTCCTGGGTGGTAGCGTTGGAATTCGTCGTGCTGATCGCCGTCATGATCTCCCTCGGGCCGGTATTTCGCGCCTGGCTCAGCGCCTGGGGCCTTTTGCTTTTATTGGGTGTCATCGGTCTTGGCATGCTGTTCCCGTTGGCCCTACACTGGCGCAAGGAGTGGCTCGGCAACAGCAACTCCACCGCGGCCGCATTATCCGTGCTTGCCGGCGGTTTCATTCTTCGTATGGTCATCGTCTTTTCGGCTCAAGGAGTGTAACGTGAGACCCACTCAAGTTATTTGTTTGGTGGTTCTTTGCGCTCTTGCCGCCTGCGCCAGTCCGGAAGCGGGGCGAACGCGGGGCGGTGGTCCGGGCGCCGACACCGGCAACCGGACCAAGGTCGTGCGGATGCATGAAGGCGCCGACCCTTTCTATAAGACGCCGAAACTGATCCGCGCCCAGAACCCGCCCCTAACACCTGCGCGCCAGGCCGATCAGCTCAGCCGCTAATGACGGCTTCGACCGATAGTAACCTTCAGGAACTTGGACGCCAGCGTCCCGAGTGGGAACCTTGGCTCGCCGTCATCGAAGAAGTGCTCAACGAGACGGCCGACGCCCAATGGGACGCTTTGGTTCCCGCCGGTATTGAGTCGCGGGAAAGCAAGATCCCGCTTCTGGCGGGCGCCACGATCACCTTGGAGCCCGACTCGCTGCGCCGCTGGACCGAGCGGCTGTTACGGACCGCCAGCCGGAGCGGCACTGAGAAGATGGCCGCTCTCAAACCGGCGCTTCAAGCACCTTCGGATATTCTCGCGTTGTTCAAAGCTTCGTTGTGCCAGGATAGCGATCGCCTAAATGAAATCGCGGCAGCTGTCGGCGCGGACCCGGAGGCGTTTCAAGCGGTGATGACCCTCGCGCCGGTTCCTTTTCTGCATGCCTGCAATCGCCGGTGGACCCATGCCATCGCGCCGAGCTGGGCGGAGGGGTATTGCCCGGTGTGCGGCGCCTGGCCGGCGTTCGCTGAAGTGCGCGGCATTGAGCGCAACCGTTATTTCCGTTGTGGCCGCTGCGCCAGTGGGTGGCAACTCTATTGTTTGATTTGTCCGTACTGCGGCATGACCGACCACAACGAGCTCGTTACGATGGTCCCGGAGCAAGGCGGCACAAGCCGCGTGATCGAAGCGTGCAAGCGCTGTCTTGGGTATGTCAAATCTTTCACCACGCTGCAGGGCAGTCCGGCTGCCAAGGTGATGCTGGACGATCTCGCCAGCGTGGATTTAGACGTGGCGGCTCTGGACCACGGCTATCGGCGCCCGCCCGCGCCGGGCTACTCGCTCGACGTCACGCTCGTCGAAAAACCCGCCGAGAAGTCTTCTTTCTGGAGAGGTTAGGTGACTCAATCCATCCGGCCCGCCGAGGTGTGCAAAGCGCTGCTCGCCGCGCTCGGCGGCGCCGAAGGCCAGCGGCGCAAGCGCAAGCGTGACCAGACGCCCGATGCCATCGGACTAGCGGTCAAGCGGGCGCTGCTGGAGCGGGTAGTTGAAGACGACCCCGAGCCGGAAGCATTCGAAGGATGGCTGCTTAATTACCCTCTTACCTGTGACGCCCCGCAGCTTGCCGGCTCGGCCTCGGCGATGGCGCGAGCCGTTTTCGACGAATGGCGCATGGCCCATTCGTTGGGAGAGTTTAAAGTTTGGTTGGACCGTGGAGCGCCGTCAGAGGACGTTGGCGACGGAAACGAACATAGATCCCATTCCAATGTTAGAGAAACTAAATGATCCGGCCGCCCTGACGATTTGGGAAAAGAACCGACCGAGTCTCCCTTTCACTTGCCGGTAGAGCTTTTCGGCGTTCCCCGGCTGCCAAGATAAATCCGGGCGACAAAATTTTCAGTCTCGCCGCGGCGCCTGGGGAAAGGAAACGTTGTTGACTAGCTGGACAAACGTCTGGTCAATATCTTCGAAACCCCAGACGTCGATATTCCCAGTTGGCGCGCAACCTCGGCGATTGCGACGCCAAAATCTTCCACCAGCTTGCACACCAATGCCGCTCGTATCGTGGGCAGCTTCCCACGTCGGCTCCCGCTTCTGAGTTCAGTCAGCGATGCGCCGTTTTTCTCGCACGCCTGCACGATAACTCGCTCGTCCCGTCCGCTTTGTCGGCGTGCCGCCTGGTGGCGTTGCACGCGCGCCTCGGCCTCGGTCAGGACACGCTCGACAAATTCTCCGCTCCCCAATATCCGCTCGTCAGACTGATGCGGCTCTCGGCACTGTCGCTGCGATCTGACTTCGGCCCATCCCCCGGCTGAGCGTATCAGACCTCCCCCGACCAACTCGGGGCGCCGCCCGAGCGCTATGCCCTCTTCAACAAATCGGTGGTACGCCACCCTGGCCTGCGCCTCGCTGCCGCCAAATTGGGCTAATACGCTGTGACGGTCTTGCCAATCGTAGCTCACTTTCCCAAAG
Source organism: Deltaproteobacteria bacterium (assembly GCA_030688735.1). Taxonomy (GTDB): domain Bacteria; phylum Desulfobacterota; class Binatia; order UBA9968; family UBA9968; genus JACPFE01. Next base: position 4,669 of record JAUYJC010000547.1, read on the forward strand.
ATCGCTCCATGACCGCAGTAGGGATAATTCTCCACTGCCTTGATGTCCCTGACCAAGTTGACTCTCAGCGGATTGAGGTGAATGTAGCGTGCCAATTCGGTAAAACAACTGTCCCCGTCACAGACGATCGATTTGTAACGATTCTGAAATAGATGACCATGGCGGCGGTGACGCAGGTTGTAATTCACCGCGTACCCGGTCAAAAGCCGTCGCATGAATGGCGCTAATCCCAACCCGCCGCTGCTGAGTAGAATATGGGCGTGGTTGCTCATCAAGGCCCAGGCGTAGATCGGTGTCCCACTGGTCGCGGCGAGCTCGCCCAATCGACGCACGAAATCGCTTCGATCCTGGTCGTCATCAACGATGCGCCGCCTCTCGATCCCTCGGATCATCACATGGTGGAGCGTCCCTGGACTATCGAGCCTTGCTTGCCGTGGCATCGCTTACCGCCTCAGACCCTGTTGGCGATCCTTTATTTCACTTTGTCCAGCTAGTCAACAACGTCCCGTATCATTCGTACGTATCATTCGTACAAGCAACTCAAAGCGGACCTCAAAACCCGCCGCCGCGCCCGACAAAGCCGTCTTCCCGTCATCGAATACGCGGCGTAGCGTTAGTTTTTCTCCCCTTGGTCAAACCCGACATCGTTAGACCCGCTGTTTCGCGATGACGCCCCAAGAACACGCTTCGACCTTTCCCATTCATCCTTTATCCTTCATCCCTCATTCAATGCCCGACTGGTCAGCACTGCTACCGAGGCCAAATCCCATATCGCGGGAATAAGTCCAGATTCAGTCCTGACCCTCAGCCCCCTAGCCGCTTGCAGTTCAGAAAAGATTGTTAAGATTGTCGTTCCTGACCCCGTTGCCTGACCCTCGCTCCCGTTGCGAAACTGTTGCGATTACCGGGAAAACAAACCTAGGTAAGGCCGATTATTGCTCCCTAACAACTCGTTCAAGTCCGACGCTCTCAAACTGGTCGGCTCCTGGGGAACGTCATGTGCAGTTTGATCGTATCGTCCGAGTGTGACAGAATTTAAGCCGGCCTGGAGGGGCGACTCATGTCGAAAGCTAAAGAAGAGCTGACAAGGTTCATCGAAGAGCAACCCGAAGACATCTCGCGCGAGGAGATCATACGTGAACTGGCATTTCACGTTATGGTCGAGCGAGGGCTTGCGGACTCGGACGCGGGCCGAGTCATCTCCAATGATGAGATGGCGCGACGCATCCGCTCATGGCCGAAATAAATTGGACCGCAGAGGCTCAGCGGTGGCTTGAGGACATCTTCGAGTACATCGCCGTGGACAATCCACGCGCCGCGGCCGAAACCGCCAATGGTATTTATGAACGGGCGCAGACGCTGGCCAGGTTTCCGGAGATGGGCCGCCGTTATGAGGCGTCGAGGCGCCATGTGCGAATCCTCCTCTACGAGCACTACCGCATCGCCTACCTGATCAGAGCGGATGGGAACATCGATGTCCTGGGCGTCTTCCACGGCTCGCTCGATATCAGCAGATATCAGCTCTGACCGTACATATCGCCGGGGCCATCGCCGGAGGCAGTCTTCTCTCTTCCCGATCTTTCCGAAACAGCGGTCGCTAAACACCCATGTCGTTCAAGACGTTCAAACAGTTCAAATCGTTCCAGCCGTTCAACGATTAGAAAGCAAGGCATGGCCCCGTCGCCTCCCGCCGACAGGAGGAACTATGGAGTGGCGTCAGATCGAGGTTTGCAGAACTGTTTGTATTGAGGTCCAGCCATGGAACACACGGCAATTCCCGAACCACCGGGGTTTAGCAATCTTTCCAAAGTAGAGCAGGTCCGTTATCTACAAGCGCTTTGGGATCGTATCGCGGAAAATCCTAGCGAGGTTCCAGTCCCAGAGGCTCACCTCGAAGTTGCTGAGCAACGCCTTGCGGAGTAACGACGCAATCCGGACCAGGCGCGGCCGGCCTACGACGTCCTTGACCGCTTGGGCAAGAAAACTCGGTGACCGAGTGCCGATTGGTTTCAACAGTCTACTCGCAGAACCCCGTCTTGCGGAAATAAGTCCAGATTCAGGCCTGACCCTCGACCCTCGACCTGACCCTCGACCCTCGACTCGGATCATCACATGGTGGAGCGTCCCTGGACTATCGAGCCTTGCTTGCCGTGGCATCGCTTACCGCCTCCGACTCTGTTGGCGATCCTTTATTAAACTTTGTCCAGCTAGTCAACAACGTCCCGTATCCCGAAATTTGCAACTGCCCGTGAGCACATTCGGCATATCGAGTCGAGGCGTGATCCAGAAGCTCCGCGCCTTTGTCCTAAGTGCGGAAGCCAAATGGTGCTTCGAACAGTCAAGAATGGGGCTCGGGCTGGCAGCAACTTCTGGGGCTGTTCGCAGTTTCCAAAATGCCGGACAATTCAAAATGTCACCTAACCTGGGGATCACGCGCCGATTCTTGGCAAGGAGAAATTTGTGAAGAAAGTGGCGGCGCCAAAAAGACCGAACGGCGCAACTCGACCCTTAAAGCTGGAAGTGTTACTAAAGGCAAAGGCTAAAGAAGCGGGGTTGGAACCGCAAGCTGTGGCAAGACGGGGAAAGAGCAGAATAATGGTGAAGTGCGACGCGGTTTCATCGAGGCGGCCGTGCTGGAGTAGGGATATCAGGGGTCGGAGGTTGCAAGATTTTTAGGGTGCCATGCGTCCAATGTGAGCCGTGCGTTGCAAAAGCGGGGAAGCAAAGTTTGAGCAAGAATCGCAATTCTGACACCGTTCCCCATCACACTGAGGTGCCGCATCGGCACCTCAGTGTCAAATTCTTTTCAACACTGTCCACTATTTGATTGCAAACTCTGCCGAGTAAGGTTACGTTGATCGTACAAGGAGGACGAATCTATGTTTACTGCAATTTGGAGAACCGTATTCGCAAGCGCGCTTTTCTTGACCCTGGCTGTGTCCGCTTGGGCGGCGGAGGAAAAGCAAGCGCCGCCGGCTAAAGCGGAGAAGATGGGGGAGATGGAGAAGAAGCCGGAGATGGAAAAGATGACGACCGGCAGGAAAGACAACAGAGAGGTTCAAGAGGCTTTGAAGGCCAAGGGCAACGATCCCGGACCTATCGACGGCAGAATGGGTCCCAAAACCCGGGCCGCGCTGAAGGCATTTCAAGAGGCCAACGGCTTGAAGGCGACCGGACAATTGGATAACCAGACAGCCGAGAAGCTCGAAATCAACAAAATGGCTACGCCCATGGATAAGGAGATGAAGGCCATGAAAAAAGAAAAGATGGAACCCATGAGCAAAGAACCGACGAGCAAAGAAAAGAAGTAATCGCCCATCCACGAAAACAGGAGGGGAGTTTTAATGCTCCCCTCCTGACCTCCCCGGAATTGTGTTCGCGACATGGGGTGAGTACTACCTCAGTCGGCTACAACTAAGCAACTCTAGCCTTGACCGTATGCCGCGGAAGCAGCGCAACTTGCCGGTTAAAGTCTGGCGCGGGGAATTATCGGTTCACCCCGTTAGCGAAGATCCGGTTTTGAGGGGCGACTCTCAGGACTAAGGGCTCGTGTCAGACTTGCGAAATTTGCGTTTATCATGGTAGTGACGGCTCATGCCTCGCCATCCGCGTGTATCCGCTTCGGGCCTGCTCTATCATGTCATGGCCCGCGGCAATAACGGCCAGAAGATATTTTCCGAAGCAAGGGACTATGAGGTTTTCCTAGAGCAGCTGCGAGAGGCGCGGCGGCGTCAACTATTTTAGGATGAATAAGATGGGTCGGCAAATACGTTCCCCTGGGGTCGAATACATGATGTAATCAAGACCTAAAAATGGGTGAGATCTCCAACTCTCGCAGCAGGTGCCACGGCCCTTGGTAAACAGCGACCGCTCCAGAGAGCTCCTCAGCAGGCCAACCGCCACACTCAAAAGCCAAGGTTGCGACGCCCGCCTTCAAAGCCGCCGAAATATCATAAGGGGTATCGCCGATCATCAAAGCCTGGCGCGGCTTACACTTAGCTTTCTTCAAGGCCGCTAAAATAATATCCGGATCAGGTTTTGACGACTCGGCATCATCAGCTGAAGTTTTCGAAAGCAACAAATCTCTAACCCCAGCTTTCTCAAGCAACCCCTCGAGATCCTCCTTAGGAGAGGACGTAGCGACCACCAAGCGCAGATCCAAACTCAAAAACCGCTCGATCAACAAACGCACATCCCGGAACGGCTTCAGACCATCCAAATACTTAGCGCGAAAGATCTCGCCGCGGCGCTTAGCTAGACGCTCGCCAAGGCCTTCCTCTCCAGAGATTCCCAAGAGTGACGGCAGCAGATGATCGCCGCCCATGCCAATGCGCTCGCGCACAGCCTGAAAGCTCACTTTAAAGCCAGCCTCAGCCAACGCCTCCAACCACGCGTGCGCGTGAGCATCGTTGCTATCGATCAACGTCCCGTCGACGTCTAATAATAGGGATTTTATTCTTAGGTCAGCCATGCGCGAAACCTAGCGCAAAACGACCTTTTTCTCAAGTTTTTTCGTGATCGTACCCCAACATGTGCAACACGCCGTGCACTAGCATATAACCCAGCTCTCCCTTTTCACCCAATCCAGTGCGGCGGGCCTGTGAGCGAATAGTGGGAAGACATAACACCAATTCCCCGAGCGTGCCTTCCTCAGGCGCTTCGAAGCTTAAGATATCAGTCGCGTAATTTTTGCCACGATACAATTTATTCAAGCGCTTCATTTCGCCGGAATCGAATCTGGCGCGCGCTTTAGCTAAAATCCAAACTCATGCCTGACCCTATCCCTGATGATAGCTGAAATGAGTTTTAGAAAACTCAATGCACCGCAGCTCGTCGACAAAGTCGCCCATGGAACGAAGTACGACAATGGTGAGGAAATAAAGGACGCCGCCTAATTCTTTTTACACACCAATTGACAACAGCTCCATTTTCTGGCACGGTTTATACTAATCTTTGAAAGGAGAAACAGTCATGAGCTACCTGGATCGCGATACCTTTGGCATGTATAAATCCCACGATGAAAAAGGCCCCGGCCCCGCGCTAATGGGTGCCGATACATTGAGTGGCAACGATGTCTACAATCACAAGGAGGAAGACCTCGGCGACATCAAGGAAATAATGCTGGACATGCGCAGCGGCAAAGTTGCATACGCTGTATTGTCGTTTGGCGGATTTCTCGGTATGGGCGAAAAATTATTCGCGGTGCCCTGGAACGCCTTGACGCTCGATACCGTGAATAAACGTTTTATTTTGAAAGTGGAAAAGGATAGCTTAAAAAATGCGCCCGGCTTCGACAAGGACGCCTGGCCTGATATGGCAGATCGAACCTGGGCGGCTGGAGTCCATTCTTACTATGGCACCAAACCGTATTACGATCCGCTAGCGTAAACAGCCGGATACTCAATCCGGTTTTTAACAGTCCTTAAACGCGAGGGGGTTTGAATTGTGACTGCCGGGTTTGCTCAGCCTGTCCGGTGCCTTCTTGAAAGAGGCCCGTTATGCCACGTAAAAATCACGATTTACATGGCAATGTTCCCGATAAAAACCCCCTCGCGTTATTGTTGATCGATGTCATCAACGATCTGAGCGATAAAGGGGTCACCCATTAGCCGGCAGGTCAAGTAGGCACAGACGTTCCCGCGGAGAAGAATTTCTTTTTCTTCTCCTATCGTATCAACTTCTCGGCGTTTGATCGTCTCGGTTACGCGCCCCTGTTTTCTCTTCATTCGGTGTCGGACCCTGGTCCGCACCAGTCACCCATCAGGATCAAGGCAGTGGAAGATTTCTAAAAGAGAATTCTTCCCGCCCCTGGCAAGTTAACTTGCCCCAGAAAACTGTCGGTACCACACCATGTCCAACGGTAGCGGATTCACAGATCCTGTGGCTCTCCCTCTGGGGAGTCTAACCCCTTGATGGCTCACGGCGTGGGCGTACCAGCCGATCACAACCCCTCCGAGTTGTGTCTGTCGCTGGGGTCATCGCTGGGGTCAGGTCTTTATCTTTGACATTGCTCTCTTCCCGGAATCGCCGGCGTCTGACATTCGCCGAGTCAGACTTCTACGACTGGACGTTCTTGGCCAGGGTTATTATTCCCGTATCTGGTTTCTTGAGTCGTGGTAGAAAAGAGGAACAGGAAAAAGGAAAAGATGCTCGCCCGATCGATCTACGCGATTATCGTCGCCGCGGTCGTGGCATAGGCCTCTCCAGCGCCGAGCACCGCGGCGGAATCTCCTTGCTGCTCTGTCCTTGAATACAAATTCGCGAGGTAAATTCCTCTCTGACCTGCGGAAGTTGCAATGCAGCGCTCCCCTCGCCCACGTTGACACTTTCACGTTTTCGCAATTGCGAAAATGAGAAACTATCCGCTCTCCCGGGAAAATCATCCCTCGTGCCGAGCTGCCGAGGTGATCAAAGTTCAACGTTCCAGGTTCAAGGTTCATCGCAATCGCACAGTTCCAGTCGTTCCAATCGTTCAAACAGATAAAGCCTTCGATCGCGTTCAATCGTTGTTAAAGAGTGTTTTCCCCAATGCGAAGCGCAAGGACTGGACTATTTCCAAATTCGCTCCAGGTAGCCTGACTGCTTAAGCTCGTTGACGAAACGCAGATCGACGAAGTCTGCGGGCTTGGCCTGCGCTGCCTGGGGATATCCTTTGGATTTCTTCCAATCTCGCCTCGATCGCTTCCGTGCGAACGTTGAGGCTGCGGTCCATGATCGCCCCTTCCACCTTATTACGGGGGTTCGCGTCTTGCATTAGGATAATGTGTGATTGCAAGACTTGGCCCCACAGACAAATCTAATATAAGGCTCTGCTGGCGGCGCGTCCGCGGCGCGTGGCGCCTGTTCCACCGTCGCCTGCGCGGTTGACGATCGCGCCGCAATGCTCGCAAGTACACACCGCACTCGCATGAACCTCGCTGTAGTGCCCCTCCCCAATGCGTGAGATTGTCCCGACACGCAGGAGTATATGCTGGATTGCGATCACTAACCCACCCTCTGCCAGTACGCCTGATCTCCTCCTTGCGAGAACAGCAGCTCGCGGGGGTGCACCTCGCACGTGCGAACGCTCCCTTTGCCATCGTCGTAACTGAGCACCAGCCTGCCATCGGGGCTGCTCCACGAGCCGTACTCCGGGTCGGACCTGGTCTCGCCCGCGGGGCCTATGGAATGCGACCAGCGCGCGAAGCGACCTTCAGCGTCCAGGACGAGGTTGATGTCGGTCGAGAGACTGTAACCGCCACTCGAGAGCGCGGGCGGCGTGCAGCGCCAGTGACCCTCGAGTCGGGCATCGCGCTCCCGGAGGCTCCTGCCCGACCCTTCCGCTGCTTCGGCGCGGGCGATGAGGTCCGCGACCTCGTCGTCCGTGACGATGGGTGGCGCTGGGGGATCCTCCGCCTCGTCCGGTGCTTCTTCGTGTTTCACGAGCCGGTCGTTCACCGCGCCTAACACGCGCTCCATCGCGGCCTGCTGCTCGGCGAGCATCTGCATCTTTGGTTTGAGGGCCTCGAACATCTCCTTCCGGCTCTTGCCAGCCGGGGGCGCGGTCGTCAGCGGCGCCTGCGCGGCACCCGGCTGTGCCTGCACCTGCATCTCGCCGCATCTGAGGCACACGCGTAGGGGACCGTTGTGTGCGTTGCTGTGCTGCCAGTCACCCCAGGAGTGCTCGACGCGGTTCTTCACACCGTCCGTCTGGCAGCGACTGCACTGCTGCACCTGCGTGCAGCTGTCGGCACCGACGTATCGCCACCGGTCCATGACGTGCCTTACCGGTGCGGGCCTGGCCTCCCGGCAGCGCCCGCACACCTGCTCCTGCTCGCAGGTGGCTTTGGTCTTGTAGACTGCCTCCGCCCATGTGTGGTAGATGCGTTCCTCCTGAAGCCCACACCGATAGCAGGTCCGCACCTGCTGGCACGAGGCATCGGCGCCGAAGCCCCACTCCGGCCAGTGGTGCTCCACCTTCGATTGCTCAACGCCGCAGCGCTCGCATACCCGGGTGAAGGTGCAGGAGGTGGGCGACGCGACGCGCCATTCGCCCTGGTGGAGGCCGATGAGGCACTTGCCCTTGTTGATCAGATCCTTGAGTCCCATGGTGCCCTCCTATTTTGAAGGCGACGTAAGGTTCGCGCGGGCGACCGAGGCGGTGCGTATGGGTGTGACCGCCACTCTGTCACTGCGCGAGCGCACGCCGGTTGATCTTTGATTTTGTCAGCACACACCGAACACGGAGAACCCGGCCCACTGCCAGGGCTCGAAGATGCCTTCGGTGAGCATCGTCCGCTGCGTTCTCTGCAGCGCCGCGAGGGGCGCTGTACCCTGTGAGCGATGACCGTGATAGCACTTCATGAATTCTAGCGTCGGCACGTCAGGTGTTGGAGGAATGCTCACCAGCACGCTTTTGGTGCCGGCTTCGACGAAAGCGCCCACCAGCCCGAGTAGTTCGTCGCCCACCAGTTCGACGCCGTTGGCGGCAAGCGCCCGCTGCCCCGCGCTGCAGGCGCTCAGGATCACCTCATCGAAACGGATCGCCTCCCGCGCAACTGTCGCCGCTTCCACCTTGCCATCGCTCAAATAAAGTCCGGACGACATGGGCTCGCGCACGTCGAAGTCGCCGTGGCACGCGACGTGCAGTATGGTGCCCCCTACGTTGTTCTCGCGCAGCAGGTCGAGGAACGCCTTACGGGTTGCTTGTTGGTCGACGATGGCTGGTTTGAACAGTCCGCCGCGCGCGGCATAAATTTCTGCGATACTGCCACACTCTTCCTCCGCTGAAATCGCGGCAAGCCTGTTATCCGTTGACCCAACGGGCATCACCTTTGGTGCAGCAACCTGGTTCGTTTGCATGAGCGGCACGCAGGTGAGATTAGGCAATACGCCAACCGGCAGGTGATCAAACAAACGCTTGCCTTCGCAATCGAGCATCGCCCACGGCAGCAAATGGGAAACGAGATGGGGAATGATCACTAGGCTTTGCGCTTTAAGAGCTGCGGGTACGAGTGCCGACGGAATGAGGGATGTGAAATCGAGTCCAGCAGTGGCAGCCGGATCGAACCGTTGCGCTTCAGGCGTGGCGGAACCCAGGTTGCCGGCGTAACTTGTCAGCGCCGCCACTGTTGAGTCGGCAAGTCTCTCGCGCGCGCAGACGCACTGGCCGTCGTACAGCAGCACACCGGTGACATCCGCGCCGTCGTAGAACAGGGTTAGCGCGGCCTGATCTCTGCTCTGCAGACTTTCCAGCACCAGATCGAGGTTTAGCGCCACCGGCGCGGTGAGCGTTCGCCAGCGCGGATCTTCCACCCGGAGCCGTTCCGTCAGCTCGTTGCGCTCGGCGACCAAAGCGTCTGCGCTTGTCGAACCTTCGCCCAGATAGTCAAGCGCGGCGATCTGATTGGTAATGGCGTCGATGCGTTGGGCAAGTGGCGATGTGTTGCCCGATCCGCCCGGCAGCGAAAGCGTAGCGCCCAGTTGCCGCGACTTCACCATTTCCATGAAGCGGCAGCAGGCACGGGCATCGCTAAGGCGAGTCGCCACCGCGATCGCCTCGCGGTAGACCGGCAGCTTGTTGGTGAGGTTCAGGCTGTCGAGGCGGAACCCGAGCGGCGCGCGACGAAGATAATCGATCACGGCCGTGGCCCGATCATAGGCGGCGAGTGCCATGACGTCATCGCCCAGCGCTGCGCGAATTTTGCCCTCCAGCGCCACGATCTTCCACTCCGAATCCGGATCTTGAAAACCCTCAAGCGCCCGCCGCGCCTCCAGGATCACGTTCAAGGCATCCTCCTGGTGCCCAAGCGCGAGCAATGCCGTAGACTTGAGGCGCAGGATGGCAGCCAGCTTGCGCCTCAAAACTCCGGAAGCGAAAAGCGCCTCCAACGCCTCGATGTCAGCGAGGCCCTCGGCGAATTTTCCCGCCTCGACTTTTATATTGGCGTATTGGTAGTCGAGCGCAGGCTGAGCATAGCCGAGCAGCATCGGCCGCGCCTTGTCGAACAGTACTTTTGCCTTGTCGAAGTGGTGCTGCGCTACGAGCGAGCGCGCTTCGACCTGATACAGGTCGCAGAGGATTCCCTGATCGTTCACCTGCGTTTCAAGGCGTTTCATCCGTTCCAGCACACTTTGCACGTGCTGGGGAGACTTAACAACATCGTGGCCAACCTGTTTCACCGTGTCGGCAACCGAATCTGCATGGAAAACGGGCTCACCCACCTGCACACCGGAGGCGTCCAGCAGCCGGTATGCGTTGTGCACCTGGTCGAGCGCGCGCTCGAAATCGCGCAGCCACTCGTAGGCCTGGGCGAGGTCGGTGGCGCTGCGGGCGGCGGCAGTCTTGTCTCCGAGGGAAACAAACAGATCGCGCACGCTCATTAGCTGAGCCAATGCTTCGTTGATCTGGCCCTTCTCCAAAAGCGTACCGGCAAGCTGGCGCTGACGCTTCGCCAATTCGCCGGCGCCGCGTTCTTTGGCGAGCGTCAGGGCTTCATGGCGCAATGATTCCGCTTCCTCATTCCGGCCAAGCGATTCTACGATATCCGCACGTTCGAGCAAAGTGTTGAGCAGCACGCCAAAGGGGAATTCAAGAGGTTCGAGACCAGCGCTATCAGCCGCATTGCACTCGTCGGTCAGCGCCCGCTGCGTTTCGAGGGAGCGCACCAAAGCCTCACTTTCGGCATCCGCCTCGTCAAGCCGGTCCTGCAGGCGCAAGTCTTCCGTCCGCAGGAAACGGGCCATGTTTTCTTCCTGCAGACGCTGCAATCTGAGTATCAATTCGTATCGATGGTCCATGGTCCCTCCTTCTCTACCCTCTGTTAGACTTTAACCATAGCGAAGTCGGTGTGGTTTATGTTATATTTATGTAGCACACACCACGACCTATTGAAAAGCAATGGACAAGCACCAGCGCGTCATCCAAGCCGCTCTCGAACTGAGAGACGAATTGCCCATGCTATTGGGCGCTGATTACCCGGAAGTCGACCGGGGATTGGCGACGCTAATCGAAAACGCGATTCGCGAACCGAGCGGAGAACCGACCACCGCCATCATCAAGTTTCTCGAACGCTGGCCGCAGGTCAAGCAGCGGTTCAATGAGCTGCTCACCGGTTCCTGGCGTGGAGCGGTTGCGCCTGTTTCTGCTCCCGAGTCCGCGGGAACATTGGCGCCGCCGCCCGAAGGATACCGTGTCGTAAAAGTACTCTACGCCACTGACCGCAAAGGCACCGGCAGGCCGCAGCCGGATGCCTATTTTTCCGGTGAGCGGTCACCCAGCCACGATCTTGCCTATGGCAAATGCGAGGTAAGCATTCCCGGTGGTCACAAGAGGGGCACGCTGGAATCCCCGGGTATGCTGCACTGGGTGCTCAAGTCCGATCCGAACAAACACGTCATGGTGCTTTCCCTCGAAGCCCTGTCCGGCTCCAAGTTCGCCGATGCCGTAGCCGAGCGGCTGGTCGCCCCGAACGACCCGCAAGCTTTCGTGTTCATTCACGGTTACAACGTGCCCTTCCACGACGCCGTGCGTCGCACGGCCCAGCTACACGACGACCTTAAATTTCCGGGTGCGACGATCTGTTTCAGCTGGCCCTCGCGCGGGGAATTTCTCGGCTACGGTGCAGACAGCGACAGCGCCCAATGGGCTGCGCCCCATCTGGCCGAACTGGTGCGCCACTTGCGGACAATCGACAGCCGCATACGCATCCATCTGGTCGCGCACAGTATGGGCAATCGCGTCATGACCATGGCGCTGCAGGAAATGGTCATGAAAAGGGAAAACCCGGGAAACTCCCTGCACCAGATCGTACTGGCCGCGCCCGACATCGACCGCGACGTATTCGATCAGCTTGCAGGTGCGATTCGCGACGCGGGGGAGCGCGTGTCGCTCTACGCATCCTCCAACGACCGTGCGCTATGGGTATCAAAGCTGCTGCACTGGGGACCGCGCGCCGGCGATTCGGGAGCCGATGTGGTGGTCCGCGATGGCATCGATACCATCGACGCCTCACAGGTAGATTCAAGTCTTCTGAGTCTCGGTCATAGCTACTTTTCAGACCGGCTATCGGTGCTCACCGATCTAGCAGAATTGATTCGCCACAACACCCCGCCCGATAAGCGGCCTGGGCTTCAGCAAGCGCCGGGCAGACAATACTGGGTTATGGAGCCCTAATCGCCGGGTCGCGGGGGTCATCGCCGGGGGTAGTTCTTTACAACGGGAACTGTGGATATGGCCCGCGCTACTAAAAGGCGGCCGTCCTCAAGCAACTCGAAGCACAAAATATCGGTTGGCCAAGGAGATCGGTTCTTGCCCAGCGCGTGCATGTCACCTTCAAAAAGCCCCCGCTAAGCGCCTGGGCCACTTTGGGAAAGGGGACGTTGTTGACTAGGTGGACAAACGCCGGGTCAATATCTTCGAAACCCCAGAGGTCGATATTCCCAGTTGGCGCGCAACCTCGGCGAGCGCCACGCCAAAATCTTCCACCAGCTTGCACACCAATGCCGCTCTTATCGTGGGCAGCTTCCCACGTCGGCTCCCGCTTCTGAGTTCCGTTAAAGATGCGCCGTTCTTCTTGCACGCGTCGGCGATAACTCGTTCGACCCGCCCGCTTTGTCGGCGGGCCGCCTGTTGGCGTTGCACGCGCGCCTCGGCCTCGTTCAGGACACGCTCGACAAATTCTCCGCTCCCCAATATCCGCTCGTCAGACGGCTGCGGCTCCCGGCGCTGTCGCTGCGATCTGACTTCGGCCCATCCCCCGGCTGAGCGTATCAGACCTCACCCGACCAACTCGGGGCGCCGCCCAAGCGCTATGCCCTCTTCAACAAATCGGTGATACTCCTTCCTGGCCTGCCCCTCGCTGCCGCCAAATTGGGCTAATACGCTGTGACGGTCTTGCCAATCGTAGCTGACTTTCCCCAAGATCGCTCCATGACCGCAGTAGGGATACCTCTCCAATGCTTTGATATCCCTGACCAACTTGACTCTCAGTGGATTGAGATGAATGTAGCGTACCAGTTCGGTGAAATAACTGCCCCCGTCACAGACGATCGATTTGTATCGATTCTGAAATAGATGACCATGGCGGCGGTAACGCAGGTTGTAATTCACCGCGTAGCCGGTCAAAAGCCGTCGCATGAATGGCGCTAATCCCAACCCGCCGCTGCTGAGTAGAATATGGGCGTGGTTGCTCATCAAGGCCCAGGCGTAGATCGGTGTCCC
>JAUYJC010000538.1 GCA_030688735.1 Deltaproteobacteria bacterium
TTGAAGCAAGAGATCGACGGCTTTTGCGGCAGCGCCAGTATCCATCGCCGGCGCAATCGGATCGGCCGTCGGCGCGAAGCTCAGCGGTTCCGGGAGATGCGCATGCTGAAGATCTTCCGGAATAATTAGAAACACCGGTCCCTGCCGCCCGCGTGTCGTCTGACGAAACAGCGAATCCAACAGCGAGCCCAGCTCTTCGACTCGTTCGAGCTTGGCGCTCTGCTTGGTGATCGGATGAAATAGCCGCACATGTTCCATGCCGTGAAACGACGACCAGGCTCCCTTCGCCGACGCGGCGGTGCCGATGTCCGACGAAATCACGAACATCGGTACGGATTCCTTATACGCCTGCGCGACCGCCGTCACGATGTTGGTCGCGCCGCCGCCTGCCGAGACCAGGCAGACGGCCGGTTTCTTCGTCGCTCTGGAATAGCCGAGAGCCATGTTGCCGGCGCCGCCTTCATGCTGGGCATTGACGAAGCGCATGTGCGGCCGCTTGGCGATGGCGTCGCCGATGGCAAACGAAGTGTGCGCCAGCACGCCAAAGACATGGCGCACGCCCTTTGAGCTAAGATATTCGACTACCGATTCCGCAACGTTCGTTTCGGTCATGGGGGTCCTCCTCGGACGATAGGTTTGAATACAACTACAATGCTGGGTCATTGTCCGTCATTGGGACAAAAGACTCCTTACCGTGAACAGCGATCGATGGGACAGCTCATCTGAACTATTCGAATTAGCTCACTCCTGTCAAGCAACAGGATTGGGATCGGACGCGGGGGTGATGGAGTTTCGGAGTGTAGGGAAGTCCTGAGCGCAACTATCCCTCCTTGTTCCCCCTTTCGGCAAATTCTGTTATCATTGAGCTTCCTTACTATGAATACACAGGTCTACCAAGGTCGCATCGTGGAAAAGCCGTGGGGGTATGAGCTCATTTGGGCTCATACGGATCGCTACGTGGGAAAGGTTCTGCACATCAAGAAGGGTGAATCCCTCAGTTACCAGTACCATCGGGTCAAGGATGAAACCATTCGGCTCTTGTCGGGGTCCATGGATATGGATATCGAGAGCGACGGTGTGAAAAGTAGAATTAATCTAAAGCCGGGCGAATGTCTTCATGTCGTTCCAGGCATGAAGCACCGGATGATCGCCGTCGAGGATTGCGATGTTCTCGAAGTATCGACGCCCGAACTGGACGACGTCGTGCGGTTGGAAGATCGCTACGGCCGCGTGGAAGGCGATAAGCGCTGACGCCGGAGCAAGACTTAGACGACATGGACTCATCGCTAAACCTAGCTGGCCGATTGATTGAACAGCGACTCCTCTCCGAAGAAGAGCTGGAGCGTATCATGAAACTCCATCAGGAGCAGGATGCGCCGTTGATCCGTATGATCGTCGAGCTCGGCTTCGTGTCCGAAGACGATCTCTTGCCGGTGATGCGGGATCACTTCGGCCTTCCTTTGATCTCGCTTAAAGACATGCCCAACACGCCGTTGCCCATCGAGTTTCCCGACAGCGTGGCGGAGTTTTGCAAGCATGCCCGGATGGTGCCGGTGAAGATCGAGCAGCGGGAGCTGCAGGTCGCGGTGACCGATCCGACGGACCTCTCTCGCCTGCATGCTTTGGAGCTCGCCACCGGCCTGCACGTCAAGCCGGTATTGGCGAAGGAAAAGGATATCAACACGAGAGCGGAGAGCCTTTTCGGCGCCGCCCGCAACGGCGATGATTCCTCCTTGGTCGCCCGTGAAATCGAGGGCGCCGTGGACGACGAGGATGTCTCCCACCTGCGCGACCTGGCTTCCGAGGTGCCGGTCATTCGCATGGTGAATCAGATGCTGCTGCGGGCTTTGGAAAGCCGGGCCTCCGACGTTCATATCGAGCCTTTCGAAAATCAACTTAAAATAAGGTACCGCATCGACGGCATCCTGCACGAGGTCGAACCGCCGCCGCGCCAACTCAAGGCCGCGGTCATTTCGCGCTTGAAGGTGCTTGCGCAGTTAAACATCGCCGAGCGCCGTTTGCCGCAGGACGGACGCATCAAGATCCGGCTGTCGGGCAAGGACGTCGACCTGCGCATCGCCACGGTGCCGACGCTCTACGGCGAGAGCGTCGTGATCCGCTTGCTCGAG
Source organism: Deltaproteobacteria bacterium (assembly GCA_030688735.1). GTDB lineage: Bacteria > Desulfobacterota > Binatia > UBA9968 > UBA9968 > JACPFE01. Next base: position 2,130 of record JAUYJC010000538.1, read on the forward strand.
CGCGGCCAGATCTTCACCGAGTTGGAAAGTCTCGGGTTCCCGCAGTCGATTTTGGGCCAATTCAACGCGATGATCGCCAGGCCCCATGGGATGATCCTGGTCACGGGTCCCACCGGCAGCGGCAAGACCACCACGCTTTACGGCGCGCTGCAAAAGATCAACGATCCGGGTAAAAAAATCATCACCATAGAAGATCCTGTCGAATACCAGCTCGGCGGGGTCAACCAGATTCATGTCAAGCCGCAAATTGGCCTGACCTTCGCCAACGGTCTACGTTCCATCGTGCGCCAAGATCCCGATGTGATCATGGTCGGCGAAATCCGCGACTCGGAAACCGCGGAGATCGCTGTTCAAGCAGCGCTCACGGGGCATCTGGTGCTTTCCACCTTGCACACCAACGACGCTGCCGGCGCGGTGTCGCGGTTGCTGGAGATGGGGGTGCAGGACTACCTTCTATCGTCATCTCTTCTCGGCGTGCTGGCGCAACGTCTGGTGCGCCGGCTCTGCGCTACCTGCCGCAAACAAACGCCCTTCGCCGGTTTTAGCGCCAGCGATCCTGAATTGAGACCGACAAGCGGTGAGCCGCTGCAAAACGTCTGGGAAGCGGTCGGGTGCGAGGAGTGCGGGGGAACCGGTTATCTCGGACGCGTCGGCATTTTCGAGCTATTGGCGGCGAGCCCCGAGATCTGCAAAATCATCGTGCAGCGCGCCGATGCGGGAACGATCCGCAACGCCGCCGTACGCCAAGGGATGCGATTGCTCAGAGACGATGGTTGGGACAAGGTGCGCCGGGGGGTTACGACTCTGGCGGAGGTTTTGCGGGTGACGAGGGAAGAAGGCTAGGGAAATTTTGGATTTTAGATTTTGGATTTTCGATTGCCGGACAGAAAACAAAAGCGGCCGAGCAGTCGGCACTCTAGGCTCCGGTATCCCCAATCCAAAATCGGCAATCCAAAATCCAAAATGGGGTGGGGCCTGAAAGGGTAGGGCTGAGAGGTGGCTTTTTATCAGTACCGGGCCGCGGACCATGCGGGAAAGATCGTCGAAGGCGTGATCGAAGCCGAGGCGGAGCAGAGCGTGGTGCGGCGGCTTCACGAGATGGGCTGCACCCCGCTGCGAATCGCGCTGCCGGGCGATCGTGCCACCGCCGAGAAGCGGGCCCTGAAGCCGCTTTTTAGCAGGCGTAAGGTCAGCCAATCCCAGCTTCTGCAATTTACCCGGGAGCTTGCCACCTTGCTCGCCGCCGGCCTGCCGCTCGATCGTAGCCTGTCGATGCTCGGCAACCTTGCCCAGGGAGAGGAGTTCACCAAGGCCCTGGGCATGATCCTGGAATCGGTGCGCGCCGGCAAGTCGCTCGCAGCTTCCATGGGCGAGCATGGCGAAATATTTCCCAAACTTTACGTCAACATGATTCGCGCCGGCGAAGCCGGCGGTATCATGGAAGGCGTGCTGCGCTACCTGGCCGAATATCTGGAAAGCTCCCAAGCGCTTAAAGAGGAAATCAAATCGGCCATGATCTATCCGCTCATCCTGATCGGGGCGTCGGGTGTTTCGTTGATCGTCCTGTTCGTTTACGTGGTGCCGCGCTTCTCGACCATGTTCAAGGACAACGCCAAAGCGCTACCGTTTATGACCAAAGTCGTCATCGAGTTCAGCAACCTGCTGACTCAGTACGGCTGGATGCTGTTGCTCGCGCTGATCGCGGCCGTGGCCGGGGCAATTTATTACTGGCGCACTCCAGAAGGACGCGCCGAGTGCGACCGGTTCTTTTTGCGCGCATGGCTTTTCGGCGATCTAGTGCGCAAATTCGAAACCGCGCGTTTCTCGCGCACGCTGTCGGCGCTGCTGCGCGGCGGCGTGCCGCTGCTCGAAGCGCTCGGCACCGTGCAGGGTGTGGTTGGCAACCTTTTGCTGGCGCGCGCCATCGGGCAAATTCAGGTCCGGGTGCGCGAAGGCAAAGGCATGGCGCGGCCGCTCGGCGAAAGCGGGCTCTTCCCGCCGCTCGCGCTGAATATGATCGCGGTGGGGGAGGAGACGGGCAAGCTGGACGGCATGCTCGCCGAAGTCGCCGGGTTTTACGACCAGGAGGTCAAGCGCACGACGAAGAGACTAACTTCCTTATTGGAGCCGGCATTGATCCTGGGGATGGGGATGGTGATCGGTATCGTCGTCATCTCCATGTTGCTAGCGATATTTAGTATCAATGATTTACCATTCTGAAAAATCAATAAACGGACATCATATGGCAGGTTGCAGCCGGAATTTTCTGTCTCGCGTCTTGCGCCGAGTGTCCCCTGCTTACCGCCGACTGCTGGCTGATTCTTGTGGCTTTACGCTCGTCGAGCTCATGGTCGTCGTGATCATTATCGGTCTGCTTGCCGGGCTGGTGTTGCCGCAATTCATCCGCCAGGAGGAAAAAGCGAAGCTCAAGGCGGCGCAGGCTCAGATCGAGCTGCTCGGCACCGCGCTGGACACTTTTCGCCTCGACGTGGGACGCTATCCGAGCACGGAAGAGGGCCTGCAGGCGCTGCGGCAAAAGCCGGGAACGCTGGATCGCTGGGACGGCCCCTATCTTAAAAAGGATCTGCCGC